>PANO01000006.1 GCA_002707655.1 Deltaproteobacteria bacterium
CCACTTGCGGCAAGAGCAGCAGCAAGTACACCAGCCACGGGCGTTGCAGGGATTTGGGCACAAAGGTTTGTGAGTTCATGTCAACTTTCCGAAATGAGGGATTTTACCTCAATGTCGGAGCTTGCCTTGTGTTCTTACATTCCAATGGTTATTTCTCAAGGTATTTGCAGTCTGTTCCAGAATTCGTAAAATTTTTTGGTTGCTTCTTGGTTGGGATTTTGGTCTAAGAGGGTGTTCCTTTGAGAATGCTTCCGTAACCTTCCACGAAATGGATACCATGAACGAAATCAACGCTCTGAAAACAAAGCTGGCCCAAGGCCGTCTCTCGCGCAGAGACTTTGTGCGCTCCGCCTTGGCGGTCGGCGTTGCCCTGCCAACGGCGCTAACTCTGTCAGACTCGGTGCTGGCGGCTTCTCCGCAACGAGGCGGAACGTTGCGCCAAGCACTCACCGGGGGGTCCACAAGCGACCGGCTCGACCCCGCGACGTTCCTTGATTCTTACATGATCAATGTGGGCATGGGGCAGTTGCGCAACAATCTCACCGAGCTTGACGAGAACAACCAACTGATTCCGGAACTCGCCGAGTCATGGGACACCTCAGACGGTCAGAATTGGGTCTTCAATCTGCACAAGGGCGTTGAATTCCACAATGGCCGCTCGTTGGTAGCCAACGACGTGGTCGCGTCCATTCAGCACCATCTGGGCGAGAAAACCAAGTCCGGCGCCAAGGGCATTGTCGCGCAAATCAAGGAGATCAAGGCCGACGGTAAGAACAAGGTGGTCATGAAACTTGAAGGTCCCAACGCCGACTTTCCCTTTCTGCTCACGGATTACCACCTTGGCATTTGTCCCGCCAACGCAGACGGTTCGATTGACTGGCAGTCCGGTATTGGCACCGGGGGTTACAAGCTGGAGAACTACGATCCGGGGGTGCGCACCCTGACTTCGCGCAATGCCAATTACTGGAAGTCCGGACGGGCACATTTCGATTCGGTGGAGACGCTCTTTATTGCCGACGTCACTGCACGGGAGAACGGGCTTGTCACCGGGGAACTCGATGTGATCACGGCTCCGAATCTGAGCACCGCTGGGCGCTTGGGCAGCAAGCCGGGAATCGAGGTCTTCTTCACCAACGGCAACCAGCACTGCACCCTGCCGATGCTCAGCGACCGCGATCCGTTTGGCGACAACAACTTGGTGATGGCGCTCAAAAGTGCTATCAATCGCCAGGAGTGGCTGGACAAGATTTGGTTTGGACACGCGGCATTGGGCAACGACATCCCGATCGGCCCAGCCAACCGCTACCGCGCCTCGGACTCCGAAATTCCGCAGCGCGAGTATGACCTCGACATGGCCAAGTATTACATGAAGAAAGCGGGGCTGTCCGAGATCAATCTGAAGCTCTCGGTCGCAGACACTGCATTTCAGGATTCGGATGACGCCGGAGTGCTCTTCGCGGAAACCGCACGTGGGGCAGGCATCAATATCGAGGTCGTGCGCAAGCCCAATGATGGCTACTGGTCGAACACTTGGCTCAAGGATTCTTGGGTGGCCTCCTACTGGGGGGGACGTCCCACAGAAGACTGGATGTTCAGCCAAGTCTATTCCGAAAAAGCCATCGCCACGGGCTGGTCGGAAACCAACTTCGTCCATCCAAAGTTTGAAGAACTCTTGGTGCAAGCACGGGCGGAGTTGGATGATGCCAAACGCCGCGAAATGTATGTGGAAATGCAGCGCATCGTCCATGACAATTGCAGCGTGATCATTCCGATCTTCTCCGCTTACGGACACGCCAGCACCAGCAACGTCAAGCGTGCGGCCAATGTTGCTTCCAACTGGGAGTTCGACGGACACAAGAACTCCGAGCGTTGGTGGATGGGCTGATTCCTGCCTCACCATTCCAACAGAAGGCGGCTGTTTCGGCAGTCGCCTTTCCATTCACCACAGAGACACGGAGAACACTGAGGATTGTTTTCTCTGTGCCCTCTGCATCTCTGTTGTAAAAAAAACTTTCGACAAACCACAATGTCTACTTTTGGAGCCTACACCGATTACGGCGTGTTGCGGACCGCTATTGTCGGCAGTGCCGAGGGGCTGTCCCTGCCGCCCTTCAACCCGTCTTTGCATCACTACAACGACGAAGTGCAGGCGGCACTCAAGGCCTGTGGCGATCAGCCATTGGACATTCGCACCGCCATGCCGGTGCGTTGGGAAAAAACCGTCGAGCAGTTGGACAGCCTCGCCGCGCTTTACGTAAAACACGGAGTCACGGTTTACCGCCCGCGTCCCTACACCGAAGAAGAGCGCAGCTATTTGGCGGAGTTGCAACCGGGGGCTTCTTTGCTCTATCCGGCGGATCCAGTATTCACGGTAGGCAAGACCTACCTTGAGGTGAATCTCCGACGTGCCTATCGCCGCAAGGAAGTGTTTCCCTTGCGGGAAATCGTGGCACCGCTGTTGGCGGCAGACCCCGAAACACGCCATATCGTGATGCCGCCTGCCCTGCCGTTTTCGCCCTCACACGACGGCCCCGGACCTTATCTCGAAGGGGGAGACATCGTGTGTTACAAACATCATCTTTTTGTGGGGGAATCGGAGATTGCGACAAACCGCGCCGGAACCGAATGGCTCCGGAACACCGTTGCGCCCTTGGGCTACGAGGTGCATCCAATGCCGATGAAGGGCACCATCCTGCACCTGCTCGGTATCATGGTGCTGATCCGGGAAGGATTGCTCCTACTGCATCGGGAAGAACTGCTGTGCGAACTTCCGGAACCCCTCAAGGAGTGGGATGTGATTGAACTCAGCGAGGCCGAAGCCACAGCGTTTGCCACAGTCGGTGTGAGCTTGGACGCGCAACGCTACATCATTCCTTCCGGCTTGGGAAGGGTTTGTGACGAACTCGCTAAACGGGGTGTGGAACCCATCGAGATTGAGTACGACCATGTGAGCTACTGGGGCGGCTGCGTGTCCTGCTCCACCCACGCACTTTCCCGCGATCCTGTCTAGACATGGCAAACGACTCTCCCTCCGGGCCGATTAACGCCGACCTTTCCCAAAAAATCCTCGATGCGGTGACCGCGGGCTTCGAGACCCAACTCGGCTTCACGATGGACTTGATGCGCCACCCCTCGTTGCGAGGACAGGAACACACCGCCCAAAACGTCTTCTACGATGCCCTGAAAACGCGGGGTTACGAGATGGACCGCTGGGCGATTGACGTTTCCGAGATTGAGAACCATCCGGGTTTTTCGCCCGTCAAGGTCGATTACACAAATGCGCTCAACGTCGTCGGCACCCATCATCCCACCGCGGCCAAAGGGCGTTCGCTGATCCTCAACGGCCACATTGACGTGGTGCCCACGGGACCACTGGAGATGTGGACGCGCCCACCATTTGATCCATACATAGTCGGCGATTGGCTGTACGGACGCGGTGGGGCGGACATGAAAGCCGGACTCTGCGCGAACGTCTTTGCGCTGGACGCCCTGCGGAGTTTGGGTTTCCAACCGTCCGCCAAAGTGCATGTGCAATCCGTGACCGAAGAGGAATGTACAGGCAACGGGGCACTGTCTGCACTGCTGCGTGGTTACCGTGCGGAGGCGGCTCTCATTCCAGAGCCGGAAGAGAACATGCTGGTGCGGGCCAATGCCGGAGTGATTTGGTTCCGGGTGCATGTGCGTGGACGCCCCTTTCATGTACGCGAAGCGGGGCGCGGTTCTAACGCGATTGCAGCGGCGTACACGCTGATGGGAGCACTCAAGGAATTGGAAGCAGAGTGGAACACACGGCGGGCCGAGCATCGGTATTTTGCAGACCTCGACCATCCCATCAATATCAACGTCGGCAAAATAGCGGGTGGTGACTGGGCTTCGTCGGTACCGGCGTGGTGTACTCTGGATGTACGGGCGGCGATTTATCCCGGAGTTGATCCTCGTGATGCCGCACAGGAAATCGAAGCCTGCCTACAGAAAAAAAGCCTGGGCGATGCCTTTCTCTCCGAAAATCCTCCGGAGGTCGAGTACAACGGGTTCTTTGCGCGGGGCTATGTACTGGAAGAGGGCAGTGACGCAGAGCAAGTGCTGGGGCAGGCTCACGCGGCCAGCTTTGGCTCCAGTCTGGAATCCTTTGTGACGCCGGGGTATCTCGATGGGCGTGTGTTCGTGTTGTATGACGACTGCCCCTGCCTCGTGTACGGGCCTGTTTCCCACGACATTCACGCCTTTGACGAGCGCGTCAGCCTCACGTCACTTCAACGGGTGACGGGCACGATTGCCCTCTTTGTTGCCAACTGGTGTGGGCTGGAACCCGTCAAACTTTGAGCAGATTCAGCGCAGACATTTGGCGGCAAGTTGGTGCAACTCGTCCCGGAGGCCGAGTCGGCTGGAGGGCATCACTTGGGTGAAGAACAGCACAGCGGCATCGGCAACGGGGTCGATCCAGAAAACGGTGTTGGCAATGCCGCCCCAGCCGAACTCACCCGGATTGGACTCCCAGTCGAGTCGTTGCGTGTCAGTCACCACCCAAACGCCGCATCCCATCCCAAGCCCTGCAAACGGCATCCACTCCCGGAATCCTGCCGGGCCTTCAGGGAGCAGCGAGGCAATGTCCCCCTGAAGTTGATTGGTGGCCATGCGCCGCACAAGTTCCGGGNGTGCGATGGCGGTTTCTTTTCCGGAGTGTGCGGCCCGCAGCAGATCCGCAAATTTCAGCCAGTCCGCAGGCGTTGACGCCAATCCGGAACCTCCCCAGTGATCTCCCTCTGCACGGCCTCGAGAACCGCCAACCCGAGGGCCGAGGGGTGGCTCCACCGTGATTTCCGTTAAACACCCATTCACTTCCGATTGGAAAAGGGCGGCGAGGTGTCCTGCTTCTGAACTCAGAACTTCAAATCCGGTGTCCCCCATGCCGAGGGGCTGGAAAATCAACTCGTCCATGACTTGCCCCAAGGGTTTCCCTGTGGCTCGCATGAGCGCGATACCCACCAAATCCACACCATACCCGTAACGCCACGCTGTCCCCGGAGGAAAGACAAGCGGCAGTTCAGACAAGGTTTCGAGCAATCCCCCAAGCGAACAGTTCCGGGACATTTGCTGAGCAAGGGCTTGATCCAAAATCGAACCCTCTGCAGCACCGTAGGAAATCCCGGAGGTGTGCGTCAGCAGTTGCAAAAGCGTGGGGCCGGATCCCAGTAGAGTGCAGTCCTGTAACTCGGCTGTGGGATGGTTCAGCGCCCGCCAGTTGGCCAACTCCGGAATCAAGGTTTCCACTGGAGCCAGTAGGTCGAGCAAGCCCTGCTCCTCCAGCANCAGGGCAGTCAGCGNCGTCACGGGTTTGGTCATCGAATAGACNCGCAACAGCGTGTCCGGAGCAGGGGNAAGTNCTTGGGCAGGATTGGCAAAGCCGCACCAGCGCCAGTAACCGATGCCATCCGGGCGCACAATCACGGTCATGGCGAAAGACAACAACTCCTGTTTCACCAACCCAGACATCCACTGGTCAAGGGCATCAGCACCCCCAGAGTGAATCAAGGTGCGGGCTTCGTCAGGATGGCTGGTGATGGGCATCAATTTGGAAAGAAAAACCGCAAGCCCTCATCTTTACTCCGGGGAGCACATGTCGCGGGGTTGTCCGGTGGAAAAGAGCACGAGCCGCCAGAAGTCGCTGTTGGGATCAATGCGCTTGGTGTGCTGCGCAACGAGAGCGAGCGGGACATGCGTGAAGTGGCCGTTCCAGTAGCCGATCATCAGGTCGGTCTTTCCGGACATTCCAGCATGAACCGCGTGGTCAGCAAGGTAATAGCAGAACACCGCGTCGTGCGCGTTGGCGGGCAGCGAGCGGATCAGGTAGCTCGGTTCGATCACCTTGACGTTGACCGGATCGCTCTCCGCGAAGTGCTGCTTGATCTCGTGCTTGAGAAATTCCCCAATGTCCCGATAGCGCACGTTTCCGGAGGCATCGCGCTCTTCGCCCGTGTTGCCCATCAAGTCCTGCCCCACGCCTTCGGCCACCACAATCACAGAGTGCGGATGGCGCCCCTCCAAGCGTTTTTTCTTCATCGCCTGCTCCAGCGATTTCAGCAGCCCGCGTTCGCCCTTGAGCGTGAAGGGCACTTCCGGAACCAACACGAAGTTGACATCGGGGCAGGCGAGCGAGGTGTTCGCGGCGATGAATCCGGAATCGCGCCCCATCAGCTTGATGATGACAATGCCGTTGTGGTTGCCATAAGCTTCCGAGTGCGCGGACTGCACCGCTTCTATCGCCTTGGAAAAGGCCGTCTCGAAACCAAAGGTTTTCNCGCAGAAGGGNATATCGTTGTCAATCGTCTTNGGGATGCCGACCACTGCGATTTTGAGCCCNCGTTCCTCGACCTCCTCAGCGATGCTGTGCGCTCCGCGCAGGGTGCCGTCCCCGCCAATCACGAAGAGCACACGGATGCTGTTGCGGTNGAGGCANTCCACGATTTCGCTGATTTCCTGCGGCCCCCGCGAACTGGAGAGGATGCTGCCTCCGAGGTTGTGGGCGTTCTTGACGGATTCCGGGGTCAGGTTGCGTACCTCATGTCCGTACTTGGGGATGAANCCCTGNAAACCGTAGCAGAAGCCGTGGATGTTGCGCACCCCGTAGTTGTGGTGGAGTTGCATCACCAGCGTGCGGATGACATTGTTGATGCCGGGACACAGCCCGCCGCAGGTGACGATGCCCACATGCACCTTGGGCGGGTCGAAGAAAATGTCGGCGCAAGGACCAGCCATCTGAAAGGGCGGAGACGGCTCGGTAGTGCCTAGCGCCTCGCGGACGCTGTGCAAAACCACGCTGCCGTCCTCGACAAAACGAAAGTCCCGAGCTTTGGGATCGCGGTTGAGCGGCAGGGGGGAGGCAANCCGGCAGGGGCCAAGTGTCTTAATCGGGTGGGGCGCAGGCATCTTGAATTCGGAGGAAGCGTGTTGGATATGCCAGCATAGCACATCCGGAGTGTGGACAACAGATTAGGAGTTTAGGCGGTAGGCGTGGTAGGCTGAAAGAATTTAGANCTCAGGAGTCGTAGGCGCAGGCCATACCCGCGAAATGCGCTCAAAGCTAGAAAGCAGGCAAAAGGCAGAAAAACCGGCCACCGATCACACGTCCCAACTCAAGGAGCCGCATGATTCCAGTGTTATCCATGATTCTTGCCGGAGGCGAAGGCACTCGCCTTGCGCCGCTCACGCATGAGCGGGCCAAGCCCTCTGTCCCCTACGGTGGCAATTACCGGATCGCCGACTTTGTGCTGAGCAACTTCGTCAACTCCGGGTTGCACCGGATTTTCGTGCTCACGCAGTTCATGTCGCACTCACTCATGCAACACTTGCGGCAAGGCTGGCGGGTGTCCGGGGTGCTGGATCACTATGTGGATCCCATTCCCGCACAGATGCGCACCGGCAAGCGTTGGTACGAGGGCACCGCCGATGCGATCTTCCAGAATATGAACCTCATCGAAGACCTCCACCCGGAGCAGGTCTGCGTGTTTGGTGGCGACCACATTTACCGCATGGACATCCGCCAGATGCTCAGCTTTCACAACCGCAACAGCGCAGAATTGACCGTGGCGGCGATTCCGGTGCCCGTTGAGGAGGCTGCTCAGTTTGGAGTCATCGAGGTTGACGACAATTGGCGTATGGTCGGTTTCGTCGAAAAACCCAAGTCCAACCCACCCACGATTCCAGGCAGTCCCGATCGGGTGCTGGCCTCGATGGGCAACTACATTTTCCAGTGCGACACACTCGTCCGGGAACTACGGGCGGACGCTGCTCGCGAGGACAGCAAACACGATTTTGGACACGACATCATCCCGAAGCTGTATCCGGAAGGCAGGGTCTTCGTCTATGACTTTGCCCGCAACCACATTCCGGGAGTGCGGCCGCATGAGAAGGGCTATTGGCGTGATGTGGGCACCCTCGACGCCTACTGGGAATCGAGCATGGATTTGGTTGGCATCGACCCGGAGTTCAATCTCTACAATGAGCATTGGCCGGTTTACACCTACCACCCGCCGCTACCGCCCGCGAAGTTCGTCCACTTCAGCGACCTGCGCACCGGACATGCCATCAACTCCATCGTCAGTTCCGGGAGTATCATCAGCGGTTCGCTCGTGGAGCAGTCCGTGATTGGCTACAGTGTCCACGTCCACAGCTTCTGTCACTTGCAGGAATCGGTGATCATGGATCGTGTCGACATCGGACGCGGCGCGAAAATTCGGCGGGCGATTCTCGACAAAGATGTGCACGTCGCGCCCGGAGCGGAGATCGGTTTTGATCTGGGAAAAGACCGGAAACGCTTCCATGTCTCTGAGGGTGGAATTGTTGTGATCCCCAAAGGANCCGTCGTTGAGTAAGCCGTTGCGTGTGGCCTTCGTGTGCAGCGAGGTCGCGGGTTTCTCAAAAACAGGCGGACTCGCCGATGTCTGCCACGCCCTGCCNCTTGCGCTCGCCGCGCTCGGACACGAGGTCCGCATCCTCACTCCGCTCTACGCCTCCGTGTCTGGACAAGAGGATTTCACGGTCGTGCAGCCCACGTTGGCTGTGTCTCTAGGCGGACGCCTGCTTGCCGGAAAAGTCTGGGGCACCACGCTCGTTTCCGGAGGTTCCGGAGCAGACGCCAGCGTGGCTCTTCATTTCTTGGAGCATCAGGAGTTCTTCCAGCGTCCGGGTTTTTACGATGAGGGGGGGAGTGCCTACCTCGACAACGCNCTCCGATTNGGTTTTCTCGCAGCNGCAGGACTGGCGTGGTGCGAGGCGCAGGGCTGGATTCCGGACATTCTGCACTTGCACGACTGGCACACCGCCACCGGTGCGCTGTACCTGCGGCAGCGACGTGACTCAGATGCTCGCTGGCGCAAGACTCGCAGTGTGCTGACCCTGCACAACGCCGGGTATCAGGGGCACGCTCCCATGANTCAGGCTGCTNCGCTGGGCATTCCGGCGGAGTTCCGGAATCAGGAGGTGTTCGAGGAACACGGGCAGCTCAATCTGCTCAAGGGCGGAATCNCCCTTGCCGACAAACTCAACGCGGTGAGTCCGGGTTATGCGGAGGAATTGCTCACACCCCTAGGTGGACATGGCTTGCACGTCCATTTNCAGCGTCGGCAGGCNGATTTGGCNGGCATTCTTAACGGTGTCGATGAGTCGAGTTGGAATCCGGAAACCGACCCGCACCTGCCCACGAACTACTCCCTCAAGGACCGCTCCGGAAAACGAGCCTGCAAAGCAGCGTTGCAACAGCGCTTTAGGCTTCCGGAAAAACCGGAGGTGCCGCTTTTTGGCATGGTGAGCCGACTCACGGAACAGAAAGGTTTTGGCTACCTGCTTCCGGCCTTGGAGCAGTGGTTGGCGTCCGCTGCGCTTCCTGAGTTTCAGGTGCTGCTGCTGGGCAGCGGCGACGAGCACCTCCGGCAAGCACTGGACCGACTGGCAGCAAGCCACCCCGGACGGCTGGGCTGGCTTCACGGCTATAACGACCCGCTCGCCCACCTCATNGAGGCGGGGNCTGATTTTTTCCTCATGCCTTCGCTCTACGAACCCTGCGGCCTNAATCAGATCTACAGCTTGCGCTACGGAACCTTGCCCATCGTCCGGTCAGTGGGAGGTCTNAAGAATACNGTTGTCAACTACAATCCTAACTCNGGGGACGGCACTGGTTTCGTCTTCCACGACCCCACTTCAGAAGCCCTGCTGGGCACGCTCAATTGGGTGCTGGAAACGTGGCAGTACCGTCGCCCGCACCTGCGCACCCTCCAACGCCGGGCCATGCGCAAACGCTTCTCGTGGACCGCCTCCGCCCGCAAGTATCTCAAACTCTACCGCGCAGCACNCAAACGNCCAACCCCTTAAAGATCTTGCTGNCCTGCTGGCCTCGGCGTGGGCAGCTNNGCGAAAGCACTTGAACCTGCGGAGCAAATCCCGTATTTTTTGTAAGTTTACTTCTGTACCGTAAGTTGTCGCCAAATCATCGCTTTCTGCCCACTCACTTTCCTGCTTTCGTGTCCGGAATCCTTCATCGACTGACGCTGGCGCTGCTGTTTTGNGCCCTCCCGTTTGCCCTCCTTGCCCAAACCAACTTCATCCCGCTGGAGCGCGGGGATTACGAGGAGCGCGAGGAAAAACTCATGTTCTCGCCTGGAGTGGAGCTTTCCGGGGATTACCGCTTCCGCATGAGCACGATTCAGGGTAGCAGTTTCCCGGCAAGTCTGCCGGGGCGCAACACACCCGAAGNTGTGGCGATGGATCACGATCTGCGGCTGCACCTCAAGTCCACGGTTCACCGGACCTCCACGCTCAACTTGGAACTTGCCACCGGGCAAAGTCCCTGGCACAACGCCAACTTACGTCGCAACCGCAGCACTTGGGCACAAGGCGCGGATGGACAGGAGGCTTCAGTTTCGGCACGGCAGGTGTACCTCGACCTCAAGTTCAATCCGCGCAACACGCTCCGTTTCGGCAAGCAGGAGGTCAACATCGGAGACCGACGCGGCAAAGTGTTCAATGGTGTCCTCACCGGCATTTCGCAACCGGAGTGTCGAGCCGGAACGTGGTGCTACCAATTGGGCGGCATGCGGCTTGCCAGTGCCGGAGGCGATTGGCTCTACTACCTCTCACTCGACTATCCGTTTTTCTACGAGGTCGATGCCAACGGGAAGCCGATCAACATCCTTCGTGCGGAACTCTTCCGGATCCAGTACACCGAACACGACATTCCGGTGGGACTCAACAACGTGCCCCGCAGTCTCCCGGATAACATGACCGTGCCTAGTTCTTGGACTGCCGCCAATCGTTGGCCCGGGTACGCCGTTTGGAACAAGGGGAGTGACTACACCCCGCTCTTCTACCACGCGCACGGGCAGGAGTACTTTGGGTTGCGGTTGCTTTGGGAGACTCCGAATTTTGAGTTCTACCTCGATCTAGTCAACAACTTCGGCAACCGCCGCTACTACAAGTACAACCAGCGGCAAACCCTGACGTCATACAAGTTGACGGGCCGGGCCGCCGAACTGGAACTGACTTACCGTGACAACATTCAAGCGACCACGCTAGTCTTCCTCTACGCCAGTGGGGACGAGGATTTNGGCGACACGCAGGCCAATCATGCTCGTACCTTGAAGGGCTACTTCGAGATCATGCCCGGTTCCTACGGGGGCACCCAGTTCTATTTCAACGGCGGCAGTACAAATTTGAACAGCGGCACCGGACTTGGACATTCAATCAACAACACCCGCATGACCGGACTTCGCTACCGCTACAACATCCCGGAAGAGGATTTTAGCTACCGCTTTGGCCTCTACCAACTCAAGCGCAACCTTGCGGTCACGAACACCAAAGGCAATTCGGTGAAGGACATTGGCATTGAGTGGGACAACACCTTCTCCTTCAAGCTCACTCCGCATGTTCAGGCTCACATTGACATCAACCTGTTTTTGGCAGGTCACGCTTTTGCCTACGATGACCACAGCACTGCACCGGGCATCACAAAAATGATCACGCACACTGCCGCTCGGGTGTTGTATCACTTCTAAGCAACTCACCGCAGAGGACGCTGAGATGAGGGAGGAAATGAACTCGGAACGAACCGCCACGGTTGAGCGCAACACCAAGGAGACTCAAATCCGGGTGTGCGTCAATCTTGATGGCACCGGAAAGTCGGACGTGAACACGGGCCTTGGCTTTCTCGATCACATGCTCGACCAGCTTACGTTCCATGGGTTGCTCGACCTTGAAGTGCGCTGCAAAGGCGACCTGCACATTGATGGACACCACAGCACAGAAGACATCGCCCTCGCGCTCGGTCAGGCNATCCGGGAGGCACTAGGCGATAAAGCAGGGCATCNAGCGTTTTGGACACGCCTACGTNCCCNTGGACGAGGCGCTACTACGCTGCGTGATCGACCTCTCCGGGCGTCCGGAGTTTGTCTTTCAGGGTGAGTTCACCCAACCTGCGATCGGCGAATGGGACACCCAGTTGATCCCGCATTTTTTCAAGTCCTTCGCGCTCACCTCGGCAAGTACTTTGCACCTCGCCATTCTTTATGGCTCAAACGATCATCACCAGTGCGAGGGGCTGTTCAAAGCACTCGCACGGGCACTACGTCAGGCGGTGGAGCGTGATCCCCGGCGGCAGACCGTGACCTCCACCAAGGGAACGCTCTGAGATGGCAACAACTGCCATCATTGATTACGGCGTTGGCAACCTCGCAAACCTCAAGAATGCCCTCGATCACCTTGGGGTGGAATGCGTTGTGGTCCGTGACCCAGAGCCGTTGCAAACCGCAGAGCGCATNCTGCTTCCGGGCGTGGGTGCGTTTGCACCAGCACTGGAACGGCTGCGGGGTTCCGGAATGCTGGACGTGCTGAGCGAGCGGATGCAAGCGGGAACGCCTTTGCTCGGCATTTGCGTGGGTTCGCAACTCCTGCTCGACGAGAGCGAGGAGGATGGCCTCCATCCCGGACTTGGCTGGATTCCCGGACGGGTCCAGCGCTTTCGGCATGATCTCAAGATTCCGCAGATCGGCTGGAATCAGGTGGAGTCACGGAAAGCCGATCCGTTGCTGGACGGGATTGCGGACGGCGCCCATTTTTACTTCGTCCACTCGTACCACATGATTCCCCACGAACCGGAAACCACGCTCGCTGAAACCGAGTACGGCATCCGTTTCACCTCGGTGGTGCGCAAGCAGAACGTTTGGGGCGTGCAGTTCCATCCTGAAAAAAGTCAGGATGCNGGGTTGCGACTCCTGCNTAATTTCTGNGCCTTCATTTCTTAATCTCTCACCTCAACACCAAACATCATGGCCAAGGAACAAACCTTCTCAATCATCAAACCCGACGGCACGGAGCGCAATCTCGTCGGCCAAATCCTACAACGCTTTGAGCAGAACGGACTGCGCATCGTCGCCACCCGGATGATCCAGATGTCCCGCAAGCAAGCCGAGGGCTTCTACGACGTTCACCGCGAGCGCCCGTTTTTCGGAGAACTCACCGAATTCATGTCCCGGAGTCCGGTGGTCGTCACCGTTTTGGAAGGCGAANACGCNGTTGCCAANCACCGCGAGGTGATGGGNGCNACCAATCCTGCTGANGCNGCCGANGGCACGATCCGCAAGGATTTNGCGGAAAGCATCGAAGNNAGAACACGGTCCACGGTTCGGACAGCTTGGAGAACGCGGCCATCGAGATCGCCTACTTCTTCGCCAAGACCGAACTGGTCAACGCCGGCTGAGTTTCAGGAAAGCCACGGTCGCAGGGCGCCCCAAATCTGGCGGCGTCCGATTTTTTTGAGAGACGAGTGGGCCAGTGGCGGTTGCTCCAACCCAAGTTTTTGCTGGATGATCCGGTTCTGCTTGGCGAGGTCGTTACGCTTGAGCTTGTCCACCTTGTTTGCCACCACCAGCACAGGACGCTGGCTCTCGTCGAGCCACTGTTTGAACTGGACATCCTCCGCAGTCGGCCCTTGTCGGCTGTCAATGATCAGCACCACCCCACGCAGCGACTCCCGCCCAGCGAGGTACGCCTCGATCAGTGCCCGCCAACTCCGCCGGATGGGTTCCGGAACCTTTGCAAAGCCATAGCCCGGCAGGTCAACGCAGTGGAAACTCTGGTTGATCCGGAAGAAGTTGATGAGTTGCGTCTTGCCCGGAGTCGAGCTGGTCTTGACGAGGCTCTTGCGGTTGAGGAGCGAATTGATCAGCGTGGACTTGCCCACGTTGGAGCGCCCCACAAAGGCGACCTCCGGAACTTTGGTGGGCGGAAACTGCTTGGGGGCAGCGGCACTGATGACCAGTTCCGCCGAGGTGATTTTCATTGCTCCCCGCCCTCCGGATGCTCCGGCGGCTCAGGGTCAGTTTGGGCGGCTTGCGAGGGAGGGCCGAACCAACGCTGGGAAAGCTGCTCCAACTGCTCTAGTTGGAATCCGGATTCCTGGTGCGCGAGGTCGAAGTAGAGCAGCACGGAAAGCAGTGCGGCTAACGGGAAGAAGAACAAGGCGGTGAGGTACTTCGCCCAGTGGATCGCCTGTTTCACCTCCTCATTCTGAATGAGTCCGATGATCTGCACCTCTAGGGCAGAGTCGGGATTGAGTTCAAAATCAAGTTCCGGCAGAAACGCCTGCAACAGCACCCACATCAACAAGAACTGCAACGCCGTGCTGGTCACAACCACTCCGGACACCCGGGAGAGCTTGGTGCGGACGAGTTGGAAACTGCGGGCCAAGGCGGGCAAACCCCGCACCTGCTCCACCATGTACACGGGTTGAGCGAGTGAGAAGGCAAAGAGGCTGAACAACCAAAGCGAAACCATCATCACGTTGATCGGGAACGGCAGTGTCATTCCGATCACGCCAAAGAGGAAGAGCATGTACTGCAGGACCGCGATGTGCATGGCCCCAAAAAACACGCGACTGCGGAAAATGTTGAGGATGCCTAGGGTTGGGAAGGCTCCTCCCTGAAAGGCGAGGACCACCACTCCGAGGGCCATCGCCCCTTCTAAGATGTGCATCATCAGCATGAATAAGACACTTTCCGTCTCGATCAATCCGCCGATGCTCAGCAGCATTGACGGGATCAGCAGCACTCCGGTCAGCAGCACCATCGGCAGGAAGTGCTTTCGATAGAGCCGGAAGCTGCTCACGAAGAGGCTGAGGAAACTGTGCGAGTGTGTTAGTGGGTTCACGGGTGAGTTAGGTCAAAATTGATGCAAGAATGTCTAGAGAAATCATAACAAGGCTTCCCCCTGCATTACAAGCGGAAGGGGCAGAATCCTATCTTCCAGACGAAGCAGATCGGCAGATCGTTCTACTCCAACAGGAAGTCGACAAGCTCGACAAGCAGGTTGGCGAGTTGCAGAAAACCCGCCAAACACTGGACGAACGGCTGGCCGAAGCTGATTCCCGGACTCGGCAGCTTGAGGGAGAACTGGAGTCGCAGCAGCACCCGCCCAAACTCACAAGTGGTACCGACCTTCGTCAGCATGGCGTGGCGGTGCTTTTCCGATTGTTGGAGGAATTGGGGCAGTCGCTCATGCAAACCCTTTCCGAACTGGAAACCACGCTCGGGCGGATCATGCATCCGGAAGCCCTTGGTTTGGTGCAACGCTGCCGGGATCGGCTCCTGATCCTCACCGAACGTATCCTCACCCTCCAGCGCCACGCCGAACCACTGCAAAATCCGTGGGTTCCAAAAACCGACTGGCTCGACCTCTTGGATTTTTTCAAGGAACTCGCCCGCCAGCAAAGCCTAGAGACGGCCAGCATCCGCCTGTTCTCATCTCCCCGTTTGCAGGCGGTGGGACAGTTGGATCCCGCCCGCTTTGAGGAAGCGGCCTTGCTGCTGCTTCAAGAAGTCCAACGCCGCAACCCTGACGAGGAGATTACCGTCACCCTGCGGAAGTCCGGACTGGATTCCGCGCAACTACTCGTGGCCCTGTCGGGGGCTGCGGATTGGGAACTTCCGGAAACAGCCACCCTTGCGGATTTCCTGACGCAGCAGCTGGAGGAATCAGACACCTTCGGGTTGGAACTGCTGGTCGCGTGGGATGTGCTGGACCGGCACGGCATCGCCCTTGAATTTCACCGCGAGCAGGAACGCGCCTCCGGTTTCAGCTTCAGCCTGCCCCTGCACCCAGACTCAGCGACTCAGTTCACTTAACCCTTCTGGCAATCTAAGCGCTTGTGTCAAGATCATTCCGTCACGGTCCGCGGACGACACTGCCAACGTGTGGTCGTTACAATAGTACGGGTTCCAAGATAGCACGACGGGACCAGTTGACAATGTGCTTCTCCAACTGCCTGACCGCCTCCTCCAGCCGACCGTTTGCGACCTGCTCCACCAGCGCCCGGTGGTCTTTCAGGGAAGTTTGCGTAGCGTCATTCGTCTGCGAAATGTAGTGACGGATCGTCTCGATGATTGAGTTGATGCTGTTGTAGTGTTCGGTCAAGAAACGATTGCCGCTGGCCTCGAAAAACGCCTGGTGAAACTGAGTGTCCAGAGACAAGTAGTTCTCGCGCTCCAACTCTCCTTGGTTGTCTGCCATTCTTCCCAGAATCAGCTCAAGTTGCCGCGTCAGTCCGGAGTGGTCGCGATCCACCCCGTAGCGCAAGGCTTGGGACTCCAGCGCGAAACGAAGTTCGCAGAACTGCACAAGTTCCTGCTGGTTCATTGAAAACACCCGGTACCCCTTGTGTGTTTCCGAAACGACTAACCTTTCAGACTTCAGCAGTGACAGTGCCTCGCGTACCGGGGTCTTGCTGATCTCAAGCGCCTGAGACAGCGCCGTCTCGGTTAGCGGCTGATCCAGCCGGAGTTCCTTGCGGATGATGCTGACTCGGATCGTATCAGCCGCAATCTGTGCCAGCGATCGGTGTGGAGTTTCAATTTCCAGTGACAGTGTCTCCATACTTGGCCCTTGGGAAGTCCGGGATGGAATCGTAGAGATTCCTTCCCATGATACCAGTCTATAAAAAAAATGTTGCACTTTCCATTTTACAAAAATAGTATATCATACATAATATCTCAAGAGAAAATGAGACCCGGGTGTCCTCCGAACGGAGTTTGATCATAAACAAAGCTGCTACGATGAAAGAGACTGCACGAATTGCCGTTGTCGGTGCTGGATGGTGGGCCTGCGAGTTCCACATCCCGCATGTGTTACAAAACCCAAATGCCGAACTGGTATCAGCATCGAGGCTTGGAGCCAAGGAACTCGACCACATCAAAAACCGTTTCGGGATTCCTCATGTCACGGAAAACCATCGGGAGGTTTACTCCCAGCATCCCGATGGAGTGATCGTATCATCTCCACACACCTACCACTTTGAACACGCGGCAACTGCGTTGGAGAATCGCTGTCATGTTTTGGTGGAGAAGCCCATGGTGACCGAAATTCAGGAGGCCCGTGATCTGAGCCAAATGGTGGAACAATCCGGAAAGATTCTGATGACGCCTTACGGCTTGAACCACACCCGCTTCATGGAGCAGGCCGCAGATCATGTCCGGGACGGGCAGATTGGCGAGATCAAGCACATCGTGCTGCACATGTCTTCGGCGTTGATGGATTTATTTGGAGGCGAACCCATGCTGGAAACCGAGAAACATTTGTTCCGCCCCCCGGCATCAACATGGGCCGATCCGCAACGTGCTGGTGGCTATGGGTGGGGGCAGATGTCCCATGCACTGGCTGCGTTGTTTTTCGTGACGGGCCTAGAGCCAATGGACATCCATGCAGTAGCAGGCAAGTCCCCCACTGGTGTAGATTATTTTGATGCCGCCATCCTGCGCTTCACGCAGGATGCTACGGGAACGATTTCCGGTGCTGCGGGATTGCCGAAACACTGTCCACCTCAGTTAGATCTCAAGGTTTACGGCAGTGAGGGAATGCTATTGCTGGATGTAGAAGAAGGTCGAGAGCGCTTGCAAATCCGCCGTTTTGATGGAAACGATACGATTGAATCCATGAAGCTAGGGGAGGGGTACGGCTCTTATTCCACTCAAGAATCAATTAACCGTTTCATCACACTTTGCCGAGACGGGCAAGCCCGCAACTGCGGAGATCATGTTGTGGGGGCAAAAACTATTCAAGTCCTGAAAGCAATGTATGAATCAATTTCAACGAGTAAAACCGTAACATGCTGAGAGCTGATCCTAGTGAACTGAAAGACAACTACCAACGTCAGGGATTTGTCGTAATCAATGAACTGTTTGACGAGGCGGAAGTTGCCGAATTCCAGCGGGGGACCGATGAGCTGGTGGAGCAGTCAAAAAACCACCAGGAATCAGACTCGAAATTCGATCTGGAACCAGATCACTCGGAGGCCGCCCCCCGCGTGCAGCGGATTAAAGTTCCACACAAGCAGAGCGAGGTGTTTAGCAGGGCAGTGCGGAACCCAAAAATACTCCTTGTGTTAAAAATACTGCTCGGAGAAAATGTCCGCTTCCGGAACAGCAAACTCAACATCAAAGCTGCTCACGGAGGCTCTGCGGTGAACTGGCATCAGGACTGGGCATTTTATCCGCATACCAATCCTGATTTGTTGGCAGTGGGAATCATGATTGACGATATTGACGAAGACAATGCTCCTTTGATGGTGGTTCCACAAAGTCATCTGGGCAAAACTTTGAATCACCACTACAAGGGGATTTTTAGTGGTTCTGTTGACTTGGAAAAGGAAGGGATCGATCTTTCAACAGCTGTTAAAATTACGGGTAAAGCCGGTTCCGCGAGCTTTCATCACGTCAAAACTCTACATGGATCAAGTCCGAATTTTTCAAACCGACCACGCAGGCTGTTACTATTTGAATATGCTGATGCTGATGCCTGGCCCTTGGTTGATTTTGAAGTTTATGGTGCTTTTTCAGAATACGAAGAAAAAATCGTGATTGGGATAAGCACCCTGCAACCACGATGTGAAAATGTGGACATGATTATGCCTTATCCCAGACCTCAGAATCCAGATTCAATCTACCGAATTCAGGAGGTCCGCAAGTCATAACCAATATAGTTTTAAATCAAAAATTTCGTAATAATTGAACTCAGTTGAGGAAAATGAAGATGAGCAACACATCATTTGCTTGGGTTCTGGAAGTCAGACCCGGATATGAGGAAGAGTACAAAAAGAGGCATGAGGAAATCTGGCCGGAAATGGTTGAAATGCTACGGGAGTCCGGAGTAAAAAATTACTCGATTTTCCGTCATGGCTTGACGTTGTTTGGCTATTTTGAAACTGATGATTTGGAAAAAACCATTGCCCGCATCAACCAAAGCGAGGTCAACCAGAAGTGGGGTGAATACATGGCTCCCATAATGAAAATAGATGTGGACACCCGAATTAATTACCCGTTTCTGCTTCCACTGCAATGGCACATGGAATGAAGACTTCAACCGTTTAAAATAAATAATTTGGAAAACTCTAATCCGCCAGTTCTAGAAGTGCTGAACATCTCCAAGTGTTTTGATATGACTCAAGCACTTGATGGAGTTTCGTTGAAAATGTACCCAGGAGAAATACATGCACTTGTCGGAGAAAATGGTGCTGGNAAATCNACCCTGATTAAAATNCTGACNGGTATCCAGCAGGCCGATCAAGGTGAAATAAGGNTTTCAGAAAAACCTGTCCAGATCAACAACTCTCAAGAAGCTCAAGCCTANGGAATTGCAGCAATCTATCAGGAACCACTGTTGTTTCCTGATCTCGATGTTGCAGAAAATATTTTCATCAGTCATCAAAATCAGGGATTTTTTGTCCGTTGGAANAAGATATATGAAGAAGCTGAAAAAATCCTCAATGATTTGGGCGTCCGTATTGACGTCCACAATGCGGCAAGCGGATTGACGCTCGCGGCACAACAGGCTGTAGAAATTGCCAAAGCCATTTCGATGAATGTTCGAGTACTCATCATGGACGAACCTACTGCCTCGTTATCAGACCATGAGGTCAATCAGCTATTCCGTGTGGCTAGGCAACTCAAGCAAGACAATGTNGCTCTTTTGTTCATCAGCCATCGATTAGAAGAGGTCTTTGAAATCGCCGACCGGATCACGGTTCTTCGTGACGGCAGGCACATCTCTACCAATGCGCTGTCTACTGTCACCAAGGACAGCCTCGTAAAGGAGATGGTTGGACGGGAAGTAGATCAATTCTACGCAACAGGGAAAACTAGAGTAGTCGGTAAACGTATTTGCTCGGTAAAAAACCTGTCCAAGGAATCTACGTTCTCTAATATTAATTTTGAGTTACATGAAGGAGAGATACTTGGATTTGCCGGACTTGTAGGTTCNCGTCGCACTGATGTTGGATTGGCAATGTTTGGTATAAATCCTGCTGATTCTGGAAGCATCGAACTTGAAGGTGAAACAGTAAAAATTAACTCACCGCAAACCGCAAAAAAACTCGGGATCGTCTANATGACCGAGGATCGGCATCAGTTAGGTTTGGCCATGCCCATGTCAATCACTTCAAACATTACCCTTCCGTCATTAAGTCGGTATCTTGGCAAGTTTGGAATCATTAATAAAGAGAAAGAAGACGAAACAGCCAATGAGTTCAAAAATCGATTACAAATCAAAACCACCTCGCTTGAGCAAGAAGTTAGCACATTATCCGGTGGTAACCAACAGAAAGTGATGTTCAGTAAATGGCTAAATACCCAACCAAAAATCATTATTTTGGACGAACCGACTAGAGGGATTGATGTTGGAGCGAAAGCTGAGGTGCATGTGATGATACAGGAATTAGCAGAGAAGGGTCTCTCTATCATCTGTATTTCCTCNGATCTCCCGGAAGTGCTGGCCATGAGCGATCGAATCCTGATCATGCGGGAAGGTAAGCAAATGGGAATTGTGAAAAGCCAAAATGCAACTCCGGAATCTGTCATGTCCTTGGCGATGGGACAGAACAAGGAGTCTTAATGAACGGCATCTTACACAAACTACGTCCGGAAAGATTGAGGGAGTTGGTCTTGCTTCTGCTCATATTCGTGGTGTTGCTTTTCTTTTCTACTGTAATCGAGTATTACCTCAACGCACGTTTGTTCAACCGAGTGTCAACGAGTGTTGCCATCATGGGCGTGCTGGCAATTGGGCAGACTTTGGTGGTTTTGACGCGCAATATAGATTTATCAGTGGGTTCCATGGTGGGATTCACGGCTTACTTTGTCGGTCAGCAGCTTTCTCAAAACAATGAGATCACCCCACTTGTTGCAATTTTCATGGCCATTGGAGTTGGAGCTTTGATGGGAGGATTCAACGGTTTTCTAGTGGCCTTTTGTCGCATCCCCGCCATTATTGTCACTTTGGGAACGATGGCTCTGTATCGAACTTTGCTCGTTGAATATTCCGATGCCCAAACCGTACTCACCGTCAATCTCCCTCAGTGGTTATTGGATCTGCCGAGNTTCAATGTATTGAGTTACGAACGCTTACACCTAAGATTGATGGTCGCAGGAATGTTAGTTGTGGTCATACTCTTTCAACTAAGCTTGCGCTACACATCCTTCGGACGAAAACTATATGCAGTCGGTTCAAATCCGGAGGCGGCCAGAAACTCCGGTTTTCCTAACCGGAAAATAATTTTTACGGCCTTCGTTATGTGTGGTGCACTAGCAGGACTGACTGGGTTCATGTTCCTAGCACGGTTTGGGAACATTACCGTGGTAGCCGGAAGCGGTCTTGAACTCAAATCTGTTGCAGCAGTAGTAGTTGGAGGAGTCAATATTTTTGGCGGCTCCGGAAGTATTTTTGGCGCAGTGTTGGGTGCCGTTATAATCGATTTGTTGGAAAACAGCCTGATCCGCTGGTTGCAGATTAGCGAATTTTGGCGAGATGCCATGCTTGGAATATTAATTCTGGCTTCAGTGGCAACCGACAGTGTTATTATGAAACGTTTTCGTGACTACCGCTTGAAAAAACTAGCTCAAACGAACTCTNGATTTACTTGAAGGAACGTTAATGTCTATTTTGAAAAAATTGAGAAGTTGGGAAGGGTTCCTGAGCCTGATTCTAGTATCGGTCATCTTGGTCAACGCCCTCAATTCAGAATCTTTTCTGAGCATTGATAACCAGATCAATATATTCGAATTGTCAATCGAAAAAATCATTGTTGCCTTGGTCATGGTCTTTATTATTCTGAATGCCGAAATTGACCTGTCAGTGGCTTCGATGATGGGTCTTTCTGCCTGTGTATTGGGTTGGTTGGTGGAATCTGGAACTCCGATGATACTGGCCTTAGGTTTNTGCCTAATCATTGGAGCCTTGGGTGGGGCCTTCAACGGCTTCTGGATCACTGTGTTCAAACTGCCGTCTCTCGTTGTGACATTGGCGATGCTGATCGGNTTCCGGGGCTTGGCACGGGTGCTGGTTGAAGACCGTTCCATTCGTGTGTTTCCCCCGTGGTTTGAAGCCTTGGGTCAGCAACCGCTGCTGGGGCCATTCCCCCTTTCGATGCTTTTATTCTTTAGTTTGCTGGTGCTGGTTGTGATCATNCTGCAGTACACTGGTCTCGGTCGCTATGTTTACTTTATAGGGATCAATCAGAATGTGGCTCTATACTCCGGGGTTAACGTTACCAAAGTCAAAATGTTTTTATTCACGGCATCAGGATTAATTTCCGCACTGGCTGGGATTATTTTCGCTGCCCGTTTAGGTTCAGTTCGTGGCGATATGGGACTTTCTTTTGAACTGGATATCATCACCATGGTACTACTTGGAGGGGTCAGTATTTTCGGAGGTTCAGGTACTATTTATGGGGTTATTCTCTCCATTTTTATTGTGCTTTACTTGAGAAACGGAATGTCATTGAGTAATATCACTGGCCATGTCCAAACCGGGGTTATTGGGGGTTTGTTAATCCTGTCGGTCTTGATTCCCAATCTNCAGAAAATGATACAAGAATTTTGGAGCCAACACCGAAGATCGATTTAAAATGAAGACTGAAAGANTTTCATCTCAATCATTTAATCACTCATATGCAATAAGGAGGCAATGCCTATGAAACACTGAGCAGTCGATTCTAAGCTAGTTTTTTTCAATCCTGAATTAAGGAGAAGTTATGTTTTATCGTAAAATGATTACACTCGTTCCATTGTTTGTCATGCTCATCGGGAGCCTGGCAATGGGGCACACTATCGCCAAAAAAGGCCAAAAGGCCGATTTGGTCTTGATGCCGAAATTTCTCGGCATCTTGGTTTTCGATCAGGCGCACGAAGGTGCCAAGGAAGCCCATGCCGAATTGGGGAACCCCGGGAAATTGTTGTTTCTTGGGCCAACCCCGGAGAATAGTGTTGCCGGTCAGATTGAAATTCTGACCACCGCAACCACACAAGGTCAGGACGGCATTATGATCTCAAACAATGCCGGAGACCAGATTGCTCCTGCGGCCAAGAAGGCGCGCGCCAAGGGGATGACGGTTGTGACTTGGGACTCGCCCATTCCCTCTTCGGATGGCGAGCAGTTGTTCATCGCACAGGTGGACTTCAATGAAACCGGAACCGTAATGGCCGATATGGCTTTGAATATTATCGGATCCTCTGGTGGTGAGTTTGCAGTGCTTTCCGCTTCACCGGATGCCTCAAACCAAAATGCTTGGAATGCTGCTATGAAGGAAGCTTTGAAGGCTCCCAAGTATTCCAAAATTAAGCTGGTAGATTTGGTTTATGGAGATGATCAATCGGAGAAAAGCTACAATCAAGCGCTGGCTTTACTGGACAAACATCCGAAATTGAAGTTGATCATGGCCCCGACCACTGTCGGTATTGCCTCAGCCGCAAAGGCGATGCAGGACGAAGGGTTATGCGATCAGGTCAAGGTGAGCGGTCTTGGGTTGCCGGCAGAAATGGTGAGCTATACGATGAACGGTTGTGCTCCTGAGTTTGCACTCTGGAGTTTTGTCGATTTAGGCTACCTTTCCTATTATGCCACTTATCTTCTGGCCACAAACCAAATTGAGGGCATTGCAGGAGAAACCTTCAAGGCCGGAAGGATGGGGTACTACACGATTGAAAAAGACCCCACCCGCGACAAAGGACTGCGCGTGTTAATGGGACCCTTCAGCACGTACAATAAAGATAACGTGGAAGCATCGGCAAAATAACGCTAGCTTAACCCTGCTGTCTGGGGAGTGTTGCAAAACACTCCCCACAAAACATTTCTGGATTCAGAAATATAAGACCTGAATTCAACTCGTAAGTGTAACTCTTTGAGAATGTGCGGTTTCAGTATTTTACTCCATGTCATTTGGATTTTATCTTTTAGTTTCATATGCTTATCCTAGTGTTCGTTTTGTACTGGGCAGAAAACCAATCTTTTCTGATCCGGAGGGTATTGCACTTACGAGTTGAATTCAAACGTTTCAATACCACAGGTATTTTATGAAAAATATTGATCTCCAAAATCGACGTGCTGCGATCACAGGCGAGGTACAAGGCATGGGCTTGGTGAGGGCGCATGGCTCTATTCTTCCGCAATTTTCTCCACCACCGGGAGAATCTTCGATTTGAACTACAATCGCCCGAATTATTGAAGAGGTTATGATGAAGCAAGTGACGATCACCGATGTCCGGGCTTTTGTCTTGGAGCAGGCCGGTTCCGGAGGAGATTATCACGACCGTGAACAGGGCCACTGGTTGGTGGACACCCTGATTGCCACTCCCATGTCTGCCTATCCGGAGTACAAACAATCCCGCACCAGCTTTGGGATCAACGTGATGAAGAGCATCGTTGTGGAAGTAGAGGCTTCGGATGGCACAATCGGAATCAGCGCTGGACAGGGAGGCGCCCCGGCGTGTTACATGATTGAGCAGCACTTCCGGCGTTTCATCGTCGGTCAAGACCCAAGGAGCTTGAATCGCATCTGGGACCAGATGTTCCGGGCCAGTAGGTATTACGGTGGCAAGGGAGTGCCGCTCTGGGCAATCAGTGCCGTTGATTTGGCCCTCTGGGATTTGCTGGGCCTGCTCCGGCAAGAACCCGTTTATCAAATGATCGGCGGGGCCGTGCGAAATGAGATCGAACTTTATTGCACGGGAATCCGTCCGGATGTCGCCAAAGAAGCGGGATTCATCGGAGGAAAAATGCCCCTGCCTCATAGTCCGGCAGACCGCCGGGAAGGTCTGAATGCCAATGTGAAGCAATTCCGTGAAATGCGAGATCGGGTTGGCCCGGATTTTCATCTGATGGCGGACTGCTGGATGGCTCTCGATGTACCCTATGCGGTAGAATTGGCCTACGCTCTTCAGGAGATCGGCATGTACTGGCTGGAGGAGGTTTTGCATCCTGATGACTTTGACGGCTACAAGTTGCTCAAGGAACGAGTCCCGTGGATGCGCTGGACCACTGGAGAACACGAGTACACCCGTTATGGATTCCGGAAGCTCATCGAATCCCGCTCGGTTGACATCCTCCAGCCCGATGTCATGTGGTGTGGAGGTTTGACCGAACTGTTGCGCATCTCAGCCATGGCTGCTGCATATGACATTCCTGTGGTGCCTCACGGTAGTGGCGCATACAGCTACCACTTTGTCGCCACGCAACCCCACTGTCCATTCTGCGAGTACCTGAACACCAGCACAGACTGCCTGAGCTTTCCTCCGGTGTTTGGAAACATGTTTGAGAATGAAATTCTTCCAAAAAACGGGAAAATCAAATTGACGGATGATCCCGGATGGGGGCTGAAGTTGAACCGCAAGGATTTGGAACTGAACAGGGTTTCTCCAGCAGCTAAACGACAGGGAGAATGAGAATGGAGATTTGGGATCCACATTTTCATCTGTGGGATGTCTCAGAGAATACGCTCTCCGGGCATGATTCTAGCCAGCTTTTCGCACCCGATGACAACCCCGTTTATTCTTGGGATTGTTACGAACAAGACATGCTCTCAGCAGGTTCCGATTTTGAACATAACGGAGGGGCTTTCGTAGAGGCGGTCAGTGTTTGTCATGTCGGTGCCACAGGAGATGGATTCACTTCTGAATGTTTGGCAGAAACAAACTGGGTTTCCAAGCAATTTTGCAACTCAAATAATTGCTATATCATTGTTTCATCTGCACCTCTTGAGGATGTGGATTCCGGAAAGATCCTAGCTCAACTGGCTGAAAACCCCCTTGTTCGAGGAATCCGGCAAATCCTCAACCATGAACCATCATGGCCAAGAAATAAACAGCTCGGAGATTTGCTTAGTAATCCAAGGTGGCGTGAAGGATACGCCAAATTGGAAAATCACTCCTTGTCCTTTGATTTACAGCTAAACCCGCATCAATTCAAGGATGCTGTCAGTTTGGTGGAAAAACATCCGGAAACTCCTGTCATCATTGGTCATTTGGGAAGCCCAACGATTGATGATATCACAGAAAATAAGGATGTCTACTGGGAAGGTTTGAAAGCCTTTTCAGACCAAGAAAAAACCTTTGTTAAAATTTCAATGCTTTCCTACATTGACAAGAATTGGGAGCAAAGTTCATTAGTTCAGGAAACCGTGCTCAGAGTGATTGATTTGTTTGGAGTTGATCGCTGTTTCTTCGCGTCTAATTTTCCAGTTGAGAATCATTTTGGTTGGAATGCTGAGCGTTTGTACAAAGCCTTTGTCAATCTAATTGAGCGTCAGTATAATCGAGAGGATCAACAAAAACTTTTTGCTGAAAACGCTAAAAAAGCCTATCGTGTCGAAACAATTCAATGCTGATCCAGAACAAAACCTATCGTAACTATTCAGCCGATGTTACGCAGAGTGTCATTAGACTAAACTAAAGCCAGTCGATTTTGAGTCCCACTCATCTTTTCAAGATTATCATATGTGATTTTCAAAGCCTCGATATAAATTTTCCTCTTAATGGCAAAGTGGTTCAATTTTATCCTGATTCTCAGCTTTTCAGGTTTAACGAATGAATAAAGAACAGCAAGCAGGCCCAGAATCTTGAGCCTGTCAATTCCGAATCGTTCGCGAAGCGGATTTTTCTGTTTCAGGTTGGCGCTGAGAAGGAAATGTAATAGTTTCATCTTTTCTCCTTATAGATGAAATGGATACCCGAATGAGTGGATCATCCGCTTGATCCTCGATCGATCAATACTTTGCTCTCGCGGACACTATTTGAGTAGCCCCCAATCTTAGGCTGTCAAAACATTTTTTGTAGTGGCTCACTATCACAATGACCGATTGTATTCGATGATGAACCGTCGAATGACGCAGACTTGCCCCAGTTCTTCTTTGAGAAGGCGAAGGCTCCGTCAAGATTTTTGTTGGCAGGGGGCATCGCCATGCGAGACTTGCAGAATTGTGGAAGGTGGGGCATCATGCCNCTAGGATTCGGGTTGCTCGCAACCCTCTNATTGTGCGTCCTTGCGGTAAAAAATGGTGGCCGCAGACGTGCTCATTTCGTATGAAGGAAACTGGATGGCCGAAGCACCGTTTGTTCTCAATCCGCGTGGGCCGATCTTAGAGGTCACGCTTTCCAAGGGCAAGGCCAACGCCATCAGCGCCGAGGACAGCCGCGAACTCAACCACATGTGGGAGGCGTTCCGGGATCATCCGGAGCAGCGTTTTGCCATCCTCACCGGTAAGGGCGAGAAGTTCTTTTGCGCAGGCTGGGACTTGAAGAATGTCGCTGTCAGCGGGGAGGCTTCGGATTCCGACTACGGTTCCGGAGGTTTTGGCGGACTGAACTATCCGCGCAACCTCTACAAGCCGATCATTTGCGCGGTCAACGGCATTGCCTGTGGTGGTGGCTTTGAGATCATGCTCGGCTGCGACATCATCGTTGCCGAGGAACACGCCACTTTTGCGCTTCCGGAAATCAACGTGGGGGTGCTTCCGGATTGCGGAGTNGTGAAATTGCGGCGGCGTGTTCCGTATCACGTTGCGGTCGAATTCATGATGACCGGACGCTGGATGGATGCGGAGGAAGCCAAGCACTGGGGGTTGGTCAACCACATCGTTCCCAAGGGGCAGGGATTGGCCAAGGCCCGGGAGATTGCCGAAATGCTTGCCGACGGCCCCTCACTACTCTACCCCGCGATCAAACAAGTCTTACGGATGACCGAGATGGTTCCGGAAAACGAAGCCTTTGCCGTCCACGATGCCTGTGCCACCGTCATGGCAGTTAACCGCTCCGAGGACATCAAGGAAGGCGCACGAGCCTTTGCCGAAAAGCGTGATCCAGTTTGGCAGGGGCGCTGACGAAAATGCAGTTTATGCTCTCAGTGAATGCCCATGCTTGAAACCGATCGAGCCGCTTTGGAGTCAGACGCAACGGAGGTTCCGGAAGAACCCCGGCTCAGCGCAAACCCTGCCGTTCCGGACAGCATCACGAAAGGCGTGTGGACGACGCCAATCGTGCGACACACCGCCGCTGTCCGCAAGGAACTCGACGATCAGTTGGCCGTGGAGGAACCGTTGGAGATGCGGATTTTGGCGGATGGCTTTCAATTTCGGGTGTCGGTGACAATGCGCACTCCGGGGCATGATTTTGAACTGGCGGTGGGATTTCTGCTTAGTGAAGGTTTGGTNCCGGAGCCGGGAACCGTGGCCCGAGTGTTTCGTNCAGAGGATCCGCATGAACCACAGCCTGAGAACNTGGTCATCGTCGAACTCAAACCCGGCACTCCGTTCCATCCAAAACGCCTGAGCCGTAATGTTTTCACCTCGTCCAGTTGCGGGATTTGTGGAAAAAANTCGCTCGATTCTGTGTGGGANGTGTGCCCCTCGCGTCCNCAGGGNTTGGACGGATTTTCNCCGGATTTGCTACGCAGCCTCCCGGATCGGCTCCGCGAAGTGCAGGCAGTTTTCACGCAAACTGGCGGATTGCACGCAGCGGCGCTTTTCGACGAATCCGGTAAGCTGCTCTTGCTCCGCGAGGATGTCGGACGGCACAATGCTGTGGACAAAATCAACGGTCGATTGCTGCTCGACGAGCAACTTCCCGCCTCTGGACGGCTCCTGCTCGTGAGTGGACGCGCCAGNTTTGAGCTCGTGCAGAAAGCGGTGATCGGCGGCATTCCAGCACTCGCCTCAGTTGGNGCACCGAGCAGCCTTGCCGTGTTGACCGCCCGCGAATTTGGCATGACGCTCGTGGGTTTCCTCAGCCCCAAGCGGTTCAATATCTATTCCGGAGCCGAACGCATCCGCTAAATTTGAAATGAACACCCCCGATTTTCAACCACCTCCGTGGCCCAGCGCTTTCAACGAAGCACCCAAATGGGCGGTTGAGCGGGCAGAGATTTTCGACCCCGAAATGGAGCGNATCTTTGCAGGACCGCTCTGGCATCTGGTGGGGCACCGCGCTGAATTGGATGCGCCCGGACGTTTCAAAACCGTGCAGCTTGGGCGGGTGCCACTGATTCTCATTCACGGGCAGGATGGCGTCATCCGCGCCTTGCACAACGCTTGTGCTCATCGCGGCACCATGCTCGAACCCCGTTTTCGGGGCAAGGNCCGCGAGTTTGAATGCCCGTTTCACCGCTGGGCGTATTCGCTGGAAGGCACCCTCACCCGCTGCCCCGGNGTCAAGGATTTTCCGGGGTCTTTTGAACTGACTAACCACGGACTCGCCAGTGCCCGCGTTGAAGAGTTCTGTGGGTTGTTGTTCGCGTCCCTGCATCCAGATCCGCCAGTGCTGGAAGCGTGGCTGGCGGAAATCGCAACACCCTTGCGGGCAGCCCTTGGAGGCGACGGGCGGCTAAAGTTGCTGGGCTACCAGAAAACTATCTTTGAAACGAACTGGAAAATCTACATTGACGATGAAGGCTACCACGCGCCTTTGCTGCACCGGGCCTTTCAGATCCTGAAATGGAAGGGTGGCGCAGGCTCACAAGTTCGGTCTTCCCAGGGGCATCGTGTCACGGAAACCGTGATGGAAGGGGTGGCGGACAACTTAGACCTGCTGAACGATCCGGAACTGATGCGCTACTGGGGCGGCGAGCATCCCCGCAACAAGCTTCCGCACCAAAAGGCAGGTTCACTGCTCGTCACTCCGTGGCCATTGGGAGCGGTGATGAATCACCTCGACATCATCAACTGCCGCTTCGCCAACCCCCTTTCGCCCACACAAACCGAGGTGCATTACGCCTACTTCGCACATCAGGACGATGATCCGGAACTCGTGCGGCACCGAGTGCGGCAATCCTCCAATTTGATCGGGCCCAGTGGTTTTATCAGCTTGGAGGACGGGGCCGTGTTCGGTCGTATCCAGAAGGCGCTCCACGCTGAACCGGACCGCATCCGCTATCTGCGCGGCTGGCAGGACAGCTCGGAGAACGACCCGTGGCACGTCAGCCACAACGACGAGGTGACGAACACCGTGTGGTGGGAGACCTATCGTCAGACGATGGGCTTTGAACGGGCCACCTCATGAGCGCAGTGATTCCGGAGGAAATCCGGCAGGCGGTGGACGCTTTGCAGCAGCGCTACCTGCGGGCACTCGATGGCAAGGACATGCGGGGTTGGCTCGAGTGCTTTGACCGGGACGGTTCGTACTTTGTGACTGGAGCGGACAACGATCAGGACGACCTGCCCATTGGTCTCATGTTTGACGATTCCTACGAACGCCTGCAAGACCGCGTCACCTATGTAACGCAAGTTTGGCCCGGCGCGTTTGAGGATTACCAGACTCGGCATTTCCTGCAAACGCTTGACCTGCAAGCGGACGCAGACGGTCTCTGGAAATCCCTGAGCAATGTCACCGTTTTCGCCACAGACTTGCGGGGTCGCTCCCAGCTTTTTATCGCCGGCACCTACCACGATCGCATCCGCGTCACCAACGGCATGGCCCGCTTCTGCGGGCGCCGTGTTGTCCTCGACACTTTCGCCACTCCGGGCGTAGTCGTTTATCCGCTCTGAAGAACTCCGCGCTCGCGGATAAGTTCACAACTTTGCTGGTCCAGCAATGAGGGCATGATGCCATTAGGCTTGTCCTTGAGGCTCCGCCCGGGTATCCTTTTCCTTGTTCTTTGCACATGCCACGCACCATCCATGAAGCGTCACGCGCCGGAAGGCACGGTCGTCATCCGCAAATACCCCAATCGCCGACTCTATGACGTCACGCGCAGCAAGCACCTCACGCTAGACGAGTTGGTGGAGTTGATCAAGCAGGGCCGCGAGGTGCAGGTGATCGACTCGAAAACGCGGGAGGACATCACTCCAGCTGTGCTAGCGCAGGTGGTCTTGGAACAAAATTCCTATCTGTTTTCTGCGGACTTCCTGCACCAGCTCATTCGTAACCAAGACGGGTTGATCGGAGATTTTCTCACCGAATTTCTGCCAAAAGTGCTGGACTCCTACCTGGAAACCCGTGACCTCATGCGGCGGCAGATGACGCAGTTCACAACGCCGCAAGCGTGGTTGGGGCAATCTGGAGCCTTGCCCTTCACAAACCCCCTGACGAACTTCACGGATCACCTCCGTCAGTTCAGACCTCCTGGATTCGCCCCCCCTCCCGATTCAACGAGGGGTGAGGAACCAGAAACTCAGCCTTCAAGCAGCGAACCACCCACGCCTAGTACGGACGGGTTTGGAACCCGCCCCGCCCCGACCCCAATCCCCAATCCCCCTCCCGAACAGAGTGAGGTGGACGACCTCAAGCAGCGGCTGCTGGATTTGGAAACACGCATGGCCTCACTGAAGGATTGAGCAAGATGGAGTTTGAAGCTGTTATTGGATTGGAGATACACGCGCAAATGGCAACGAAATCCAAGCTGTTCTGCAACTGCCCCACCAGCTTTGGAGCGGACCCCAACGAACACACTTGCCCAGTCTGTCTCGGCCTGCCGGGTGCCTTGCCCGTTCTCAACGAGCAGGTGCAGGAGTTCGCCGTGCAGCTAGGACTGGCGACCCATTGCGCAATCCGGCTCGACTCTCAGTTCGCCCGCAAGAACTACTTCTATCCGGACCTGCCCAAGGCGTATCAGATTTCGCAGTACGACCGCCCGATCTGCGAACGCGGCTGGGTGATGATCGACACCAAATCCGGAGCCAAACGCATCGGCATCACGCGCATCCACATTGAGGAAGACGCCGGAAAGCTCGTGCATGAATCCGCCGGAGAGTCGAGCTTTGTGGACCTCAACCGCGCCGGGACTCCCCTGCTGGAGATCGTCAGCGAACCAGACTTGCGCACTCCGGAAGAGGCCAAGACATATATGGAGAAACTCCATTCGCTGGTGACGTACCTCGGCGTTTCCGAAGGTGATATGGAAAAAGGCCAACTGCGCTGTGACGCCAATGTTTCGGTGCGTCCCAAGGGGCAGAAACAGCTTGGAGTCCGGGCCGAGGTCAAGAATCTTAACTCCTTCCGTTTCATCCAGCAGGCGGTCGCCTATGAGATTGACCGACACCAAGAGGAATTGTTGGATGGGCGGAAACTAGTTCAGGAAACGCGGCTCTGGGATTCCGAGCGGCGCGTCACCTTCACCATGCGCACGAAAGAGGAAGCCGAGGAATACCGCTACTTTCCTGATCCCGATCTGCCGCTGGTCCAGCTTTCAGAAACACGGGTGGAGGAAATCAAAAACGCCCTTCCGGAACTTCCGGATGCGAAACAGGAACGCTACCAGCAGGAGCATGGGCTGAGTTCCTACGATGCCGGAGTGCTGATCGCCAGCCGCGAAACCGCCGAGTTTTTCGAGGCAACGCTGGCGGAAGGTGCAGACCCCAAGCTCGCCTGCAACTGGATCATGGGCGACCTCACCCGCGTGATGAACGAGAGCGGCTGTGGCCTCCGGGACAGTGGAATCGCCCCCGCCCAGCTTGCGGAACTCACGGAACTGCTCCGCAAGGGCGAGATCAGCAGCAAAATCGCCAAGTCCGTTTTTGAGGAAATGCGCAATTCCGGAAAGGCTCCGGCTCAGATTGTGGAGGAAAAGGGGCTGAAACAGGTTTCGGACACCGACAAACTCGGTCGGCTCGCCACTGAACTCATCGCGGCGAATCCGGAACAGGTGGAGCAATACCGTGCTGGAAAAACCAAGGTGCTCGGATTTTTTGTGGGACAAATGATGAAACAGACCAAAGGACAGGGCAACCCCCAGTTGATCAATCAACTGCTGCGGGAACGCCTCGATGCCTGAAACTCCGAGCTACTTCCGGCTGCTGAAATGGGGATCATTGCTTGCCTTGCCGGGCTGCGGACTCTGGGTGTTCTTAGGAACTCCGCTGGAGAGCAGCCAAGGTTTTGTGCAGAAAATCATGTACCTGCACGTCCCTTCCGTGATCACAACCTACCTCGCTTTCTTCGTGGTTTTTGTGTGCAGCATTGCCTACCTCTGGAAACGCGACCTCAAGTTTGACCGCATCGCCAAATCCTCGGCAGAAATCGGACTCGTGTTCTGCGTGCTGGTTCTCATCACCGGCATGGTGTGGGGCAAGCCGACGTGGGGTACTTACTGGGTGTGGGACGCTCGGCTGACCACGACGCTGCTGCTCTTCCTCATCTTCGTGGGCTACTTTGTGCTGCGTATGTCCGTACCCGACCGGGACAAGGAGGCCCGGCTGGCGTCTGTCCTTGGGGTCATCGGTGTCCTTGACATCCCAATCATCCACAAATCTGTCGAATGGTGGCGTACCCTGCACCAGCCCTCCACGCTCTTCAAGGTTGAAGCGGGTGCGGCCAAACCCTCAATGCCTCCGGAACTGCTCTATCCGCTGTTTGCCTGCATGGTCGCGATGGCCATTTTCTACGGCTACCTGCTGCTGATGCGCTACCGGATCGAGTGTGCTAACGACACAATTCAGGAACACATCGCCAACCACTCTCCGGAGTACTCCCGTGCCTGAAAACATCGAATACGTTCTCATCAGCTACGGCATCTGGATTGCAGCCTTTCTCGGCTATCTACTCTGGACGTGGAACCGGCAGCATACCTGCCAGCAACAGCTTGAGGATCTGAAAATCTCCCCGAATTCCGCATCCCGCACTGTTCAGTCCGATGAGCGAGGTTTTGATTAACCACAGAGAGGCAGAGTGCCGGAGGTGTGTTTAAATTTTTCTCTGTGCCCTCTGCGGTGATTTAGCAACTCAAACATGAAGACACGCACCAAATTTGTCATTGGCGGATTCGTCATTTTCGCCACGCTGGCAGCGATTTCGATTCAGGGACTCCAGAAAGCCACTGTGTTCTTCTACACCCCGCAGGAGGTGCTGGCCGCGCCTGCTGATTTTGAGAACAAGACCATCCGCATTGGGGCGCTCGTGCAGCCCGGTTCGGTGGAGTGGAACGCCCAAGCCATCCGGCTCGCCTTCAAAGTCACAGAAGACTCCCGGAATTTCGTTTCTGTCGTTTACAACGGCGTGAAACCCGACATGTTTCGGGAGGGGCAAGGCGTGGTCATCGAGGGGCGGATGCAGGGCGAGGTCTTCCACGCGCAGCAGTTGCTCGTCAAGCACAGCGAGGAGTACACCGTGGAGCCCGCACACCAGAAGAGCAAGGAGGCCTACTACCAGTCCCTCTCACAGTAACCTTCCTCCACTGAGTTCCGATGCGCCTTCGCTTACTTAAACTCCAGCACTTCCGCAGTCTCCTCTCCGCCGATCCCCGGATTCGCAACCGCTTTCTAGCGATCGCCAGCCTGCTTGCGTTGCTTCTCTTCCTCATTGGCTTCAGCATCCAGCAGGGCATCCCGGACACGGGCACGAGTGAGTCGAGATTGATACTTTTTGTGGCGATCAACGTCAACATCGTCCTCATCGCCATCGTCTTCTACCTGATTGCCCGCAACCTTCTCAAGCTTGCTTACGAACATCGGCACCGCACCATTGGCGTCCGCCTCAAGACCAAGCTCATCACCGCCTTCGTGATCCTCTCGCTCCCGGCGATGGGTTTCCATCTCTTCGCCAGTACCTTCATCGCCCGCACCCTCGAATCGTGGCTGGAAGGCCAGCATGAAACCGTTGTGCAGAACGCCCAGCGCGTGGTAGAGACCTTCCACCTCGACCTCAAACACTCGATGGAGTTGCAAGGAGCGGCGTTCGCGGGACGACTGCAAGAGTGGCAAAGTCCCTCGGGTTCGGAGTTTTCCCTCCCCCCAAGTCCGGAGTTGGGTGCTGGCATCGTGGTTTATTCCTCCGAGCACAAAGTGCTGTCCCAGCGACTCCACACCCCACTGGCTCAGGAACTCTGGACCCCGCTTGCGGAAACCGAGTGGCCGCAGGTGCAGGAGCAAGACGTGACGTGGATCGTCGAAGAGCGCGGCGGGCGGATGCTCTATCGGCATTTCCGGAGGACAGAACTTGGCGGGCAGGCGACGTTTGTGGAAATCTTCCGCCCCACCCCACGGTCACTGACCCATGCGGTCAACGCCCTTGAGAAACAGGTGCTCAGCACTCAGGTTTTTGTGGAGTCGCAGGACTTGATCCGGCGCTACTACATCGTCGTCTTCCTGCTGATGACCTTCTTTATCCTCTTCGTCTCCATCTGGCTTGCATTCTACCTCGCCCGCGGTTTTGTGGAACCCATTGAGCAGCTTGCCGTTGCCACCCAACGAGTGTCAGAGGGGGAAGTTGGCTACCAAGTCACACTGGAGGAACCATTGGACCGCGATTTTGCACTGCTGGTCAACTCCTTCAACGCGATGAGCCGAGATTTACAGGAGTACCGCCAAGGGTTGATCCGCACGACCGAGCATCTCCAGGAGAGCAATCGGGTACTGGAAGAACACACACGGTTTGTGGACCTTGTGCTGGAGAACATCAGCACCGGCGTGGTGTCCCTAGACATGGACGGACGCATCGAGGGCATCAACCGCACTGCCAAGCAAATCCTGCAACTCAAGACTGCTGCCTTTCAGGGCAAGCACTTTGGGGAGGTGCTGGAACGGGAATCACTGGCGGGATTTGAGGAGATGTTCCAATCCCTACAGGCGAATCCGGGGAAGTCCGTGATGCGCAACCTCACGGTGTCCAAGCAGGGTGCCCCCGTTCATGTTTCGTCCGGCTTGTTTGCCTTGGAGAATCGCGAAGGGAAGCCGGTAGGCATGGTCTCGGTGTACCACAACATCACGGAGATGCAACGCTTACAACGGGCGCAGGCGTGGCGGGAGGTGGCACGACGCATTGCTCACGAGGTCAAGAACCCCCTCACCCCCATCCAACTCTCAGCCGAGCGCATCCGCCGCAAATACTCCGGGCTTGTCGAGAATGACACCACGCTGGAGCAGGCAACGCGGACCATCATCCAAGAGGTGCAGCAACTCAAGCAGATGGTTAGCGAGTTCTCCAACTTCGCCAAGATTCCGGAGTCGAATCCACAGGCAAACGACCTCAACAGCATCATCCTTGAAGCAGTCCAGCTTTACGACGGCAATCTTCCCGCCCGCATTCGACTGGACACCCACTTGGCTCCGGACTTGCCCTCGTTACCTCTCGACCGCGAGCAGATACGGCGTGTTTTCATCAATCTCATTGACAACGCCATTGACGCCATCGAAAACAAGGGCCGCCTTTCCCGCATCTTCAAACAGGGCGTGATTGCCCTCACCACCCGCCTCGATCCCGAACTGCGGATTGTCCGGGTGGAAGTGGAAGACAACGGCACCGGGATTGAACCCGAAATCGCCGACCGACTTTTTGAGCCGTATGCGACCACCAAGGACGACGGCACCGGACTTGGCCTCACGATCCTCCACCAGACCCTTGCCGACCACAACGGCTTCGTGCGCTTCCAAAACCTTGAGTCCGGCGGTGCCTGTTTCACGCTGGAACTGCCCGTTTCCTGACCCCAAACGCTGCCGTTCTATCCATGAGCAAGCAATTCAAGACGCTCTCGTAAAAATCAAAGTAAATGATTCTCAATCAACCACCTTGATGGACTGCTAAAAGTGGTTGACTTTGTGTAATCCGGAAAGTGTGCTAAACTTCTCAAAAAGAGCTTTTCAAGGAGCAGACGATGAGATTTCCAGGAATCGGAGCCTTGGTGGTGGGGCTGGGCGTGTTGTGGGTTTCGCTGGCTCAAGCGCAGCAAGTGGGGTTCACACAAGAGGATCGGGAGCGGATCGATCGGCGTTTTGACCAAGTGGAAAAGCATATGGTGCGCATCGAGACCACGCTCCAGATGTTCATGGAATCCACAGCTCAACGCTTTGAGCAGGTGGACAAGCGTTTTGCCGAACAGCGTGAGGACTTCAACACGCGCTTTGAGCAGATGCAAAACTCAATGAACACACGCTTTGAGCAGATGCAAAATTCTTCGAACACGCGCTTTGCGGAACTGATGCAGTTCTTGCAGATCATCACGGGGATTTTCACGGTGATCATGGTCGCCGCCATTGGGTTTGCGTTTTGGGATCGTCGCACGGTCCTTGCCAAATCTAGGGAAGTCACGCTGGAGGCTTTGGCGAAAGATGAGGAAATCCGAAAAATTGCTCTGGTGGAGCAGGTGACCGACGAAGTCCTCCGCCGCATGGATGTCCGCAAAGCAACACCACTCCAAGCTCCCCCGTCACCTGCGACTGCTTGACAAGCCGACCACGAGGCATGACGTCTCCAGCCACTAAGCATCAAACGACAAAAAAACGAATGCAGACGAAGTACGTTTTCATCACAGGAGGCGTGGTCTCCGGCTTAGGCAAGGGCATTGCGGCGGCATCTGTCGGAGCCTTGCTGGAAGCCCGTGGATTACACGTGAGCCTCATGAAGCTCGACCCGTACATCAACGTGGATGCCGGCACGATGAACCCCTTCCAGCACGGAGAGGTGTTTGTCACCAAGGACGGCGCCGAAACCGACCTCGACCTTGGGCACTACGAGCGCTACACCAACGCGACGCTGACCCGCAAGCACAACTGCACGACTGGACAAATCTACGATTCCATCTTGCGTAAGGAGCGGGCGGGAGCCTACCTTGGGGAGACAGTGCAGGTGGTTCCGCACGTCATTGACGAGATCAAGTCCACCATCAAAGCAGCGGCGGATGATGCGGATGTTTGCATCGTCGAAATCGGCGGCACCGTGGGAGACATCGAATCACTCCCGTTCTTGGAGGCAATCCGGCAATTCCGGCTGGAACATGGGCGTGAACACGCGCTCTTCGTCCATCTCACGCTCATCATCAAGACCACCGAGATGAAGACGAAGCCGACGCAGCACAGCGTGGGTAAGCTCCGGGAAATCGGCATTCAGCCCGAAATCCTCATTTGCCGCACCTCCGAGCCACTTCCGGACAAGTTGCGCCAGAAAATCTCGCTGTTCACGAATGTTGAAGTCAATGCGGTGTTTGACGGCTTGGACGTCCCCTTGGTTTACGAAGCCCCACTGATGTTCCAGC
>PANO01000007.1 GCA_002707655.1 Deltaproteobacteria bacterium
CTCCGGCGCAGATCAACATCCCGCGTGATCTCTGGACTCAGGTGGTTGACATTGAATTGCCCGCCATCGTCGAATTTGAACTTCCTTCCGGGGGAACTGACGCCCTTGCTGCTGCGGCTGAGCTGCTGTCCAACGCAAAATTCCCGGTGATCCTCAACGGCGCGGGTGTGGTGTTAGGTGCTGCCATTCCAGCGTCACAAGCATTAGCAGAGCGGCTGGACGCTCCAGTGTGCTGCAACTACCAGCACAACGATGCCTTTCCGGGATCACACCCGCTCTTCGCCGGACCGCTGGGCTACAACGGTTCCAAAGCAGGAATGGAGTTGATTCAGCAAGCAGATGTGGTGCTGGCTCTTGGCACCCGTTTGAATCCGTTCTCCACGCTGCCGGGATACAATCTGGATTACTGGCCGAAGGACGCGAAACTCATTCAGGTGGACATCAATCCGGATCGCATTGGCTTGACCAAGTCGGTTTCAGTCGGAATCGTGGGAGACGCCAAGCGCGTTGCCGAACAGCTGCTCGAGCAACTCGCAGACCACGCGGGGAGTGCTGGACGCGCAGAACGCCGCAACTTGATTGCCAGCAAGAAATCCGCATGGGCCGAGAGCCTCGCGGCCATGGACCATGAGGATGATGACCCGGGCACCACCTGGAACGAGCGTGTGCGCCAGCGCCAGCCGGAGCACATGTCGCCCCGCAAGGCATGGCGGGCGATCATGGTAGCGCTGCCCAAGGAGGCGATCATTTCCTCGGACATTGGCAACAACTGCGCGATCGGTAACGCCTACCCGACCTTTGAAGCAGGCCGCAAGTATTTGGCTCCGGGTTTATTTGGTCCCTGTGGATACGGGTTCCCGACCATCGTTGGCGCAAAAATCGGCAATCCGGGCACGCCTGTGGTAGGATTTGCGGGAGACGGTGCCTTTGGGATTTCAATGAACGAGATGACCGCGATTGGTCGTGAGGAGTGGCCGGGCTTTACCATGGTGATCTTCCGGAACTACCAATGGGGCGCAGAGAAGCGGAACTCCACGCTCTGGTACGATGACAACTTCGTCGGCACCGAGTTAGACCTGCAAGTTTCCTATGCCGACATCGCCAAAGCTTGTGGAGTCAAGGGTGTCACGGCGCGGACGATGGCAGAACTCACTGAGGTGTTGAACACCGCCATCAAAGCGCAGATGGAGCAAGGGGAAACCACCTTTATCGAGGTGATCCTGAATCAGGAATTGGGCGACCCCTTTCGTCGGGACGCCATGAAAACACCAGTTCCGGTTGCCGGGATCGACAAGGCGGACATGCGTCCGCAGTAATCTGCACCCTCACCGAGCAATGCTGCCGAAACCTCGGCAGCCCCTCCTCATGCGGGCCGCCCTGTGCTTCCGTGCAGGGCACCGATTCCCCGCAGCAAGGTTTCCGTGATGTTCTGCTTCGCTTGAGCAAATTGTTTCTCTGACAATGCTTCGTTCCCGTTGAGCGTGTTGATTTGGTGTTCAAAGTCCGCATAGTGCTGTGTGACGNCCCAGATCATGTAGAGCAGGTGGTACGGGNCCACAGGTCGAATTTTTCCCGCNTCCACCCAACTTCGGATTTGCTCGGTGCGATCTTGCATCCAGATTCGTAGGGTGCTTTCCAGATAATCCTGAATCATTGGTGCNCCTTGGATGATCTCGTTCGCCCACACCTTCGACCCCTTGGGGNGCGTGCGGGAAAGCTCCATCTTGGCGTTGATGTAGCGCGTCANTGTTGGCACAGGGTCGCTCCAATCATCAGAGGTGTCTGCTGCTTCTAGCCAAACTTGAAGGATGTCGTCCAAGACCTTNCGGTAGAGGATTTCTTTGGTTGAAAAATAATAATGAATATTGGCCTTGGGGAGTCCCGCCCGGTCGGCGATTTGCTGGATGGTGGCTCCCTTGTAGCCGAATTCTGCGAAGATTCCCTCTGCCGCTGTGAGGATGCGGCGCACGTTAGCCGCACGGACTTGCGTCTTCGAGGAACTGTGACTTTGCGTGAGAGAGGTTTGGCCGTCCATTATGATTTATTGGAGAAAAGTCTTGACCAATTAGTCAAGATTCTTGAATCCGGAACCAAGCAGAACCGCAAAACCACCAACACGAGGAACCATGAAAGTCAAAGCCGGACTGATCCAGATGAGCCTCAAAGGCGACACTTNGATGTCTCCGGAGGAAATCACCTGCCTGNAGCCGAGTGACTTCAATNGCACAGTCAACGTGCTGATGACGTCCGAATCCACTCCTGTGATTTCCAAACGTCCCAAGGGCGCGTGGACTCACAAGATTTGGGAAGCCATGCTCGCCCTCTGAGGTGAGGCACTAATCACCGAGGCGGCGCAAGCCGCCTCTCCCCACCCGTCCCATGTTCACCAATTCCTCTGGGTTTTGGCGTGGNAAAACACTTGTGAATTTGTATAGCCAAAGCTATGCTGACCGGAGTGTTTTTTCACGCAACAGGAAGATACGCAGAGCAGCTTTCTGGCTCGATCTTGCGGATTCGCCTTTTGCGGCAACGATTTCCTGTATCCCTCGGCATTCATGCAAGCCACCCTTGAAGATTTGGGGCAACTTAAGCGCGCCTTCCAGATTGAAGTTCCTCTTGAAGAAATAAAATCCACCTACGATGCCGTGTATCAGCGGCTACGCAACACGCGCCTCAACGGTTTTCGTCCAGGCAAGTTCCCCAAGGNCTGGCTGGACAAGCGCTTCAAAATTGTGATGCAGCAGGAGGTGGAGGACACCGTCATCCCGCGCTATCTTAACCAAGCCCTGCACGATCACGAACTCTCGGCTGCAACGCCGGCAAGCATCGAGGCGTTGGAATTCAATCGACGGGCTCCGCTCTCCGCCAAACTGCTTTTTGAGGTCAAACCCGATCTTGAACTTCCGGATTACACCAAGCTCAAGCTGGAGCGGCGCACCCCGGAAGAGATCANGAAGGAGGAGCTTGACAAGGAGATCGANGNTCTACAGCAGTCCCGCTCCCNGCCCGNGGCAAAGGACAATCCTGTTGTGGAAGACGGAGATTTAGTGAGAATCGATTTCGAGGGCACCGTGGATGGAGAGAAATTTGAAGACGGCACCAACGAAAATATTGTTTTTATCATCGGCTCGGCCCGGCACCCGGAACTTCAACCTCACCTACTGGGGATGCGCCCGGAAGAAACCAAGGAAGTGGATGTGACCCTCCCGGAAGCCTTCGAGAAGGACGCAGGCAAGACCGCACACTACACACTCATCCTCAATTCCGTGGAACGCATGGAACTTCCGGAACTTGACGAGGCGTTCTTTGCCAATTGGGGGGTCAACACCGAGGAGGAGTTCCGGGAGAAGGCAAAGGCCAACCTTCAGCATTCGCGTGAGGATGACATCAAAGCCAGCTATCGGCTCACCCTCCGAGAACAACTGCCTGCGCTGTATGATGATTTTCCCCTTCCGGAAGCGGTGTTGGTGCAGGGAGAAACCTCCATTGACCAGCAATTTCAGAAGGAAGAACCGGAACTTACCGAAGCAGACAAGGCCAAGCGCAAGGAAGAAGAAATCGCCAAATTGCGGGACGACCTCAAGCTCCAGTACCTCCTCGATTCGATTTTCCGCAAGGAGCAGGTGTTCGTTGATCCGCGAGGCACAATGGAGGAATTGTACGGAGTCGCCCAAATGTTCGGTTCCAATCCGGACGAGTTCCTGAAGAGCCACATCGGCGAGCGCATGTACCACCGCATCTCCGCCCGACGCGAGGGCGAGGCGGTGCTGGACCGCGTGACCGCACGGGTGTTCGGTGATCCGGTTGAAGAAGCGCCTGTGCATCACCACGATCATAATCATGACCACGACCATGCTCATTGAACCTTTCCGGAACCTTAGCTAAAGGAGCATCCATGGCGCTCATCCCAATGGTGGTGGAGCAGAACAATCGTGGTGAACGGGCCTACGACATCTACTCGCGGTTACTCAAGGATCGCATCGTTTTTTTAGGCACCCCCGTTGACGACAATGTTGCCAACGTTATCATTGCCCAATTGCTGTTTCTTGAAGCTGAAGATCCGGATAGTGACATTTCGCTCTACCTCAACTGTCCCGGCGGCTATGTTGCGGCAGGGATGGCAGTTTACGACACGATGCAGTATCTTAAGCCAGAGATTCAGACGATTTGCGTGGGGCAGGCTGCCAGCATGGGTGCAATCTTGCTTGCTGCAGGTGAAAAGGGGAAACGCCACGCGCTCCCGCATGCGCGGGTCATGATTCACCAACTCACCGGGGGTTTTTCCGGACAGGCGGAGGACATCGACATTCAGGCCCGCGAGATTCTGCGCTTGACCGACACGCTCAACGGGATTCTCGCCCAGCACACGGGTCAGCCGATCGAGCGCATTGCGAAAGACACCCAGCGCGACTTCTTTTTTTCGGGCGACGAAGCCCTCGATTATGGGATCATTGACGCCGTCATGTACGATCGCAAGTCCAGCAACCCTGGCGACTGATTACCGACACCACTGGAGACCACGATGAGCCAGTCCAAGGACGCCCCCCTGCGCTGCTCCTTTTGCGGCAAGACCCAAGATGAAGTCAAGAAAATCATCGCGGGGCCCACGGTGTACATCTGCGACGAGTGCATTGACCTCTGCAACGACATCATGGAGGAGGAGTGGCAGAAGGACCGTGCCATTGACCTCCAGCAAGATATCCTCAAGCCCGCCGAGATCAAGCAGATTCTCGATGGTTATGTTGTAGGTCAGAATCAGGCCAAGCGGGTGTTGGCCGTTGCGGTTTACAATCACTACAAGCGCATCAACACCAACTTCGGTGACGAGGACGTGGAGTTGCAGAAGAGNAACATCCTGCTCGTCGGTCCCACCGGAACCGGCAAAACCCTGCTCGCTCAAACNCTCGCCCGNGTCCTCAACGTTCCCTTCGCGATGGCCGATGCCACCACCCTCACGGAAGCGGGCTATGTTGGCGAGGACGTGGAGAACATCGTCCTCAAACTCTTGCAAGCGGCGGACTACGACACCGAGCGGGCTGAACAGGGCATCATCTACATTGACGAGATCGACAAGATCACGCGCAAGGCGGAGAACCCCTCGATCACCCGCGATGTGTCCGGAGAAGGCGTGCAGCAGGCNCTGCTGAAAATCATTGAGGGCACCGTCGCCAACATCCCGCCCCAAGGAGGCCGCAAGCACCCGCAACAAGAGTGTGTGCAGGTGGACACCTCCAACATNCTCTTCATTTGTGGTGGCGCGTTTGTGGCGCTGGAGCAGATCATCCAGCGACGCATCGGGAAGCAGGCCATTGGCTTTGGCGCGGACATCAAGAGCAAGAAGTTCNCGAGCCATGACCTCATGGAAAAACTGGAGCCGGAAGATTTGCTCAAGTACGGGCTGATCCCGGAATTCATCGGACGGCTTCCGGTGGTGGCGACCCTGCACGACTTGGACGTGGAACACCTCGTCCAAATCCTTGTTGAACCGAAGAATGCGCTCATGCGGCAGTACCAGAAATTGATGGAACTGGAACATGTCAAACTTTCCTTCACCAAGGGTGCGATCCAAGCCATTGCCCGCGAGGCGAACAAACGCAAGACCGGGGCACGCGGATTGCGCTCAATCATGGAGCGCGTGATGCTTGATGTCATGTATGACGTTCCCTCTGATCCGGAGGTGCGCGAATGTATCGTGGGCGAAGCGGTGATCGGCGGCAAGGAAACCCCTAAGATCATCCGGGACAAAAAACTTCAGATGCCGCAGGCCAAGGCCAGCTAACCCTCGCATTCCGCTGACTCCAGCATTCCGCAACCCAATCCGNCTGTAGAGNGGGTTGCGCCGCGTCCTGTTCCCAACCGCCAACCATCGAACACCAATGAACTCCCTTGACGTTTACGGCATTTGCAACCCGCTGATTGACCTGCTGTCCCATGTTCCGGAACCCTTCCTTGGTGAACGTGGATTGGAAAAGGACCGCATGTACCTCGTGGAGTTGGAGCAGCAGCAAAGCATCCTGATAGCCCTCGCTGCGCAAAATCTGCCGATTGAGTTNGCTCCCGGAGGTTCCGGTGCGAACACGATGATCGGNATCGCTCAACTCGGTGGACAAACAGCATTCACTGGCAAGGTTGGTCAGGACGAACACGGCGACAGCTACCGGGANGGANTGGAGGCACAAGGCGTCAAATCGTGCCTCGGCACGGGTCTAGGCACCACCGGNAGCAGTCTGATCTTGGTAGCACCAGATGCCGCTCGGACGATGAACACGCACCTCGGCATGTGCCAGCAATTGGCGGTGGCGGACATTGACCTTGAGACGCTACGCTCAGCACGCTACCTCTACGTCACAGGCTACCTCTGGGACACGGACACCCAGAAGGAAGCGGTGCGTCACGCGCTGGCGAAGGCACAGGAATTTGGNGTGCGGGTNTCGCTCAGCCTCTCCGATCCTTTTTGTGTGAACCGTCACCGTGCTGATTTTATCGAACTGCTGCGTGAGTCNGTCGATTTGGTNTTTTGCAATCAGGAGGAGGCGTTTCTGCTGCTGGACACNGAGGTGTCACAACACGCGGTCAAGCAACTNGGTGAGTGGGTGGAAACCGTCGTGATGACGATGGGAGGACGCGGTGCCCTGCTTTGGCATCAAGGTGAAACGATTTACGTTGATGCACTTTCGGTTTNGCTCAAAGACACCACGGGCGCGGGCGANGCCTTTGCCGCCGGATACCTCTACGGTGTCACGCACGATAAAACGCCGTTGGAAAGCGGACGTATTGCCAGTGCGCTTGCCGGAGCCGTGATCGCGCACACTGGACCTCGCTACCAAGGCAACGCACAGGCCAAAGTCCGGGAACTGGCCGGGCCTCTGCTTTAGGCATGGAACTCCTCGCGCCTGCCGGAAACTTTGAAAAACTGCGGGTTGCCCTGCTTTATGGCGCGGACGCGATCTATTGCGCGGGTCCGGAATTTGGCTTGCGCAGTGGCGCAGAGAACTTTTCCGATCACGAACTGACACAGGCGGTCGCCTACGCCCACGAGCGGGGCCGCAAGCTGTACATCACACTCAACGCCTTCCTCCACGACGCCGACCTCGTGCGGCTTCCGGANTTCGTCCGTTTTCTCAATGAAATCGCGGTCGATGCGGTGATCGTCTCCGACTTGGGCGTGATGTCGGTCATCCAGCAGCATTCCCGGATTCCCATCCATCTCTCCACGCAGGCTTCTTGTCTGAATTCTTGGAGTGCCCGTTTTTGGAAACAAATGGGTGCTACGAGGCTGATTCTCGGACGTGAGGTCTCCATCACAGAAGCTGAGACCATTGGCCGGAAAGTCGGCATTGAGGTTGAGTTGTTCATCCACGGTGCGATGTGTTCCGCCTACTCCGGACACTGTGTGATCTCCAACTACACCGCCGGGCGTGACAGCAATCGCGGAGGCTGTGTNCAAAGCTGCCGGATGCCTTACGAGGTGGTNACGGATTCAATTACGAATTATGAATTAGGGATTAAGAATTCTAACCACCAGCCACCAGCCACNGCCCAAACNCTGATGAGTTCCAAGGACTTGCGGGGCATCCGCCTGCTGCCGAAATTCGTGGGAGCTGGAATCGCCAGCGCAAAAATCGAAGGTCGCATGAAGGGGCCGCTCTACGCCGCAACCACCGTCCGCACCTACGCGGAAGCCTTGCGCTGGGTACGGACGCAGCCTCCGGAGACGTGGCCGGAACGGCTGGAAGCGCTCTCCGTGGATTTGGAGCAACTGCCACATCGCGGTTACACCGAAGCCTCGCTGGAGCAACCTGCCGAAGCTGACAGCCTGCAACTGGAGTCCGGACCGCAGGGGGAAGCGGAACTGGCGGGAGTCGTCTTGGAAGTGCGCCCTGAAAAATCGCTGACGGTGCTTTCCCGAAATGTCTTNGAGGCTGGAACTCCACTGGAACTCCTGCCGATTGCAGGAACTCCGGTTTTGCTTTCGACGTCACAAATGCGAGACTCTTCCAGTCAACCCCTGCAACGCGCCACCCCGCATCGGCTGGTCACGTTCCCATGGGTTCCGGGAGCCTTGCCCTGGACGGTGGTGCGCATGCCCCGACGGAAACAAGTCCAGCAGCAAGCCGTCTGAACGCCCGCATTTTTCTCTGGCATCTGAGTCAGCACTGCGCTATTGTCACCTCAGTTCTTGGAGTAATCCTTAACCCCAACAGAAAGGAGGTGGTCATGCCCGATCATACTCGAATCGCAGTTTCGCATCCGTCCTCTTCAGGTGTACGCCTCTCCGAGACGGACTGAGCGCGGAACCGCGCTTCTTCACGCGCCTCCTCCGGGAGGCGCTTCTCATTTCAGCCGCTTTCGCTCCTGCTTTGGTGAAGCATCCCGCACTCCCCACAATTGATCTNGCAGTCGCTGAANGTGAGATCGTNGCNGCATTGGATTCCGCTTTTCGCGAGGTGGGTTTCTGCATTTGCAACCACGCGGGGCTGGNTCCCGAAATCCGCGCTGCCGCCTTTGCGGCCTCCCGTGCGTTTCATGACNNTCCGGAAGCGGTGAAAACCAGCTACGCGATCAACTCGGCCCATCGCGGCTACATCGCCTCCAACTCCAGCACCACCCGCACTTCCTCAGTCGCGGAGGTCCGGAAACCCAACACCTCGGAATCGTTCATGTTGATGCACGAGGTGCCGGAAAACGATCCACGCTTTGGGAAACCGCTCCAGNGTCNGAACCAGTGGCCGCAGGAAGTTTCTGGGTTTCGGGACACGCTGGAAGCGTATTGGCAGGACGTGGACTGCGNGGCCCGCAAGNTGACGAAATTGTGCCTGAAGGCACTCGAAATCGAGNCAAGAGTATACGAAACGTGGTTTCGGCAGCCCACGGAGTTTCTGCGGCTACTGCACTACTGGCCGGAAGCCCCGGACGAACCGGAGGACTCCTTTGGGTCCGCACCCCACACGGACCACGGGTTTCTCACGCTGCTCGTGCAGGATCGTGTGGGCGGACTGGAAGTGAAGGCACAGGACGGTACTTGGGTGGAGGTCACGGCCTCTCCGGATCAGGTGGTGGTGAACGCGGCGGACTGGCTCGCGCACCTTTCCGGAGGACGCTGGCGGTCCTCCCTGCACCGCGTCAAAAATCGCTCCGGACAGCACCGCTACGCCCTCGCCTACTTCTTCGACCCCGACATGGACGCCGAAGCCGTGCCTGTCACGGGGATGGGCGAATCACTGATTTACGGCGACTACCTGCTTTCCCGCTTCAACGCCAACTACCGTTACCGAGCGGACGTCTAGCTCTGCGTCAAGCAAGCGTCACGGAGCAGTGTGCAGTGGATGCGCCTTGCACAGGAGGGATTTTGAGCCTCGCGGCACCCAAGAAACTCCCCTGTTTTGCTTATACAGAACTCACATTAAACAGGAAAAAAGGAGGAGAACAATGAAAATCGCAGTGGTGGGCACTGGAGCGATGGGTTCGGTTTATGCGGCATTGTTAGCCGATGCCGGAAACAAACTCTGGGCAATTGACGTGTGGCAGGAGCATCTGCAAGCAATCCAGCAGCATGGGCTGCGAGTTGAGGGCTACAGCGGGGATCGTACCGTGCAGGGCATCAAGGTTTCCGCCAACATTGCCGATGCGGGTTTGTGTGACTTGGTGATCATTGCCACCAAAGCTGATGGAGTGGAGGCTGCCGCCCAAGCGATTGCGCCGATTTTGGCTCCGGACACTCCGGTTTTGACCATGCAAAACGGCTTGGGGGCTGGCGAACGACTGGCCCGGAGCCTGCCCATCGAAAACATCCTGATCGGCGTCGCGGGCGGGTTTGGCGCCTCCATGAAAGCTCCGGGACACGCGCACCACAACGGCATGGCCCTGATCCGCATCGGTGAAATGACCGGGGGGGCTTCCGAGCGGGCCACCCGCATTGCCGAAGTCTGGCGTCAGGCCGGATTCAACACGCAGGAGTACGAAAACATTGACCAGTTGGTCTGGGAAAAATTCGTCTGCAATGTCTCCTTCAGCGGACCCTGCACTGTGTTTGGACGCACGATTGGAGAGATGATGCAGAACCCGGAATCGCGAAACCTCTCGCTCACCTGCGGCATGGAAGCCTACAACGCAGGCGTGGCCAAGGGCGTGCCTTTCTCGTTTGACGATCCGGTTGCCTACATCACCAAATTCGCCGAGGGCATGCCCGGTGCCCGCCCCTCCATGCTGCTGGATCACCTAGCAAAACGCCCCTCTGAGATCAACTTCATCAACGGCATGGTTCCTGTCGTCGCCAAGGAAGTTGGCACCTCTGCCCCCTACAACGAAGTGATCACCGCCGTGGTGCGGGCACGGGAAGCGGAATTTTAAACCATCTCGACACTACCGCTTCAGCTTGATTTCAACCAACCGGGAGAAGTAGGTTGCTCCCAGTGGTAGGATTTGGTCGTTGAAATCGTAGCCCGGATTGTGAACTTCGCAAGAACCCTCCCCACCACCATTTCCNATGTTGATGTAGGCTCCCGGACACTCGTTGAGCATGTAGGAGAAGTCCTCGGATGCCATGATCGCTGGTCCCTCTCGGTTCACNTTGTCTTCGCTGACAATGGAGGCTGCGACATCCCCTGCGAATTTGGTGGCAGTGGCATCGTTAATCAAGGGCAGGAAAATCAACCTGAACTGATAATCAACGCTCACACCCAAACCAGAAGCCACTCCGGTGGCAATCTCGCCAATCCGCTGCTCCAGCAGTTGCAGGGTTTCCTTTGCAAACGCCCGGACGGTTCCGCCGATGGTCGCGTCGTTGGGAATCACATTGTAGGCTTCCCCACTGTGGAGCCGAGTCACACTAAGAACCGCCGTGTCCTGCGGATTGACGTTGCGGGCGACGACGCTTTGCAGGGCAGTAACAATTTGCGAAGCGGCCACGATGGGATCGGCACTCGCTTCGGGTCTGGCTCCATGCGCCCCCCGCCCGGTCAGGTTGATGTCGAAGAAGCCGCCTCCTGCCATCATCGGGCCGGAGCGCATGGCGAATTTGCCCATCGGCAGTCCGGGACGGTTGTGAATCCCAAAAACCGTTTCCATGGGAAAGCGCTCAAACAAGCCGTCCTCCACCATCGCCTTGGCACCCCCAAGCCCTTCCTCCGCAGGCTGGAAGATGAAGTGGACCGTGCCGTCGAAGTTTCGGGTTTGTGCGAGATACTGTGCGGCTCCAAGCACCATGGTCGTGTGGCCGTCATGCCCACAGGCGTGCATCTTGCCGTCGTTTCGGGAGCGATGATCAAAGGTGTTCGCTTCTTGAATCGGCAGGGCGTCCATGTCCGCTCGGATCCCCATCGTGCGGGTTCCGGAACCGGAACGCAGCGTGCCCACAACGCCGGTCCCCCCGATGCCCCGGTGAACCTCGCAGCCGAACGACTCCAGCCGCTCCGCAACGAGCTTCGCGGTGCGCTCCTCCTCAAAGCCCAGTTCCGGATGAGCGTGAATGTCTTGCCTCCACTCGGTCAACTCCTTGTGGTTTTTGGCGATTGCTTCGATTAGCTTCATGGTTTTTCCTCTGTTTCTGATTACACCGCCAGCGACATGCCATCGGCGGCAGGATCGGCTCCCCCGGTTAAGTTGCCCTCGTCGATCCGAATTCCGTGAATCCATGCAAAGGCGTAGGATTGCGCCCAGCGGCGGACGCTGTAGCCCTGCGCTTCGAGTTCATCTGTGACGAAACGGGGTATGCGATTGACGACATCAATCAGTGGACTGTTTCCAGAAAACCTTGGAGCGGTCACGGCTTCCTGCATCGACATCTTGAAATCAATGACATTCAGCAGGGCTTGCAGCACCCCCATCGCAATGTGCGTGCCTCCGGGGGCGCCGATCACCATATGCAACTCTCCGTCTTTGAACAGCATAGACGGGCAGAGCGAGGTAAAGCGACTCTTACCGGGCGCAAGACTTCCGGCACGTCCGGGCCGGGGGTCAAACACCCCCATGCAGCCGTTGTACATGAAACCCAAACCCTCGGTGATCACACCGGAAGGCATCCCCAGCGAGTGGGTCATCGAGAAGGCGTTGCCGTTGCCATCGACCACGCTAACATGGGTGGTGTCCTTGGATTCCGGAGTACGGTCGATGCGCTTCACAACTGCTTTTTCGCCACGTTTGATCGCTGCTGCCAGTTCTGCTGCGTAGGTTTTTGAAGTGAGGCGGTCTAGGGGAATCTCGACAAAGGCGGGGTCGCCAACGTGGGTGTCCTTGTCAATGGTCGCCCGCTTCATCGCCTCACTGACCACCCGGATGTACTCGACCGAATTGTGTCCCAAAGCAGGCAAGTCGAACTGCTCCAGCACGTTGAGCATTTCGATGAGCATGAGTCCACCGCCGGGAGGTTGATTGGTTGCCAACTGGTGACCCCGGTAATCACCCCACAGTGGTTTGTTGGACGTGGTGCGATAATTGGCAAGATCATCGGCAGAAAGCAAACCACCGTTGGCCTGCATGTCCGCGACAATTTGTGCGGCAATGTCCCCGGTGTAAAAATCCTCAGCGCCAACCTTNGCCAAACGNCGCAGGGTTTCTGCCATCTCCGGATTGTCGAGATGATCTCCGACCCGCTTCAAACTACCATCGGAGTGGAAATAAATCCGCTGTCCTGACTGAGTGCATCGGAGCCGTTCGGCGGGAAGCACTCGTCCGGAGCCATCGTTTGTCGTCCACCAGTTGTACATGTGNGGGCGGATGGTCACTCCCCGCTCGGNTTGTCNAATTGCCGGAGCCATCACNTCCGCNCACGACAGCCGTCCCCAGTTGGCATGGGCTTCGGAATAGGCCTTCAAACTGCCCGGAACTGTGATGGACTGGTAGCCCACATCGTTAACGTGATCCTTGAGGATGAAACCAAAGCCGTCGCTGGCTTCGCCTTCAATGCGATCCTGCCACATTGCAGGCCGTACTGCCGCAGGGGATTTGCCGTGAAAATCGATGCACTCATGCACGTTTTCTCCCGGCAAATAGGCTTGCAGGCTACCGAATCCTGCGATNCCGGTCATTTGCGGATCGACCACGCCTTGCACGAGCGCGCAGGCAATGCCCGCATCAATCGCGTTGCCGCCTTCGCGTAATACAATCGCACCGGCCTCAACCGCTTCCGGCTGTGGTGCGACCACCATTCCTTGTGCCATGCTAACCTCCTCTTGTGAATCAGTGATGTGGTAGAACTGCGTTACCAGAACTGCTGGTTGTTTCGTTGAACAAGTGGCACCTCACGCGGCCAGTACCCACACTCGTTGGGGGGGGCAATTGCTCGGCGCAGATCGGCATTCTGGACGCGCAGCGGGGATGGAACGCGCAACCGGACGGAGGTTCCAGCGGATTGGGAAAGGTGATTCCCAAGTGCGTGTCCGGGATGCCCAAGTGGGGTTCTGGAGTCAGCACGGACTGAAGCAGCGCCTGTGTGTAGGGATGGTTGGGGTTATTGAAGAGGGTTTGTGTATCCGCCTCTTCAACAATACGCCCCAAGTACATGACGGCGACCTGCGTGGCGATGTGCTCAACCACCGCCAAATTGTGACTGATGATGATGTAGGTCAATCCCAATTCCGAACGCAGATCGAGCAGGAGGTTGAGAATCTGCGCCTGCACCGAGACATCCAACGCCGAGGTCGGTTCATCACAAATCACCACATCCGGACGTATGATCAGCGCACGGGCGATGGCCACCCGCTGCCGTTGCCCTCCAGAAAGCTGGCTGGGGTAGCTCATGGCCAAGCGGCGTGGGAGTCCCACCAGTTCCATCATTTCCTCAACCTGAACTCGCCACTTGTGCTNGGTTCCAATGCCATGAACCCGGAGTGGCAGCGAGATGATGGCACTGATCGTTTTGCGAGGATTCAGTGACGAGAAGGGATCCTGAAAGATTGGCTGCACCTGCTTGGCCAGTTCCTTTTGGTCAAACCCGGAGACGGGCTTGCCCTTCAGCAAAACATCGCCACTGCTTGGCGTTTCGAGCCCCAGAAGTATGCGGGCCAGTGTGCTTTTCCCGCAACCTGATTCGCCGACCAAACCCAGCACACTGCCTGCTGCAACTGAGAGAGAGAGCCCGTTCACCGCATGCAGGGCTTGCTTACCCTTGAAAAATCCGCGGCTGACGCTGAAAGTCTTGACGACATTACTAGTCTGAAGAATCGGAGGATTCATGCCCTTTCTGAAGTGTTAGAGGCATGCTGAGATTTCCGGGCACTAAGATCTTCTGGAAGTAGGCAGCGGTAGTTGCGTCCAGCATGCAGTTCCTGAACTGCGATCATGGGAGACGAGGCGCAATCCTGATGTGCGTATCGGCAACGATCCCGGAACAAGCACCCCTGCAAATTTCCTAGCAGGTTCGGCACAATTCCCGGTATTGAACCCAAGTGCGTGCCCGGTGGCGTTTTTCCTGGAATTGGAATGCACTCCAGCAAGCCTTGGGTGTAGGGCTGCAGGGCGTTGGAGAACACCTCCGCCACAGTCCCTGTTTCCACAATCTGACCCGCATACATCACCGCGACCCGATCTGCAACCCGTGCAACCACTCCGAGGTCATGGGTGATGAGNATGAGGGCCATCTGGAATTCCTTCTGCAACTCTGCCAGCAATAAAAGAATCTGNGCNTGGATGGTGACATCCAANGCNGTGGTGGGTTCATCGGCAATGATCAGTTCNGGTTCGCACATCAAGCCCATCGCCANCATCACACGCTGCCGTAGNCCTCCNGANAGTTGNTGGGGATACTGTCCAAGGCGGCTTGCGGCGCCGCTGATTCCAACCTTCTCCAGCAGAAACACAGCGCGCTCCTGTGCTTCTCGCCTTGAGGACTGGCGATGCCGCAGATACACCTCCATCAGTTGATTGCCGATGGTGAATCCCGGATTGAGCGAGGTCATCGGGTCTTGAAAAATCATCGCCATGCGATTGCCCCGCAGGTCAGACAGTGCCCGTTCCGAAAGTCCGAGCAGCGGCTGTCCTGCAAAACGCAGTTCCAGAGCGGTACAACTTGCCGCCTTGGGCAGCAAGCCCATCAGTGCCAGTGACGTGAGCGATTTTCCGCATCCGGATTCCCCAACAATGGCAAGCGTCTCTCCCGGTTGAACGTGGAAACTCACCTCCCGGACTGGTTTCAGCATCCCTGCGGCGAGCGGGATTTCGACCGAAAGGTCACGAACTTGGAGGATTGGCTTCAATTGCGGTTCTCTGGAGCGGTTACGTCTCGGATGCCGTCGCCGAGCAGGTTCACGCAAAGAATCAGGGTGAAGAGCGCAATTCCTGGAATGCTGATGATCCACGGTTCAAAGAACATGAACCCCTTGCCTTCGGAAATCATCAGACCCCACGAGGGCAGGGGGGGCTGGACGCCAAGACCAAGGAACGATAGCGCNGCTTCCAAGATGACGGCGTGCGCGATTTCGATGGTGGCGATCACAATGAGGTTGTTTGCCACGTTTGGCATGATTTCCGTGAGGATGATGCGCAACTGGGAACAGCCCGCAGCTTTTGCGGCGGTGATATAATCAAGATCTCGAACCTGTTGTGTGGAACTGCGCATCACCACGGCGAAGCGGTCCCAGATCAGAAAACCCAGCACGAAAATGACGATTTCCAGCGAACTGCCAATCAAGGCGACCACGGCAAGCGCCACCAAGATGACCGGCATGCTCAGTCGGGTCGTGATCATGAACGTGATCGCCATGTCCGTTTTTCCACCAAAATACCCGGCCGCGACTCCCAACGTGGTGCCGATCAGGGCGGAAATGAACATGGCGGCAATACCAATGAACAGCGAGATCCGGGCACCGTAGATGACCCGGGACAAGTAATCGCGTCCAAAATTATCGGTCCCGAAAGGATGAACCCAAGTNCCATCGTCATGCCAGATTGGACTGATCAACCTGCGGGAGAGATCTTGGTCATACGGATCGTGTGGAGCAATCAGCGGGGCGCAAATCGCCATCAACACGATGATAGCAAAGATGCCACCGCCGATGGTGATTCCCAAGTGACCAAACATGCGCCGTCGCAGGAGTTGTGCAGGAGAAGGCTCCAGCGGTTGTTCGTCCGCAAGACTGAAGGGGGTGTTGGTGGTGGGCATGGTTGTGGGGTTATCGTTGCGATGTCATCAACTTACACGGATTCGAGGGTCTAGGTAGGCGTTCAGCAGATCGGCAAAGTAGGTGAGTGCGATGTAGATGCAGGCGACCACCAACACGATGGCTTGCATCATCTCAAAGTCCGAACGCTGAATGGACTGCCACGCGAGCNTGCCCAGTCCGTTCAAGGAAAAGATGCTTTCAATGACAATGGACCCNCCCAGCATGAACCCCAACTGCACAGCGGAGAGCGACACCACTGGAATGATGGCGTTGCGGAGGGCGTGCTTGAAGAGCACCACTGGAGGTCGTAAACCCTTGGCGCGTGCGGTGCGGATGTAATCTGAGGAAAGCACGTCGAGCATTCCGGCCCGGGTGAGACGCATGATGGCCGGAGTCGCGTAGTAGCCGAGGGCGACCGCAGGCATAATGAAATTCTTCCAAGAATCGCTTCCGGAAATCGGCAGGAGCCGCCACTTCACCCCGAAGAACAGAATCAGCAGCAGCGCGAAAAAGAAACTGGGCAGCGCCTGTCCGACTACTGCTAAGGAAAGCGCAAAGCGGTCGAGTATTGTGTTGGGACGCACNGCGGCAAGCACTCCGAGCGGAACTGCNAGCAGCAGGGCAAAACNAAGCGCCAGCCCNCCCAAGGTCATGGTGACCGGCAAGCGCTCCAGAATGATGTTTGAAACCTCCGTCTTCAGGTAGTGCGAGCGGCCAAAATCCCCCTGAATCGCCCGTCGTGCCCAATCAAGGTATTGCACCGTGACAGGACGGTCAAACCCGTAGTGTACCCGCACATACTCGATGTCCTCCTCAGTGGCTGCCTCCCCAGCCATCGCAACGGCAGGGTCTCCGGAAAGCCGGAGCAGCGTGAAGACCACCACCGAAACTGTGATGGCCACAAGCAGCGCGACGCCGAGACGCTTGAGGGCGTAGGCAAACAAGAGTCAAAATCCTCTGACAAGGTTGATCCGGGAAGCCCGGATCAACCAAATCAGCGTGCGGTTACTTCCACCTAGCCGCGTAGAACTGCGGAATCTCATCCGGAGTTGGAGTGAAGTCCAAGTCCTTGTTGAACGCATAATACTTGGCGTAGGTGAACATCGGCAACCAGTACAGGCTCCCCGAAATCCGGGTGAGAGCTTTCTTGTAGTTGTCTATGCGGACTTGCGGATCCGTCGAGGTGTCCGCCGTTTCCAGCCAGGCTTTCAACTGCGGGTCCATCGCGTAGTCATCCCGCGTGTTCTTGAAGAAATGGCTTGTGATCGCAGAGACATCATTGACCGAATACGAACCCCAAGTCATCTGGTGGAAAGGAGTTTTCGACTCCCACACCAAACCGCGCAGCGCCTTGTACTGCATGTACTTGAGATTGGCCTGAATGTCGATTTTCTTGAGATCGCCAATCACTGCTTCGGTGAACTCCCGCTGCCGATAAGCGTAGATGTCCGTTTCAAAGCCATTGGGATAACCTGCTTCGGCCAGTAGTTTTTTCGCCAGTCCCGGATCGTAACTGTACTGAGGAACGTCTTGGGTGCAGCCGAACTGTGATGGATAGCACGCAGAGTGGATGACCGCAGACGCGCCTCCCACGAGATGCTTGGCGATAGCCTCTCGGTTGATGGCATGAGCAACGGCCTTCCGGACTTTGTAATCCATGAAGGGTGTTTTGTTGCCACCTTTTCCTGAGGAGTTGAACTGGATGTAACTGATGCGCATCGTCGGTGCGTTCACGACCGTGATTGGGCCCATGCTTTCCAGTTGCTCTGCTTTGTCCTTGGAGACATCCCAAATCCAATCAACCCCGCCGGTGATGAGTTCGGCGATCTGGGCTTCCGGATCGCTGATGATTCGGAAAACGATCTTGCCAATCGATGATTTACCCTTGGCGCCCTTGAAATAGTTCTTGTTCAGTTCAAAATGGACGGATTCTCCGGGCACCACTTTGGTGATTTTGTAAGGACCCGTTCCACTGTTGACTGGATTGACGGCACCAAAGTCTTTTTTGCTTCCGGCAATTGGAGCCTTCTCCCAGAATCCAACGGGGAAAATTGGGGTTGGTCCTGCCAAGTATTCCAGCGCCGCAGGAAAGGGCTTGAGCAAATTGATGCGAACCTTGTAGTCACCCAACCTCTCGGCGTTCTTGATCCAGTTGACATTGCGTCTGGTGAGGACGCCACTTTCCTCCGACGCAACATGGTTGAAGGTGTAAACCACATCGTCGGCGCTAAATTTCTTGCCGTTGTGGAAGGTAACATCATTCCGGAGGTCAAACTCCAGCGTGACCGTGTCCACCCACTTGTAGGAGGTTGCCAGCAGCGGCTCATACTCAAAGGTCTTGGGGTTGCGGAACAAGAGCGTGTCCCAGCCCATGTACGACATGACCACGACTTCACGGGTGTTGTTGTAATACGGCAGGGCGACATCGAGATCCCGGTCCGTAGTCCAAGTAAGTGTGTTATTGCTCTTGCCTGCAAATGCAAGGTTTCCGACGCCGATCAACACCAGTGTGAAGACCGCGATGAGTTTGAAACCGACGTTCTTGAGCTTGCTCATAATCGTCCTTTCCATGCCTAAGCATAAGTGGGTGGAATGAACTGCGCCGTCAATCCGGATGAAGGCACACCGTAGAAATGGTAGTTGTATCCCTTTGCTTGTGAAGAGGCAACTGTTTTTTAGGTGCGCTGTAGGATTGGCAGAAGCGGTTACATCTTCTCGTCAAGCCAATCTGCTGCGATGGCATCGGGAGGNCGGTCTTCCGGATTGCCCCAGCCACCACCACCGGGGGTTTGGACGACCACCATGTGATCCGGAGCAAGGCTGAAGGTGGTTTTTCCGGGCAGTTCCGTAGTCTGCTTCCCTGCANCCACCANAAGATGNGCGCCCACTTGACTGGATTTGCCCCCGCACAANCCATACGGAGGAATGATGCGCCGCTCCGCTGAAAGTGAAACCCGCGCCTCATGGCCGATGGCCCGGACCGAACGTGTCACGCCCAAACCGCCCCGGTGTTTTCCCGCGCCCCCGCTTCCATTGCGGAACTCGTAACACTCCACCCGCAAAGGGTAGCTGATCTCCAGCGCCTCCACAGGGGTGTTCATGGTGTTGGTCATGTTACACTGCACACCATCGGTGCCGTCACCCCAAGGCTTGCCTCCCTCACCTCCGGCAATGGTTTCGATGTAGGTGTAGGGTCGGCCATTACGGGGGTCGATCCCACCGACACCAATCAGGTTCATGGTGCCCTGACTTGCGGCATGGACCTTGTCCGGTGCAAACTGTGCCGCCGCCTTTAACACCGTGTCGCAGACCCGATGCGTCGTTTCAGTGTTGCCCGCACAAACAGCAGCAGGTCGCTGGGCGTTCAAAAAACAGTTTTCCGGAATGCAGATTTCGATGGGGCGGAAGGTGCCGCCGTTCACAGGAATTTCCGGATCGGTGAAAATCTTGATGGCGTAAAAGGTGGCCGAATACGTCATCGGAGCAACGGCGTTGATGTTGCCCTTCAGCGCCCCTCCGCTCCCCGCAAAGTCGATTGAGAGGGTTTCTCCTGCGATGNTGATGGCGACCTTGACCGGAACGGGATCGAGGGTCACGCCATCGTTGTCCAAGGCATCCTCGGCAACATAGCAGCCATCGGGAAGTTCGGCGATGCGTTTGCGGATGCGGCGTTCGGCGTAATCCAGCAAGGCGGTCAACCCCGCCTTCAATTGTGCGGAACTTCGCTTTTTGGCAAGCTCCTGCAAACGTTTCTGTCCGGTGCGCAGAGCAGCGAGTTGGGCGTTGAGGTCGCCGGAACGTTCATACGGGGTGCGCACGTTGGCCAACACCAAGGCCATCACGTCTTCTTGACGTTCCCCTTTGCGGTACAGTCGCACAGGCGGAATCACCAAGCCTTCCTGATACACCTCGGTGGAACGTCCGGGCATGGAGCCGGGTTCCATGCCGCCCACGTCAGAGTGATGCGCCCGGGTGGAAACATAGCCGATCAACTCGCCCTCGTGGAACACCCCACCAAGCAGCGTGATGTCCGGAAGGTGCGCTCCGCCGATGAAAGGATCGTTGACCAAGACCACATCACCGTCCTCCAGTGGAGTCGTTGCTTGCAGGATTTGCCGCAAGGCCACCAGCATGGACCCTAAGTGAACGGGCACATGCTCGGCTTGCGCGACCAGTTCCCCTTGGGCGTCGAAGATTGCGCAGGAGGCGTCCATGCGCTCTTTGATGTTGGGAGAGAACGAGGTGTTTTTCAACACCGCGCCCATTTCCTCGGCGATGGACTGCAAGCCATTGCGCAAAACCTCCAACGTGATGGCGTCAATCTCAGAAATTTGCGGAGTGTCAGGCATGGGAATCTCCTTGGCGAACAGAGACCAGCAGGTTGCCATACGCATCAACGGTGGCGTAATCTCCGGGATGCAACAAGGCGGTGGAGGACAACTCCTCGATCACCGCAGGACCGCTGATGTGGTTCCCAGCCAACAGAAATTTCCGCCCCCACACCGGAGCATCGTGCCAGCCTCCGGGTTCAGCGGAGTTGCTTGGCCCACAATACACCTGACGCCGACCGGATTGCGCCTGCGCAGGAGGAACGGAGTCCCCCTCAGCTAATTTAGGGAGGGAGAACGGAGGCCGTCGACCAATGGCCAGCACCCGCAGGTTGACAATTTCAAGCGGAGCCGAGTCATCCGCATGGCCGAATTTTTTGTAGTGGGTGTTGTGAAACTGTTGCTCCAGCCAAGCTGCACTTACGCAGTTGTGCAGCTTGCAGGGAATCATCAATTCATAACTTTGTCCGATGTAGCGCATGTCGAGGATCGTGGTCAGGTTGCGGGCTTCCGGAGTCACACCGTCCTCGGCCAGCAGTTGGACGCCTTTCTCCAGCAGCGGAGCAAAGCGTTGCTGCAAATCCTCCGGACAAACGTCCACCAGCGGTCGAACTTGGGTTTCCACCAGATCGTGCCGCAGGTCCGACATCAACATACCCATCGCGCACAGAATGCCCGGAGCCGGGGGGATCAACACGGTGGGGACACCGAGGCTGGCGGCAACCGCGCAGCTATGCAGAGAACCCGCGCCTCCGAAAGAAACCAACGCAAACTCGCGGGGATCGTGTCCCCGTTCCACCGAAACCACCCGGACCCCGCGTTCCATGTTGGCGTTGGCCACTCGGATGATGCCCTCTGCGGCACTGACCACGTTCATCCCCAGAGGGTCGGCAATGTGTTCGAGGATCGCTTGTTGAGCGGCTTCGGCATCAAGTGTCAACTCCCCGCCCAAGGCCGTGGTGGTGCCCAAGCGACCCAGCNNNAGGTTGGCGTCGGTCACGGTTGGCAGCGTTCCCCCCCGACGATAACACGCCGGGCCGGGTTGGGCCTCCGCACTTTGCGGCCCCACTTTCAATGCTCCCCCTTCGTCAATGTCGGCGATGGACCCGCCTCCGGCCCCGATGGCGTTGATGTCAATCACCGGAATGCGCACTGGCAAGCCCTCCAGCGAGGCTTGGCTCGTGATCTGTGGAGTCGAATCCACGATTAGGCTAATGTCCGTGCTGGTTCCGCCCATGTCCATCGTGATGATGTTCGCAAGTTTGCAGCGGGCCGCGATTTCAGCGCTGGCGACTACCCCCCCGGCGGGTCCGGACAGGATTGTGTGGACGGGTTTTTTGCGGGCTGACCCCAAGGTCATCAAACCTCCGGAGGCTTCCATGACCATTACCGGAGTTTGCGGTGACAGGCCGAGTCCGGAGCGCGTATCCGCCAATTTGGTTTCCAGCGAGGCAAGGTAGCGATCCATGATCGGAATCAGGTACGCGTTCAAGACCACCGTGCTGGCGCGTTCGTATTCCCGGAATTCGCGGATGATGTCAGTGGAAATGCAAACGAACACGCCGGGCAGGCGGGCTTCCAAAACGGAGCGCACGGTTTGCTCATGGACGGGGTTGGCGTAGGAATGCAGCAGACAAACGGCAACCGCTTCGGCTCCGCTATCGCGGATTTTTTCGGCCACGGCCTCAATTTCCGCAAGGTCCAGCGGCTCCAATTCTGTGCCAGTGTAGTCCAATCGACCCCTGACTGTGTAGCGGTCAGCACGCCGGGCCAGCGGCGGGGTGCGGGAAACACGGTAATCGTAGAGCTTGGGGCGTTCTTGTCGGCCAATCTCCAGCAGATCACGAAACCCCTGATTGCCCACAAAGGCGGTTTTGGCCCCCTTGCGCTGAATGACCGCGTTGGTTGCGGTGGTCATGCCGTGGCCAACGTAACTCACTTCGCGCCCGGATTTNCCTAACGCGGCCAATACGTCACACATGCCCTGCACCGTGCCCACCGCGAGATCTTCCGGTGTGGTGGGCACCTTGCTGACTTGAAAAATACCGCGTTCCTCATCGTAGGCCAGTGAGTCGGTGAAGGTGCCTCCNACGTCGGAGGCGACGCGGAGGGCATCCGTGGATTTCATGGTTTCCTCCCAAGTTGAACCGCAGTTCGCTTGCTCTCGCATGTGCTGGCAGGATTCATCCGGTTTCGCATTCAAAACCGCACAGATTNCGCTTTTTCTTGTCAAACTCCATGCCGATCACCAGTGCGTGGCGGTTTGCAGTGTCGGAAATCTCAGCACGCTTGACCCCGCGCTCGGCGGCGCAGAGCGGTGGTGTGAAGAGAAAGAGGAAAAGGGCCAGTAGGGCCAGTGGAACCAGCCAAGTCGTGTGGTGGAGTGGAGAATGTCTGCGCATGTGCCTCCGTGGATGGGAGCGGGAAAGATGGTTTGCCGACTCTACCACTCTCCGCAGGGCAGGGCAAGGNTTTTTGCCACGGGTTTTCACGGAAGGGCGNGGGTGGTTCCTCTTTTATCCGTACAATCCGTGGCTCATGCTTTTTTCNGCCGCGAAGGGCGCGAAGCCCCGCGTGGCCTCGTTGTGGGACAATCAGGCCGTGGACTTGCATTGCATGCACTACACACGGGCATAAACTGCGCTTTTGCTTTTGGATTCACCACCGAGACACGAAGGACACAGAGACCTGTTTTTTCTATCCTTTTTTTCTCTGTGTTCTCCGTGGCCCGTGGTGAAAAGTGCAGCTTGTCACCGTTGGCAGTATCNTTGAGATTAGCAACAGGAAAAGAGATGACACACCCCTTTTTGAATGAGATCCTCCAAACCCGTCGGCAGTTTCCGGACCACTGCAACCCCAACCTGCTGGCGCTGGCGATTCGGGACNGCCTTGCCCAATTGGATTGCCACNACGTCTCCTTGCAAACCCCCACCAAACAAGCCCTCTCGCTGCCTACGGTGGATCAGGTCATGCAGCAGCTTGGTTACGCGCAGGAGCGTTCTCACGGAAAAAAGTTTTACACGGAAGCGCTGGCAANTTGATCCAAAAACGGACCTTCTGCTTCCTCCGCTCTCCTCCTCGATTCCGTTCTCGATCCTCCTCACAATCACGCTCACCACAGGTTTTTTTTTGCTGGCAAAGCCTGTGCTTGCCCAGTTCTCCCTACTTCCACAAACAGATCGTTTGATTCGCACCACGCCCACGTCTTACGAGGATTGCATCCTCAAGAATTTGCGCAACACGGCAAGTGACGTGGCGGCACAAGCGATCATCGAAGCGTGTCAGGCCAAGTTCAACACGGAGGCTCCAATCGTCTCACGACAGGGGAAAGTTTTGGAGGAAACCACGCTTTCCAAAAAAGACCTCGGACGGTTGACCGGAAAGCTGGGGTGGATGGATGGGGAGGGGGTGCAGGTGTGGGTGGTGAACCGGACGGAGCGCTGGGTTTTGGAGCAGGTGACGTTGGGGATCGAGTACTGGAATCCGGAAGCCGCCGGAGTGGTGTCGGTGCTGTTGGTGTCTCCCCCGTTGCAAGGCGCCGCCCGGATTCCACCGGGCTATGGCATGTGGGTGCATTTTCAGGGGGGCAGCCCCCACACCTTGATCCACCTTGAACGTTGGTGGTTTGAAGCCGCGTCCGGATTTCAACGCGCCGTCGGGCCAACCCCTGCCGAGCAAGCCGAACAAGCCCGGCAGCAGGTGCGGAAACTCACGATTCCGTGAACCCGCCTTTGGTCATCTTGGCAGGGTCCAGCGCCTTGTCCAATTCTTCGGAANTGAGGTCGCACATTTCCAGCGCCACNTCCTTGAGCGCCCGGTTTTCGGCAAAGGCTTTTTTGGCGATTTTCGCGGCGAGGTCGTAGCCGATCAGCGGATTGAGCGCAGTCACAAGGATCGGATTCTTGCCNATCAGGGAGCGGATGTGGTCTTCGCGCACGACAATTCTTGAAACCGAGCGTTCCGCCCAGTTGCTGCAGGTGTTCGCCAGCAAGCGGATGGATTCGAGTAGGCTGTGCGCAACCATCGGCAGCATCACATTCAACTCAAAGTTTCCGGAAAGCCCCCCTACGCTCACCGCCGCATCGTAGCCGATCACCTGTGCACAGACCATCGCGGCCGATTCCTCGATCACGGGGTTGACCTTGCCGGGCATGATGGACGAGCCGGGTTGCAGCGCGGCAAGTTGGATTTCGCCCAGTCCGCCGTTGGGTCCGGAGTTCATCCAGCGCAAATCGTTGGCGATCTTCAGCAAACCGACCGCCACCGTCTTCAACTGCCCGCTCAACTCCACCGGAGCGTCCACCGTGGCCTGCGCCTCGAAGTGGTTTTCGGCCTCCCGGAACGGACAACCCGTCAGCTTGGCGACTTCTGTGGCGAATTTTTTGGGAAACTCCGGATGCGTGTTGATGCCTGTGCCGACGGCGGTTCCGCCCATCGGCAGTTCCGCCAATCGTTCCAGCGCNGATTCGATGCGTTCGCGTCCCAAGGCGAGCTGTCGGGCATANCCTCCGAANTCNTGCTCCANCGTNACTGGCATTGCGTCCATCAGATGCGTACGGCCTGTTTTGACCACATGCGCGTATTCCTTGCCTTTGGCGAGAAAGGCGTCCTTCAAGGTTTGCAGCGCGGGCAGCAACTGCTCGCGGACTTCCGTGTAGGCCGCAATGCGCAGGGCGGTCGGAAAGGTGTCGTTCGAACTTTGCCCGAAGTTGACATGATCGTTGGGATGCACCTGCACCGAGAGTTCCGGTTGTCGTTCCATGGCNCGATGCGCGACCACCTCGTTGGNGTTCATGTTGCTCGACGTCCCGGAGCCGGTCTGGTAGATGTCGATGGGNAAATGACGGTCGAGCTTGCCCGCGATGATCTCCTGCGCGGTGGCCTGAATCGCCGAGGCCACATCTTCCGGAATGTGACCCATGCCGACNTTGACCTTGGCGGCGGCGAACTTGACCTGCCCAAGTGCCCGGATGAGGGAACGTGAAATGGGGGCGCCGCTGATGGGGAAGTTGTTCACGGCCCGCTGGGTTTGTGCGCCGTAAAGGGCNTCCTGCGGCACCTGCACCTCNCCCATCGAGTCTTTTTCCAAACGATACGAATCTGACATCTTNCTCCTGTTTAGTTCAAGTTTAGTGGAAAGCTGAAAANTCAAATTTAGCACAGAGGGGCTGCGAACTCCGAGANAAAAAACAGTCNNCGCTCAAAACGTGANCCAGCGTTGCCGCACCGCNCCGCTGGCCCGGAACAACTCCTCCCAGAAGATTTGGTGTTTCTGGGCCTTGTCCGGTAATTTGAAAGGAAACTCCCGGTAGTACACCTCCAAGTCCACCTGATCAAGATCCAGTGGTGCCAGAAACGGTGCTAGGGTCAGCATGATCTCGAACTTGCTGGTGTTGTAGTGAGAGAAGGCTGCGGTGTGTTCCATGAGATCGGAGAGCAGGATCAGTCGTCGCTGGGGGACTCTCCAGGTGAAATCCGGGCGGCGCAAGACTTTCAGAAGCGATTGGTAAATGGGGGATTGCGNGGCGACTTGGGCTCCAGTGAGGTCAAGGATGACCTGATCCAGNGGTTCCTCAAAGCGTCGNTCAAAGAACNGCTGCACCTGCTGAGGATTTTCGTAGAGTAGGTTCGCGTCCTCTCTGTGTCCGGGACTGCACATTGAAAAGCGNTGATCTTCGAGGACTCCGGTGGTGTCGGTGACGGTGAAGACAGAGAGTTTGGCGTGCGGGCGCAGCGCAGCGCGCTCGCGGAGCAGGAGTTTCCGGAAGATCACCGATTGCAAGGGGGTGAGCGGATCGGTNCGATCCACCAAAATCAGCACATGNGNCTGGAGNGGNNCTTCNAGCAGACAAAGGGTTTGGGGNNCNTAGGCTTTGGAAAGGAAGNGGGGNATNAGNGCNANGACCAGCACAANCANNNTNCCNANCCCCAGCAGGGCNAANCCAAGGANGGTNTGCTTGTGCTTCCGGGCTTTGGGGGTCATGTCGGCGNCTACATCATNGTCTGAGGNAGNCCTTCCTCCATGATGNCCTGATCGGCNGAATCNTCNATGTCNTGGAGCCAGTCNCTGAGTCCTGCAATNTCTTCCTCNACNCGCTTGTTGACCTGATCGCGNAACACCAACATNTGATCCNGGAGGATTTCNAACTCCTNGGTGACNCCCNNAATNCGGCTGGTGAAACGATCCTCTNCNTNCGTCACTCCAAACAGCNCCANNGNTTCNGGAGNNNNGAANTGCTTGGGNGNATTGGACGTGCGTGCCTGCTGGTTCTCNTCCTGATANAGNNGCACCAGAATTCCATAGTTNCGGACGATGCGCTGCTGNAGTTCGCCGNCGGACTGCTCCANCGTCTTGAGTTGNTCGTGATCGACCTGCAACTCCAGCACCTGNGATTTCACCTCGCTGATNCGGGCTTCGTACTCGNTNACNGTNCTGCGNCCGACNTCAAGAATGGCGTCNCTGAGAATTTCNCGGGTTTCCTCGTAATCCTCNCGGGAGTCCATGTGGGANCGNTACACNNGNCCATANCCCGGATAGGGNTCATCGAANGNGTANCCGTCCATGCAGCCAATCACCGCGATGATCANCGTGACAAAAATCAGGAANAGGGACGCGACCGCNCCAATGCCCATCGGGTCTTCCANGANNCGTTCANACGCANAGNTGTCNGCGCTTTCNGGAGANAGNGTGAGTGCTGCNCGGTAGTGTGCGGTGATGAGAGCCAAGGCNCCGATCAGCAAAACGTANCCCNNNNTGGCGANCGTTCCNACTCCNCGNCGCCAGNGTTCGATGTGGTGNAAGAGCGGCAGCAGTTTCCAGCCNAAGATGAAGGAAAAGGCGACATTGATGAAGGAGATCACCAGNGCCTGCGTGAANCCTCCGGACAAGACCATANGGGCTGGCAGCNGCGAAGAATCCNCTGTTGATNGCTGCCTCNACNGCGAGGATCAGCACCATCACCCCNAAGTGATANATNNCGGTGAGNGGGTANTTGGCTTCACGNATCAGATTGTTGGCCCTCCGGAACTCNCGCAGTTCNANCATGCGTTTGCGCTCGGTGCGNCGCTTTTGCGCAAGNTGGTCNGNNGNTTTNAGNTTTTCGATGGNAACGAGGTGCAGGAATTGCGCATAAACCGGCTCCGGCTCCGGCTTGCTGCGGGCGACCAGCCGTTCNTCCATCCGTTTCTGGATTTTNGATTTAAGNNCGGTGAAGGGNGNCTGCAANTNATCCTNNANCTGNTGGAATCCGGANTGGATTTGCATCTGGTGGCGGTCGGGCNGCTTGTCGTTNGTGGCCGGACGCTCNTCCTTGCCTTCCNGNNCTGCGTCCTCGCGGATNCGNTCGCTGTTTTTGAGGAGGTAGTCCGTGATGCGCGACTCCACCATGTTTCGCATNTCTNTCAGTTCCTGCATGGAATCNCNCTAGTCGTTCACTTTNGTNNTCATAAAATCNNTTTGGTTNCNACANGATGTGGAATGGNACTTTGGAGTTNCCCAACGATCTGCTATNNTGANGTGTTGCAANGTCCATACGCATTCAACCATAACTTGCCCNCANATGCTATTTCNGNTNCTTGATCGNCCNGANCTGCTGNTCCTCTTGACGTTNTGCCTGATCTTTGCGCTCTCTTTCCATGAGTTCGCCCATGCGTGGGTGGCCNACCGTTTTGGNGACCCCACGGCCAAGCTGGCCGGGAGGCTNACCACCAATCCCTTGGTCCACCTCGATTTGATGGGTGGGTTGATGCTGCTCATGGTCGGAATTGGTTATGCTAAACCAGTGCCCGTCAACCCCAGAAACTTCCGGAATCCCAACGCAGAGTTTTTTGTCGCTGCCGCCGGGCCTGTGATGAACCTCGCGCTGGGCCTCTTGGCGGGGCTGTTGTTCAGTGGATTCCGCACTTCCGAATTTTGGTACAACAGCTCCATTCCGTTGGAAGAGCTGTTTTTTCTGTTCATGCTGCTCAACTTCAACCTCTTCTTTTTCAACATGATCCCGGTCGGCCCGCTGGACGGCAGCCATGTGCTTCCCCGTTTGCTACCCCGTGATTTACGCAGGCGCTACGAGGACTGGAATTTCCGCTTCGGCACCATGCTGCTGATCGGATTGCTGGCCGCCAGTTACTTTCTGCCGGGTTTCAGCGCCTTCCGGTGGATCTCCCAAGCCAGCCGCCAAATGATCATCGTGCTGCTTTGATTGCTCTGTCTTTCTGCTTTTCTCCAAATAAAACGTGAACACCAACGATTTGCAAGCGGTCTTCGATGCGTATTTCAAGAAGGCCGCGTCCTCCTCACAACAACTGCTTGGGCTGGAGGTCGAGTGCTTTTTGCTGCGGCCCCAGTCGCCACCGGACACTCCGGTTGCCGATCCGGAGTTTGTCCCGCTTCAACCACTGCCGATGGAGGGCGCGGCCAGCATCCGCAAGCTGTTGGAAGCACTTGCGGAACTCCCCGAATGGCAGAAGGTGTGGGAGCATCCGCTTCCGGAAGAGTCTGTGCCTTCCCGCTTGCTGGGGTTGAAGCAAGAGGACGGCTCGTCCATTTCCGTGGAACCCGGAGGGCAGTTCGAGCTGTCCGATGCTCCGCGTGGTGAGTTGCAGGAAATACAGTCCATGCTGGAAAAATTCTACACTTCCTTGAACAACGTTCTCCGTGAGTGGGGTGGACGGACCCTGCATGTGGGCACCCAGCCGTGGCTCACTCCAGACCAACTCCCGTTTTTTGGGAAGCGTCGCTATCAGGTGATGTACGATCACATGCCTCGGGTCGGCAGACTCGGACGCTGGATGATGAAGGCGACCTCCGGAACCCAGGTCAATCTCGACTACCACTCGCAGGAAGACCTTGCGCGCAAGTTTGTTTTGCTCAACCGCCTCAGCCCCTTCTTTTCAGCCTTGTTCGCCAACAGCCCCATCAAGCAGGGCGAACTCAACGGTTCGCTGTGCAACCGTATGGTGGCGTGGGCGGACACGGACCCGTATCGCTGTGGGTTGCCGGAAGCCTTCGTCAACCGCAACTTCCAGATTCAGGACTACCACGACTGGACGCTCAACGCCTCACCCTACCTCTTGCTGCAAGGGGATCGCAAGTGGTTGACGGCAGGGCAATCCTTCCAGTCCCTGCTGGAGGCTCCCCCCGAAGGGTTGGTGCTGTCTCCGGACGATTACGATGCCCACCTCAACATGCTCTTTCCGGACATCCGCATCAAGAACGTCATCGAGGTGCGGGTGTTTGACGCGCTACGCCCCGAATGGACGATTGCGGTGCCTGCGCTGTTGAAAGGGCTTGTGTACTCGGAAGCCGCCTTGGCGAAGCTAGAAACGTGGTTGCTGGATTTTGAGGTGGAGCAGTTTGGCGTTTTCCGGAAAGCGGCGGCCAAAGATGGAATCCGTGCAGAAGTCGGCGCCGTTGATTTTGCCAAGCTCGGAATCCGCATCATGGAAACCGCACTGGAGGGGCTGGGATCGTCTGAAGAGAAGTGGCTGCTGCCCTACTTTGACCGCTACACCAAACACCAGTGCATGCCTGCCGATGAGGTCGTCGCAGGATTTGAGCGTAGCGGAAGTTCAGTAGGACGTTGGCTGAAGAAGTTGCT
>PANO01000008.1 GCA_002707655.1 Deltaproteobacteria bacterium
TTTACGTGAGTTTTGGATAAGCGAAAAGAGCGGCTCCGGTGGGCTTCCCCCTAAAGAGGGGGATTGAGAGAGATTTTTAAGCTGGGGAGACACTTGGGATTCCCCCTGCCCCCCTTTGCCAAAGAGGGACATTCTTATCCAAAACTCACGTTAAGTTTGTCTGTTGGGGAATTCCCAACGATTCCTGCTGAGCCAGCACCTCGTGAAGAGGTGGCCAGCAATCTTTCCAAACATCCTCAAGGAGGAGTATGNCCAAAACACACACACCATCCGCAACNAGNGTCACCCGACGGAAGTTCTTGATGCAGTCCTCTGTGGCTGCGGCAGCCGTCGCGTTTCCGATGATTGCGCCCCGTAGCGCTCTTGCGGCCACCGAGATCAACATGCTGGCGTGGTACGGGCACGGCGAGCCTGACATCGTTGGTGAGTTCGAGGCCATGCACAACGTCAAGTTCAAACCCAAGTACTACGCAGGCGGTGACAACATGCTGGCCCTGATCGCCCAGTCACCTCCCGGAACTTACGACATCATCCTCTCGGACGCAGAATTCGTCCAGCAGCTCAACATGGCGGGCTACATCGAGGAACAGAATCCGGCGGACTACCCGTTTGACGATTTTGTCTTTGACGACTTCACACGCTTCAAGGGGCACTGGATGGACGGCAAGCTTTGGTCCACGATGGTGCGCTACGGACACCTTGGGGTTTCCTACAACACCCAGCACGTCTCGGAAGCCGAGGCCATGTCGTATTCTGTGTTCTGGCTTCCCAAGCTCAAGGGCAAGGTCGGACACTTCGACTGGCACCTGCCCAACCTTGGCATGATGAGTCTCTACGAGGGCTACAGCACTCCCGGCCCCTTCAACATCAGTGGCTCCGCATGGGACAAGGTCCAGAAGACCACCATGACCCTGCGTCCAAGTGCGGGCGGTTTCTTCGATTACGGGGGAACCTTCTCTTCAATGAAGAACGGCGAGATGCACGCAGTCTGCGGCATTGGTGACTGGATCACGGGCGTACTGGAACGAGACGGCGCTCCGGTCGCCAGCGTGGTGCCCAAGGAGGGCGGTATCCAGTGGACGGAGTCCTACTGCGTCGGCAAAGGTTCGAGCAAGGCGGACTTGGTGAAAAAGTTCATCAAGTACATGCTCTCCCCGGCAGGGCAGGTGAAATCCGCCCAGATGGCCGCTTATCCCGGATTCTGCGTCACCAAGCGTGGCATGAAAGCCCTGCAAGCTGCCGATCCCAAAGAGGCCGCTCGCACCGGACAGGTCGCAGGCGCCGCCAACCATCCGGTCACGCTCATCAAGGAAGGCCGCATCCACTACCGTGACATCCCGGTTCAGCAAAGCTTGGAGGAGTGGAACGACTTCTGGTCTGAGTACAAAAACGCCTGACCCGCACCCCAACAACGAGCCACGGATCACGTGGATCAAAAAGAATGAGTCACGGATTTCGCGGATGGCCACCGATAAAAAAGGAACCCCTCCGTGACGATCCGTGGCCACCCCCCAAGCCCCTGCACCGCCCGTTGTGCCGTACTAAAGTCGCCCGAATAGCCTCATCCACGCCCGGAATCTATGTTGATCTTCTTTCACGGACTCGGCCTCAGCCACATGGACTTGGAGGAACTGGACGTGAACGGCACTGCCACACGGGATTGGACATTGGAAGCGGGGATGGTCATCGCGACCCACCTGCTCTACCCCGGAGGCGAACAGGAGCGCATCTGGTTCGAAGACGTCGCCCTCGTCAAAAACGACGGTGCGGAACCCTTCTTTACTTGGGGGGTGATCCACTCACAGGAAGCTGAGACGTTTTACCTGCCGGGATTCGCTAAGCTTTGAGCAGTTGCTTGGCGATGCTGGCGAGGTGGACCTCGTCGGCTCCGTCGTAGATGCGGGCGGCGCGTTCCTCGCGGTAGAGGAAGCTGAGGACGGTGTCGTCCGTGACACCGAGGGCACCGTGGACTTGGATGGCGCGATCAACAATGCGCTGGAGGGTTTGCGCGACTTGCACCTTGATGAGGGAAATTTCGAGGCGGGCGGCCTTTGCCCCGTCTTGCATGATGCGCCATGCGGCATGAAGGGTGGCGAGGCGGGCGGCGTTCAGTTCAATTGCAGATACAGCGAGGTGTTGCTGCACCAACTGCTTGTCGGCTAACACCGAATCGGGTCCGAGCGTTCGTGATTTGGCACGGGCTTTCATGAGATCGAGGGCGCGTCCGGAAGCCCCAAGCCAGCGCATGCAGTGGTGGATGCGTCCGGGTCCCAGCCGATGCTGCGCCAGCACGAAGCCTTGTCCTGCGGGGCCAAGCAGTGACGAAACGGGAACCCGCACCTCCTGAAACTCCAGTTCGGCGTGGCTGATCCAGCCGGAACCGGCGTGTCCCATCACCGAAATGTTGCGGACGTGGACGAGCCCGGCCGTGTCCTTGGGCACCAAAATCATCGAGGCCCGCTGGTAGGGCGGCGCATCCGGATTGGTGACCGCCATCACAATGCAAAGTCCTGCGCCATCGGCTCCGCTGGCAAACCACTTGCGTCCGGAAATCACATAATCATCGCCGTCCCGCAGGGCCTGCGTTTCCAGCATGACCGGATTCGACCCCGCAGTGTGCGGTTCGGTCATGGCAAAACAACTGCGGATTTCCCCGCGCACCATGCGGCCCAGCCACTGCTCCTTTTGCTCCGGCGTGCCGTGCATGTGGAGCAGTTCGATGTTGCCTGCGTCCGGAGCTTGGGTGCCAAAAGCGTAAAGTCCGAGCGGGGTGCGGCCCAGCACTTCCAGCACGAGCGCGTGGCTGAGCAAGTCCCAGCCCTGTCCACCCCACTCCTTGGGATGATTGGGTGCCCACCAGCCATGCTCCCGGACCTCGTTGCGAACGGTTTCCAGATCCGCTTCAACGGCAGCGAATCCGCCCGCAAGCAGCTTCGGTTCCAGCGGCAACACCCGTGCATCAATGAATTCGCGCAATTCGGTCAGCCGCGTTTGCAAGTCTTGGGGGATCGAGAAGTCCATAACAGGCTTATGCGAGGATACCGCCGTCCACAACAAAGGACGCGCCGGTGGTGTAAGAAGAAGCGTCAGACGCGAGGTAGAGGATCATCCCGGACATTTCATCCGGTTGGGCCGCCCGTCGCAACGGGATTTGCGGAACAACCTGCTCCATGAACTGCTCGTTTTGCACCAACGCCGCCGCAAATTTGGTGTCGGTGATTCCGGGTAGCAGCGAGTTGACACGGATGCCGCTGGGTCCAAGCTCCTTGGCGAAGCCCTGCGTCAGCGAGCAAACCGCCGCTTTGGTGATCGAATAGACGACCTGCCCGCCGATGGGACGGATGGCGTTGATCGAGGCGACGTTGATGATCGAGCCGCCTCCGTTCGTCTTCATCAACTGGGCCCCGTGTTGGCTCATGAAGAAATACCCCTTGAGGTTGACATCCACCGTCTTGTCCCAAATCTTCTCGTCCACCTCCAGCACCGAACCGTAGTGCGGGTTAGTGGCCGCGTTGTTGACAAGGATGTCGCAGCGTCCGAACTTGGATTGCACTTGCTCGAAAAGCGCGGCGATTTGCGCCAGCTCTCCGTTGTGGCAGGCAATCGGCGTGGCTTCCCCGCCAACGTCCCGGATTTGCTGGGCGGCGTCTTCCAAAGCCTCCAACTTGCGGCTGGTGAGAACAACATGCGCTCCGGCTTGGGCGAGCGTGGTGGCGGCAGCAAGGCCGATGCCTCGGCTGGCGCCAGAGAGCACCGCCACTTTACCGGAAAGGTTAAAACGTTCTGAAACAGACATGCAAGCTCCTGATGCGGGTGAGTGTCTCCATCAGAATGACAAGCCTTCGGGAAGTCTCAATGGTTTTCGCACTCGCAGCTTCGGATTTTGCTTTGCCTCTGGCCCGGAGTCGTTTATGATCCAAAAGGCTCCGGTTTCGCTTAGGATCCGGAAAAACTTCCCCTTTCCTACCGAGGCTTGTGCTGCGTTGGTTTTTGAACTGCCTGCTTTTATTGTTTCGGGATCGCTTTGTGCAGACCGGAACGCTGCTTGGCTTGATCGCTGGGCTTTATGGCGCACAGTATATTTTCTCTCCTCCGGAAGTCGCAGCTCCGGCGCTGGCCTTCATCGGTTGGGGGCTGGGTGCATACTTCGGCTACCATCGCCCCTCCCTGACGCTCCGCAAGCGCAAGCCTAAGCTCAAGGTGCACCAAGGCGGGCGTTGAGCTTCATCGTTCTCATCCGGATGCAACCATGAATGTGCAAGTAGAAGTCGGGGTCAGCCCATCCGGAGTGCTGCTCTCCGTCAAGCAAAACGACGGACGATTGCACCAACTCGTCGCGGTGGAACTGACCAACCATGAGGCATTGGAAATCGCCAATCTCATCAAAAAACGGGTTGCAGAAAATCAGCAGACCGCCAATCCCTCGGAATTGAACTGAGCCATGAGTCAGGATCGACGCTCGGTCTGGGGCTGGGCGCTTTATGACTGGGCGAACTCGGCCTTTGCCACCACCGTGGTCGCAGGTTTCTTCCCAATTTTCTTCAAGCAGTACTGGAGCGCGGGTGCGGACGTGAACACCAGCACCGCCCAACTCGGCTTCGGCAACGCCCTCGCCAGCCTGCTCGTCGCTCTGTTCGCCCCACTCTTGGGGGCAATTGCCGACCAAGCCTCTGTGAAAAAGCGGATGCTCGGCACCTTCGCCTACCTCGGAGTGTTGGGCACCGCCGCGCTCTTTCTTGTGGAGCAAGGCAACTGGCTGCTGGCGATTTTCGTCTATGTGATCGCCTCCATCGGCTTTTCCGGAGCCAACATTTTCTACGACGCGCTGCTGCCCTCGATCGCGGACGAATCCCGCATTGACTACGTTTCCAGCTTCGGCTACGCGCTAGGCTACTTAGGCGGAGGATTGCTGTTCCTCGTCAATGTGCTGATGACGCTGAATCCGGACTGGTTCGGACTCGCCGATGCAGGAGAGGCGGTGCGTTGGTCCTTCGTGACCGTCGCCCTCTGGTGGGGCGGTTTCACGGTGTTCACGCTGGTTTGGGTTCCGGAACCGGACACGGGACGCTCGGTAACTTCAGGGGCCATCTCCGCAGGAATCCGGCAACTTGGCACGACACTACGCAAGCTCAAACAACTGCGAACGGTNATGCTCTTCCTCGTCGCCTACTGGTTCTACATTGACGGCGTGGACACGATCATCCGTATGGCGGTGGATTACGGCATCTCCATCGGCTTCGAGTCCACCGACCTCATCACCGCACTGCTGCTNGTGCAGTTCGTAGGCTTCCCCGCCGCACTGGTTTGGGGCAAACTCGGCCAACATTGGGGTGTCCGTAAATCCATTTTCCTCTGCATTGCGGTGTACATGGCCGTCACCATCTGGGGCACGCAGATGCGCGAGAAGTGGGAGTTCTACGCGCTCGCTGCGGTGATCGGACTGGTGCAGGGCGGCGTTCAGGCGTTGAGCCGTTCTTACTACTCCCGACTNATTCCGCTCAACCAAGCTGCCGAATTCTACGGATTCTACAACATGCTCGGCAAGTTCGCCGCCATCCTCGGCCCGGTGCTGATGGGACTCTCCGGATTGGTTGCTCGCAGCTTGCTCATGCCGGCAGACCCCACCGAGGCGATGCTCACACAAGTGGGGCAGGAGTCGGCCCGCTGGAGCATCGCCTCCATCATTCTGCTCTTCCTCATCGGCGGCTACCTCTTCTGGCGAGTCGATGAAACGCAGGGTCGCAAGGAAATCCGCAACCTCCAAGACGCCTCCTAACTCCCAGCCTTCCTTGGAGTTGACCACCCCGGCGCTGGTCGGGCTTTCCGCATGTTTCATCTGGTCCGGGTTCGTCCGCTCCGGTTTTGGATTCGGGGGGCTGGTCCTCATGCTTCCACTGGCCCTGCTGTTCGTCGATTCTCCCATCCACATCATCCCGATCACCGCCGTTCATGTTTTCACAACCGGGGTCGTCACTGTCCTTTTACGTTTCAGCGTCATCGCGTGGCGGCAGATTTTCCACATCATGGGTGTGATGCTGGTTCCAGTCGTGATCGGGCTGTTGGGCCTGATCTCGCTTCCGGATGCTTGGCTGGTGGGCCTCGTGCAGGTCATTGTTGGGTTCTACGCAATCAACTACATCCGGCCTTTCAAAACGCTTGCAGGCGGACGACTGGCAGATTANGCAACCATCGCNTTCGGAGGCTACCTTTCCGGATTGGCGCTGCTAGGCTCGCCCCTGATTGTACCGGTCGCTGGACGTTGGATCGCACGGGAGCGACTGCGGGACAGCCTGCTCGCGCTTTGGGTCTTGCTGGCCCCGTTCAAGATTGTGATGCTGTTTGCCAANGGAGTGGATTTCCATTGGGATTGGCAACTCTGGCTGTTTCCGATCCACCTNGTCGGCTACGGCTGCGGGCTGCTTTTTCATGCAAAACTGCTCCAGCACCGTAGCGAGGTCTTTTACCGCATCATTGGCTGGATGCTGCTTGCCGTGGTCACGGTTGGGCTTTGGCAGAACTACCTGTGAACCCTCCAAAATCAACTTGAGCACTGCATTTATTTGCGAAACGATGATTGTTCATCAACAATTTCTGGTTCAAGATTAGCCCTATGCGCCCTAATCCGATCACACCGACCGTTGATTTTGAAAAAGACGGCATCCAACACGGACATCTGAAACTCCCGTATTCTTGGGATGAATCGGCTTGGGGCGCGATTATGATTCCGGTTACAGTCGTCAAAAACGAAGACGGCCCGACCGCCCTGCTGACCGGTGGAAATCATGGCGATGAATACGAAGGCCCAGTCGCTCTGTTTGATTTAGCCAACACGCTCAAGCTTGAAGAAATTTCAGGCAGAATCATCCTCGTTCCCGCCATGAATTTTCCGGCGTTCCAAGCGGGCAAGCGCACTTCGCCGATTGACTCTGGCAACATGAACCGGGTGTTTCCCGGAAAACCGGGTGGAACCGTCACGGAAAAAATCGCGGATTTTTTTCAAAGAACGCTGTTGCCGTTGTCCGATTTTGTGCTGGATATTCATTCCGGAGGAAAAACGCTGGATTTTGTCTCGTTTTGCGCCGCGCATGAGCTTCCGGACAAGGCGCAGGAACAACGTTGCGTGGCCGCCATGCAAGCCTTTAACGCGCCTTACAGTCTCAAGTTGTTGGAGCTTGACGCNACCGGAATGTACGACACGGCGGCGGAGGAAATGGGCAAAGTCTTCATTTCAACGGAACTGGGCGGCGGCGGCGGCTCCACTGCGGCTTCGGTCGCCATTGCCAAAAAAGGAGTGCGGAATTTCCTCAAACACGCGCAAATCCTTTCCGGGACTTTGGAAACGGCTCCCACCCTCAACTTGGATATGCCGGATTATCGCTGTTACGTCACCAGCGAATCCAGCGGTTTGCTGGAAATGTGCGTGGATTTAGGTTCACGGGTTCAGGAAGGCGAACTGTTGGCCAAAGTGCATGACATTCACCGCACCGATTCAATGCCAACGGAGTATCACAGCAAACGGGACGGCATTCTCATGGGAAGACATTTTCCGGGCTTGATTGATCGGGGAGACCCTGTTGCGGTCGTTGCGGTGGAAGTTTAGCACCTAAATTTTGCTGGTTCATTTTTTACAGAAAACCATTCTCAGTTTATCACGGGCTATTTGGAGAAAACATGTCAAACACACAACAACTGGAAAATCGGGACAAGCGGCAGTTCTTTGATCCAGCGAAAAAAGTCGGCCCGACTCTGGCGGCGAATCTGCTGAAAGAAGGCATTATTGCCCGTGCCATGCCTCAAGGTGACATTCTGGGGTTTGCGCCGCCGTTGTGCATTTCCCAAGGTGGAGCCGATCAGATTGTGCAAGGAATGCGCAATGCGGTCAAAGCAACATTCGACGCTTGATTCGATGAGTGACTCAAGACCACCTTGTCCTCTGCGACTGCAAGGGCACCACCTCTTGATGTGAAAGCCAGCATGGACTCTAGCTGAAAACAGCTTGTAGTACCAATCCAGCAAACCTATGTTTCACGATTGACAAACATGATTGCCAGAGAGCAACCCAATGAAAAGTTTATGGAATGAAACAGACGCCCAAGCCTGCGCGGGCGATCTGATGCAGTTGCGGGTCTACAGCTCCCGGTTGCTGGGCGCAAATTCGGACCTCGTGCTGCACGGCGGAGGCAATACTTCGGTCAAACTCACCGCCAATAATTTTTTCGGGGAGCCAGAAAAGTTGCTTTTTGTGAAGGGCAGCGGCTGGGATTTGGCCACCATCGCAACCCCCGGATTCGCCCCCGTTAAGCTGGACGTGCTAAAACGACTGGCCACTTTGGAAACCCTCAGTGACACCGAGATGGTGCGTCAGCAACGCGCCGCCATGACCGATCCGGGGGCGCCGAATCCCTCGGTCGAGGCGATTCTGCACGCGATCATCCCGTTCCACTTCGTGGACCACACCCACGCGGATGCCGTGTTGGGTGTGACCAACCACCCGAACGGAGACGAGTGCATCCGGAAAATTTACGGAAATCGTGTGCTGGTGATCCCCTACGTCATGCCTGGATTTGTGCTGGCCCGCAAGGTGCGAGAACTCACGCAAGGCATCGACTGGAGTCAATACGAAGGCATGATTCTCATGCAGCACGGCATCTTCACCTTTGACGACGATGCCCGGGAGTCTTACGAAAAGATGATCCGCCTTGTCACAGAAGCAGAGAACCACGCTCAGCGTCAGGGAGCCAAAGCGCCTCGGTGCGATTCCGTGCAAGAAGATTTACGGCAACTCGCAGAAATCCGCAGGCAGGTTTCGCTCGCCAAGGGACAGCCAATGCTGGCGCAACTCGACCAAACAGCCGAGGCCGGAGGCTTCGCCAACCGAACAGATGTTGCAGAAATCGGCACTCGCGGACCGCTCACTCCGGATCATGTGCTGCGCACCAAGCTCAAGCCTGTGGTGTTGCGAGGTGATGCCAAACAAGAAATTCAGGAGTTTCAAGAGTGGTATCAGGCGTATTTTGAACGCAACACCGACGGTACCCTGACCTGCCTCGATCCAGCTCCGAGGTGGGGCATCTGGCCCGGACACGGCACCCTCGCCTTTGGACGCAGTGTCAAGGAAACCGGCATCATCTCCGATCTTGTGGAACACACAAGGTGCACCATCCAAGCAGTGGAGGGATGGAGTCGCTGGGAGAGCCTTCCGGAAGCGGACATTTTTGAGGTGGAGTACTGGGATTTGGAACAGGCCAAGCTCGGCAAGGCCGGAACCCCGTTGCCCTTTCAGGGTCGGGTGGCGCTCGTCTCCGGAGCCGCCAGTGGGATTGGCCGCGCCTGCGTGGATTCCTTGCACGCCCAAGGGGCCGCAGTGGTGGGGCTGGATCTCAATCCTGAAATCAAGCAAATGTTGAACAAGCCCGGACAGCGTGGCATCTGCTGCGATGTGACCGACGATGATGCCCTGTGCAAAGCCGTGGAGTTCTCAGTGCGGATGTTTGGAGGGCTGGATGTGCTAGTGAGCAACGCAGGGAATTTTCCGGCAGGGAAAACCATCGGCGAGATGGATGCCGAAACATGGGACCGCAGTATGCAACTGAACCTTTCCAGCCACCAGCGACTGCTGACCGCAGCGACACCTTTTCTCGAAAAAAGCTGGGACGGTTCCGTGATCTTCATCGCTTCCCGCAATGTCCCTGCGCCAGGTCCGGGAGCCTCAGCTTATTCGGTGGCCAAGGCAGGCGTGACTCAACTGGCCCGCATCGCCGCAATGGAGCTTGGGCCGCACGGGGTGCGCGTCAACGTGTTGCACCCGGATTGTGTGTACGACACCGGGCTTTGGTCAGAGGAAGTCTTGCAGGGGCGGGCGCAACGCTACGGAATGACCGTTGCCGAATACAAGTCCCGCAATGTTCTCAAAAAGGAAGTCTCCTCAAAAGAAGTTGCAGAATTGGTGGCCGCAGTGGCCGGGCCTGCGTTCTCGAAAACGACAGGGGCGCAAATTCCGATTGACGGGGGCAATGACCGCGTGATTTGAGGGGGAGTGCAAACGAGATGTATTTCTGCTTTAGCTGTTCAGCAACTCCCGGATTTCATTGGCTTGAGGCATGGACGGGGCCGTCCCATGTTTCGTGACCGATAAGGCCGCTGCGGCATTCCCGAAGCGAATCGCCTCCCGTAACGCCAGACCTTCGGCGAGTGCTGCGGCAAAGCCTCCGTTAAAGGCATCCCCTGCGCCCGTGGTGTCCACCACCCGATCTCCCATCTCGAAGGTCGGGATGTGTTCTGCCAGTTCCGCATTGCGGGCATACACTCCGTTTTTGCCAAGGGTGATGATCACCGTTTCGGAGCCCATTTCCCGAAATTTTTCTGCTGCCGCAGCGGCCTGCTCCACGGTTTGCACCTCCAAACCCGTGAGGATTTCGGCTTCAGTTTCATTGGGCGTGATGTAATCACAGAGTGGATAGATGTCCGTATCCAGCACAATAGCGGGTGCAGGATTGAGAATGGTGGTGACTTGGTGCTGGTGAGCGATTTCCAAGCCCACCTGCATTGCGTCCAGCGGCACCTCCAAATTGGTGAGAAAAACTTGTGAACCGGTGATTCCGGAGGCTGCATTTCGCACCTCTTCCGGAGTGAGTTCACCCGCTGCACCAAGAACTACGATGATAGAGTTATCCCCGGTTTGCTCGTTGACCATGATAACCGCTGCCGCGTTGGCGACCTCCGGGTGCGTCAGCAGGTACTCTGATGAAATCCCTTCTCCCTCATAAAGCCTTCGCCCCGTATCGCCAAAATCATCGCCGCCCAACTTGCTGATCAGGACCACCTCTGCACCAGAACGCCGGGCGGCAACGGCCTGATTGGACCCCTTGCCACCGGGTCCGGTGGCGAAGGAATTACCAACCACCGTTTCACCTGTCACGGGCAAACGATTTGTACGAAAAATCAGATCCATGGCAAAGATACCCAGCACTGAAACAGAAGCAGTCATGTTTTCTCCCAACTTAAATGATTGATAAAATTGGCTTAACGCCCAAATCGCGCAGTCTTGCCGAGTTCCGCTTCGATTTCGAGCAGGCGGTTGTACTTGGCAATGCGCTCACTGCGGGAGGCCGAACCCGTCTTGATCTGCCCGCCGCCCATTGCCACGGCAAAATCCGCCATGAAGGTGTCCTCGGTTTCACCACTGCGGTGCGAGATGATGTAGTTCCAGCCCGCTTTTTGGCAGAGTTGGATGGTTTCGACCGTTTCCGTGACCGTGCCGATCTGGTTGAGCTTGATGAGGACAGCGTTTGCGGATTTTTTCTTGATGCCTTCCGCAACAAACTTGGTGTTGGTGACAAAGAGATCGTCTCCCACGATCTGCACCTGATCGCCAAGTGCAGTGGTGATCGCCTGAAAACCCTCCCAATCGTGCTCGTCCATCGGGTCTTCGATGGAACTGATGGGGTACTTGCGGCAAAGGTTCTCGTAGAATGCCAGCATCTCCTCCGAGGATTTCTGACCTCCTCCGGATTTGCGGAAATCGTAGGTGCCATTTTCGCAAAACGAACTCGCCGCCGCATCAAGTGCAAGTGTAATCTCCTTGCCCGGCTCGTAACCTGCATTTCGAATTGCCTCCAGGATGACTTCGCAGGCTTCCTCGTTGCTGGTGAGGTTGGGGGCAAAACCGCCCTCGTCGCCCACGCTGGTGGCGTAGTTTTTCTTGAGCAGGATTTTCTTGAGGGCGTGGAAGGTCTCGGCCCCCATGCGCAGTGCTTCCCGGAAGTTTGGTGCGCCACTGGGCATGACCATGAACTCCTGAATGTCCACGCTGTTGTCCGCGTGTTCGCCACCGTTGATGATGTTCATCATCGGCACCGGAAGCCGATACGCACCGACCCCGCCGAGGTAGGCGTAACGGGAGAGGCCGAGTGAGCGGGCTGCGGCATCAGCGACCGCCATTGAAACGCCGAGGATCGCGTTTGCGCCCAAGCGGTTCTTGGTGTCGGTGCCGTCGAGCTCAAGCATTTGACGGTCCACTTCGGCTTGAGCCAAGGGATCGCTGCCAACAAGTTCCGGAGCGATGAACGTGTTGACGTTTTCCACCGCCTTGAGAACGCCCTTGCCGTTGTAACGGGCCTTGTCGCCGTCCCGCAGTTCAAGGGCTTCGTTGACACCCGTGGAGGCGCCGGAGGGCACAGAGGCGGTGCCGATAGTACCGCCTTCGAGCAGCACGCGGACGCGAACGGTGGGGTTGCCCCGGGAGTCGAGGATTTCAAGTGCGTTGATGTTGAGGATGCGATTCATCATGGTCTTTTTTGGGATTCAGGAAAAGCTAAGAGACTGGATGGGCAACAGCATAGCGGGTGGGGCAATGACTGCAATCCAGAAGTATGTGGTGATCAAACTTGCAATACCCTCCAAACCCGATTAGGATTGCCACAACAATAGCCACTGGGCAAGACCCCGCGAGGAACGCAGCATGGCTGCGAAAATTCTGAACACCGTGCAGATCAATCATGGCAGAAAGCGCTGAGGACACAAATCTGGAAGACTTGGACCTAGGAGATATGGAGGAGGTGGACCTCACCGCGTTGGACACTCCTGACGCTGGGGACGAATTAGACCTTCCCGACATGGACGACTCCCCCTTTGACTTGGAGGGTAACGCAGACGATCTGGAGGATTTGGATCTTGAAACCGAAGCCGTGGGCAATCTTGAGGATTCCGGAATGCTTTCCGAAGTAGTTGAGACTGCCGGAGAGTTGGAAGACGCAGGGGATTTCGATTTTGGCGAAGACGCTGCCGAACCCGCTGAAAAAGCTGGCCTCATCACTGAAGAGGGAGAGCTTGTGATCAGCGATGCCGAAGGGGAAACTTCAGAGTTGGAAGAGAACATTGACCTCGCATCTGAGGACGAAGCAGTGGAACCTGCCGCAGAAGCTGATTCCGGAGAGGACATCGAAGGGTTGGACGAACTCGACGACCTGGGATTGGACGACAACATCGACCTCGCCGCCGCAGAGGAATCCGGAGCCGAGCCGAAAGTCGCTGCAGCGGTTGGCAGTGACGACGATGCTGCGGAAGCGAGTGAACCGGAACTTGCAGCAGAAGTGGCTGAGGATGCCGGAGGGGCTGATGAACTTGGAGATTTTGACCTCGGGGAGGCCGAGCCAGATNTGGAGTTGGACGACATGACCTCCGNTGAGGAAACCCCGGAACCGGAACTTGCCACCAGCGGCACAGAGGAAGAGTCCACACCGGAAATTTCCGAGGAGGACCCCTTCAGCTTGGAGGATGACTTTGCCGAACCGGACTTGGCAGGCAACGATCCGTTTGACTTGGCCGAAAGTGAACCGGAACTGGCGGATTTTGCCGATGGTGAAGCCTCTGACGAAGGAGCGGAAGAACCGAACTTGCTGGAAGAGGTGGACACCGGAATTGGGGATTTGGCGGAACTGGACGAAGCCGCAATGGAAGAACCTGCTCCCGAAGACACCGGGAGTGACGATGCGATCGGATTGGAAGAGATCGCTTTGGGAACGGCCGCAGCCGCCATGGCTGGTGCGGCGGCCTCAAACACTTCAACAGACAGTGCAATGAACGGGGATAAGGATGAAAGTGGGGCTTTGGTGGCACAGTCTGGCCCCGAGCGCCTGCTTAATTTTCAGCATGAGGTCGTGGTCGAGGTGGCCCGCACCAAGCTCACCGGTGAGGAGATCACGCAGATCACCTACGGGAGCATCATCGAGCTGGACAAGGTTGCCGGAGAACCGGTCAACCTCGTGCTGGACGGCAAGGTGATCGCGCATGGCGAGATGGTGCTGATCAACGAGGACAAGTTGGGNATCCGCATCATCGGTATCATGCAGGAATAGCTAGGACGGCCANCATGATCTACAAGCCAACCGACCAGCTCAACATCGAACGCTACGACCTTGTTGAAGCGAAGGTCTCCACCGGGCAGTTCCGCTGGATGGACATCACCTCGCACCGTTGGACTGCGCTGTTGGAGCAGACGCTTTACCGCGAGGTGAACCGGCTGTTNGAGGTCGCTCCNGAAACNGTGTACTGGGAGCGCTTCGNNAACGTGCTNTCCCAAGTCACGCACCAGCCCATTTACATCTTCGAGTGCAACGGGCAAAAGCGNGGGNTGCTGCTGCTNGATGANGGCTTCACCTACTCGATGATGTCCGGGAAAATTCCGGGACTCGCCGANCAGCAGTTGTCNNTNGAAGAATTTCTNGGCAAGTACCANAAAGAGATGCAGGCGTTGCTNNTCCANATCCTGCGTGACTACGAGCGNGCGTGGGAGCCAATCGAGCNCATGGAACTCCGGCTCAAGCGCGTGACCACCCATCANCACCGGGCNCGAGTGATGCTGCCCTTTGANCGGNCCCTCGTTTGCCCCATCGTCCTCAAGCACGCCTCGGCNGNNGGGAAGGGGGTGGTGCGCCANGGNGGNCAATCCCGGATGNTGCTCTGCCTGCCCTATGCTGCAATNGACAAGACGCTCAGTCGGCTCANCCCCCGCANGGTTTGGGCNCCNGAATCCATTGAGGATGCNGCNACCNTGCCCAANGGCGAGTTCAANTCGCTGCTGATGGAGCAGAAGNACGANGTGGTTTCNGANGTNGGCACAGTCCGGATTCAAAACACCGGACAGNATTTGGAAGNGGGNCAGGTGCTGTCCNTCGGNGATTACAACGGGCAGGTGACNTTGCGGATCAACGGTTTCCCGATGTTCACGGGCAACATGGGNGCNAGCAACGGCAAACTCGCNGTGCGGGTTNCCGGNNTGGTGGACGANAANCGNCCCTCNNTGGTGCGCTCCGGAAGNGAGTTCCAGCCCATGAACCTGCCNGTNAANCNTTAGGNTCCGGNAGCAACTNCTTCAGCCANCGTCCNACNGAACTTCCGCTNCGCTCAAATCCTGCGACGACCTCATCGGCNGGCATNCNCTNGTGNTTGGTGTAGCGGTNNAAGTAGGGCAGCAGCCACTTCTCTTCAGACGATCCCAGCCCCTCCAGTGCGGTTTCCATGATGCGGATTCCGAGCTTGGCAAAATCAACGGCGCCGACTTCTGCACGGATTCCATCTTTGGCCGCCGCTTTCCGGAAAACGCCAAACTGCTCCACCTCAAAATCCAGCAACCACGTTTCTAGCTTCGCCAAGGCGGCTTCCGAGTACACAAGCCCTTTCAACAGCGCAGGCACCGCAATCGTCCATTCGGGGCGTAGCGCGTCAAACACCCGCACCTCGATGACGTTCTTGATGCGGATGTCCGGAAAGAGCATATTGAGGTGGGCATCGTAATCGTCCGGAGACAGCACCAACCCTTCGGGGGGAGCCTCCAGCAGGGACTGGAAGGATTGCCCTGCCGTCAACCACTTGCGATCCCCTTGCAGCAAGAGGTAGGGTGAGGCGTTGAGCGTCCAGTCGTGGTAGTCCTGAATCTGGAAGTTGCGGTTGACGAAGGCTTCCGGCAACCCACAGCGATACGGGTCCGTGTCCGCCCACGCCACCATACGGTTGCACAGCGAACCGTTGAGTTCGCCTTGCTTGATAGGGCTGTTGGCGAACAAGGCTGAAAAGAAGGGGCTGAGGCGGTTGAGCAAAACAAACTTGCGCGCAAGGTCTTCCTGCGAGTGGTAGTCGAGATTGACCTGGGTTCCGGAGGTCGCCTTCATCATCCAGCGTCCGAGTCTGCCGACCCGAGGCATGTGATCGTACATCACCTGATAGCGACGCTTCCCAAAAAACGGGAGCTGGTCTGGAGTGAGCCACGGCTGGGTGCCCACATGCAGGGTCCGTCCACCCCACTCACGGAGAACGTTGTTCAAGGAAGTGTAGAATTTTTCCAGCATGGACTGTATTTCCTGCAACTCACCACGCGGAGCATCGGACAGCTCGAACTGCCCTCCGGGTTCCACGGAAATGGACGAGCCGTCCTCTTGCTTCAACCCCAGCAAGCGGGAAGGCACAGACTCTTCCGGAAGTGGATGCTCCCACACCTTCTGCCATTCGGGGAGTTCCGCAAGTGCTTCCAAAAGCTTGCGGATGCTGGCCGCGCCCTCCATCGGCAGTGGTTGAAGCGGGACAAACTCCGGATCGGCAACCGGAGTGTCCGGTGGCGACTGGGGCCGCAGCAAAAAGCACTCGACCTCCAGCCCAAGCAGTTGTTGTGAGGAGGACGCGGCCTTCTTGAAATACGCATCGAAGACCGCTTGCAAATCGTTGGTGTTCACGTTTTATTTGGAGAAAAGCAGAAAGACAGAGCAATCAAAGCAGCACGATGATCATTTGGCGGCTGGCTTGGGAGATCCACCGGAAGGCGCTGAAACCCGGCAGAAAGTAACTGGCGGCCAGCAATCCGATCAGCAGCATGGTACCAAAGCGGAAATTCCAGTCCTCGTAGCGCCTGCGTAAATCACGGGGTAGCAAACGGGGAAGCACATGGCTGCCGTCCAGCGGGCCGACCGGGATCATGTTGAAAAAGAAGAGGTTGAAGTTGAGCAGCATGAACAGGAAAAACAGCTCTTCCAACGGAATGGAGCTGTTGTACCAAAATTCGGAAGTGCGGAATCCACTGAACAACAGCCCCGCCAAGAGGCCCAGCGCGAGGTTCATCACAGGCCCGGCGGCAGCGACAAAAAACTCTGCGTTGGGATTCCGGAAGTTTCTGGGGTTGACGGGCACTGGTTTAGCATAACCAATTCCGACCATGAGCAGCATCAACCCACCCATCAAATCGAGGTGGACCAAGGGATTGGTGGTCAGCCTCCCGGCCAGCTTGGCCGTGGGGTCGCCAAAACGGTTGGCCACCCACGCATGGGCGAACTCATGGAAAGAGAGCGCAAAGATCAGGCAGAACGTCAAGAGGACCAGCAGGTCGGGGCGATCAAGTAACCGAAATAGCATATGCGGGCAAGTTATGGTTGAATGCGTATGGACTTTGCAACACTTCAAAATAGCAGATCGTTGGCTAACTCCAAAGTTCCATTCCACATCATGTCGCAACCAAAGTGCTTTTATGACAACCAAAGTGAACGACTAGGGTGATTCCATGCAGGAACTGATAGAAATGCGAAACATGGTGGAGTCGCGCATCACGGACTACCTCCTCAAAAACAGCGAACGCATCCGCGAGGACGCAGCACGGGAAGGCAAGGAGGAGCGTCCGGCCACCAACGACAAGCTGCCCGACCGCCACCAGATGCAAATCCAGTCCGGATTCCAACAGGTCGAGGATGATTTGCAGGCGCCCTTCACCGGTCTTAAATCGAAAATCCAGAAACGGATGGAGGAACGGTTAGTCGCCCGCAGCAAGCCGGAGCCGGAGCCGGTTTATGCGCAATTCCTGCACCTCGTTTCCATCGAAAAACTTAAATCAGCCGACCAGCTTGCGCAAAAGCGTCGCACCGAGCGCAAACGCATGTTAGAACTGCGGGAGTTCCGGAGGGCCAACAATCTGATGCGTGAAGCCAACTACCCGCTCACCGGCATCTATCACTTCGGGGTGATGGTGCTGATCCTCGCAGTCGAGGCAGCGATCAACAGTGGATTCTTCGCTGCTGCCAGCCCCTATGGTCTTTCCGGAGGATTCACGCAGGCTCTGGTGATCTCCTTCATCAATGTCGCCTTTTCCTTCATCTTCGGCTGGAAACTGCTGCCGCTCTTCCACCACATCGAACCCTGGCGGCGTGGAGTCGGAACGATCGCCACAGCGGGTTACGTTTTGCTGATCGGCGCCTTGGCTCTCATCACCGCACACTACCGTGCAGCACTCACCCTCTCTCCAGAAAGCGCGGACACCTATGCGTATGAACGCATCATGGAAGACCCGATGGGCATTGGAGCGGTCGCGTCCCTCTTCCTGATTTTTGTCACGTTGATCATCGCGGTGATTGGCTGCATGGACGGTTACACCTTCGATGACCCCTATCCGGGTTATGGACAAGTGTACCGCTCCCACATGGACTCCCGTGAGGATTACGAGGAAACCCGCGAAATTCTCAGGGATGCCATTCTTGAAGTCGGGCGCAGAACGGTGAGCGACTACGAAGCCCGTATCAGCGAGGTGAAATCTCAGGTGCTGGAGTTGCAGGTCGATCACGATCAACTCAAAACGCTGGAGCAGTCCGTCGGCGAACTCCAGCAGCGCATCGTCCGCAACTATGGAATTCTGGTGCGACTCTATCAGGAAGAGAACCAGCAGGCACGCACGTCCAATCCTCCCAAGCACTTCGGTGCTCCAGAAGCACTGGTGCTGTTTGGAGTGACGAATGCAGAGGATCGTTTCACCAGCCGTATTGGGGGTGTCACCCAGGAGTTGGAAATCCTCCGGGATCAAATGTTGGTGTTGCGCGATCAGGTCAACAAGCGCGTGGAGGAAGAAATTGCAGGACTCAGGGACTGGCTCCAAGACATTGAGGATTCCGCCGATCAGGTCATCATGGAGGAAGGACTACCTCAGACGATGATGTAGCCGCCGACATGACCCCCAAAGCTCGGAAGCACAAGCAAACCATCCTTGGTTTCGCCCTGCTGGGGTTCGGCACGTTGCTTGTGCTGGTCATTGCCCTAATCCCCCGCTTCCTTTCTAAAGCCTATGATCCCCAAACCCTTTGTCTGCTAGAAGTTCCTCTCCAGACACATGTGCTGATTTTGGTGGATCGTACCGATCCGCTCACCCCCTTGCAATCGGTGATCTTCCGGAAACTCCTGCTCCGCGAGCGCGCTGCGCTGCCCCCGCACGCCAAGCTCTCTGTCTTCACCGTCACCGACACGACCGGAGTCCTCGAAGATCAGCGCTTTTCAATGTGCAGTCCCGGACACAGAGAGGACGCGAACCTACTCTACGAAAATCCTCAGCAGGTGCAGCGGTTCTTTGAGCGACGCTTTGAGGAACCGCTGGATCAGGTCATCCTTGACCTCACTGGAGCCCAAGTCGCCCCGCAATCCCCCATTTACCAATCGCTTCTGAAAGTCTTGCGCCGCCCGGATTTCACCTGGAGAGTCCCCCAGCGACGACTGATCCTGCTCTCCGATCTCATGGAACACACCGCAGCCTTCTCTCACTACAACACCAGCAAGTTCGAGATCATGCTGACCCTAGCACCGTTTCTGGCACCACTGGATCTTGATCAGGTGGACTTGGAGGTGTACTACCGGGAGTTTCCTTTCAAATTACCGGACAAGGCCCAGAAACACCAAATCTTCTGGGAGGAGTTGTTCCGGGCTAGCGGCGCGGTGCGGCAACGCTGGCTCACGTTTTGAGCGCG
>PANO01000009.1 GCA_002707655.1 Deltaproteobacteria bacterium
CAGCAGACCCCGCAGTACGGCAAGCTCAACGATCCTCTCCTCAATCAGGGGGATTTTGTCTTTGCGCTACGAAAGGCCGCTCCGGAACCGGTGGTTGCTGTTGCGACGCCTGCCCAATCTCCAAAACCGGAGCATGGGCTGGATGCCGAAGCGTGGGAGATGGTGAAGGATTCAGGTGATCTGGAAGACCTCCAGTTCTTTATCGAGGAGTTCCCGGACAGTCGGCGCACCAAACTCGCCCGGCTCAAGCTCAAAATGCTGGAGCGCAAGCAGGCCAAGGCCCAAGCCGAAGAAAAGCAACTCGCCGAGGAAGCCAAGAAGCTCGAAGCCGAACGCCAACGCCTCGAAGCGGAAAAACAGCAGCTCGCCGAGGCCAAGCGCAAGGAGGAGGAACGCCAACGACAGGAAAAACTCGCCGCCCTCCAAGCCAAGACGAAACGTTCACTACTGACCATCAAGGCCAACGTCGTCGGCTCGATTTTTATGGATGACGTGTACAAGGGAAAGACTGGAAAGCAACCTCTGACGCTCAAGCCCGGAAAGTACCAGTTGCGGGTTTCCCGGTATGGCTACGCTCCCTACGAGACGCGGGTTTCCGTCAGGGCCAATGAAACCAAGACGATCTACGCCAACCTCAAGCGTGGGACAAGGACCACGGCAAAAACCACCCTGCGCGTGGAGGCCAACGTCAGGGGTTCCGTTTATCTCAACGACCGCTACAGGGGAAAGACCGGAAGCGAAATCAAACTCCAGCCCGGCAACTACAATCTCGTGGTGGGACGTGCGGGCTACAAAAGTTATTCCACTCGCGTGACCCTCTCTGCAGGACAAAAGAAAACCGCACGCGTCACCCTCGGTAAAGCAACACAGGTTGCAGTAGCAAACACGGATTTTGATGAATCAAGCATGAAGCGCGAGTATAACGCGCTCAAGTACAACCCCTCCAAGGGCCGTTATCAGGCGTTCATCAACAAGTACCAAAACAAACCCCGTGCCAAAAATCAGGTCGCCGTCATTCGCAGCCGATTGTCCGCCTGGGGCAAAAAATCTGGCAAGGCGACCCTGCATGTGGAGGCCAATGTGGTCGGGTCGGTTTTTCTGAACGACCGCTATCGAGCCAAAACGGGCAAGGCGTTCAAGCTGCCTCCCGGCAACTACAATCTCATGGTGGGACGTGCGGGCTACAAGCCCTACTCAACTCGTGTGAAGGTTGGTGCTGGAGAAAACAAGACGGTCCATGTGACCCTCAGCCAACAAGTCAGGGGCATGGACAGGAGTCAGTATGAGGCCATCGTCAAAGCCAGTGAGGACACGGTGAGTTGCGGGTTATTCAGCTTTGGGTGCGAAGACCCGCTGAAACTGCCACCCTACGATCCGGGATTCCACATCAAGCACTATCGGAGAGTGAAGGTTTATGCGAGCCGGTACCCATGGGCTGCCTCGGAAATCTCCCTCAGGCAGGGGGATCAGGTGCTGATACTTGCCTCTGGCAAAGTGACCACTTGCCGAAGACACGAGTGCATTGGCAAACCACCCAATCGCAACCTCACCCTGCGTATCGGGGAAAACCGAAAATTTTTTAAGTTTCACGGCAGGAATGCTGGGGAGGGTGTTTGGAATGATTTCCGAGCACAGAGAAACGGGGGGTTGCAGTTCACCATAAAGGATTGGAGGACTTATCCCCCCCCGGCCGATTGGTACAAAGACAATACCGGCAGTTTCCTGCTTGATGTTTTCGTTTATGAAAACGAAAATAAAGCAGCTTTCCAGCAATTCTTGCAGGCGCTGATCCGGCAGAATCCGGAAGACACGGCCTTCGTGGCGCAGGCTCAGGGGTTTTTGAAGTAAGATGCTGAACGAGGAACAGAACAGGCTCATCACGCAAACTGGAGCGGGCACGTCCGGAGGTCAGGTGCTGCGCCGTTACTGGCAACCAGCCGTGCTGACGGAGGAACTGGAGGGCGAACGCCCCGTGAAGGCAGTGCGTTTGCTCGGCGAGGACTTGGTGGCGTTCCGGGACGAGTCCGGACACTATGGTTTGATCGGACGGCACTGCCCGCATCGTGGAACTGACCTGTGCTATGGACGCTTGGAAGCTGGCGGCTTGCGCTGTCCGTTTCATGGCTGGCTGTTGGATGCCAAGGGCAAATGTTTGGAGCAGCCCGCCGAACCCTCCGGGAGTGTCTTTCACGAAAAAATCCGCCACACCGCCTACCCCTGCGAAGAGCGTAACGGCATCGTCTTCGCCTATCTCGGAGTCGGTGATCCACCTCCACTTCCGGAGCTTGATTGCTTCAGCGCTCCCGGCGAGTTCACCTTCGCCTTCAAGGGCTTCTTGGAGTGCAATTGGTTACAGGCGGTGGAGGTTGGCATTGACCCTGCCCACGCTTCGTTCCTGCATCGTTTTTTCGTGGATGAGGACGCTGCGGAGGGCTACGGGCAGCAGTTCCGGGACAACACCAGTGGCGCGGCCCTTCCGATCACGAAGGTGCTACGGAAATTTCCCAAGCCCCAGATTGACGTTGAAAGCACTGCTTACGGCCTACGCCTCATCACCCGGCGTGAACTCAACGCCTCCCAAACTCATATCCGGGTGACCAACCTGCTGTTTCCACAGGCCATCGTCATTCCTATGAGCAACGACATGACCATCACGCAGTGGCATGTTCCAGTGGATGACACACACAGCTACTGGTACGCGATCTTCACCGCCTTTAACACCCCCGTGGACCACGCCACGATGCGGGAGCAGCGTCTGGAACTCTACTCACTGCCGGACTACCTGCCGCGTCTCAACAAAACGAACCGCTACGGCTACGATCCCAAAGAGCAGCGCGAACTCACCTACACCGGCATGGGCCGAGACATCAATGTTCACGACCAGTGGGCAGTCGAATCTCCGGGGCCGATTCAGAACCGCAGCACCGAACAGTTGGGCACCACCGACAAGGCGATCATCGCCAATCGCAAACTGCTGCTGCAAGCGATCAACGCCGTCGGCAATGGACAAGGAATTCCCGAGGCAATTCCGCGCCCGGACGCCATGGTTAGCAAAGGGCCACCGACGGTGGACACCGTAGGACCTTCCGCTGCTTGGGCGAGTTATTGGGCCACGGTGGATGCCGACCGGCGGGAATGCTCTGCGTGGGCAGGCAAGCACACTTGGCCGTAGAGAGTTCACCCATGAAGGTAATCAAACCCAACAACACCAAGGAACCCTACGTCCGGGGGATTCTCGCACACAAGCTCATCCAGCGCGGGCTGCCCTTTGAGCAGGCGTACCAGATTGCCACCGAAACCCGGGCGCAATTCCGCCAGAACGCCCTGATTCCAGTGCAAAAATTGGTGGAAACCGCCGATCAACTCATTCGGCAGAACTTTGGAGCCACGGTCTTCGANCAACTGAAACCCTCGTGGCACCACGGGGATTTTGAAATCCGTGTGGGTCAAGGCAAAGACACCACACCCTTCTCCAAAGGACTGCTTGCGTTTTCCATCAGTGCTTCCGGCATTCCACCGCAGAAAGCCTACCAAATGGCGTTGCGCATCGAATCCCGGCTGATCCAGAAGCAACAGGAGGTGGTGTCGAAGGCAGAGTTGTTTGCACGGGTCCAGAAGACATTGTTGCGGACTTATGGTGAAGAAACCACAGTCCTTTACCGGATTTCCAGCCAACTGGACAAACTGCCGAAACCATTGATCATTTGCATCGGCGGTGGCACCGGAATCGGAAAATCCGCCCTTGCCACGACGCTGGGTACCCGTTTGGGCATCCACAAGGTGATCGGCACGGACACGATCCGGGANATCATGCGGCTGGTGTTCACCGAGGAACTGCTGCCGACCCTGCACACCTCATCCTCNCAGGTGGGAGAACTGCTCAAGTTGCGGGGGAGCGTGAGCAGCGAGCANGTGCTGGCGGGCTACCAGCTACAGGCGCAGCATGTGGGCGTGGGCATCCGGGCCACCATCCGCCGCTCCATCAAGGAGCGGCAGAATGTCATTTTGGAGGGAGTCCATCTGCTGCCGTTGCTGTTGGAATTCCAGCAGTCTCCTCCGGAAGGAGCGTATGTCGTGACCGTGCTGATTTCCTTGCTCAATCCTAAGGAACACCGCTCCCGCTTCGCCGCACGAGCGCAGGAAAGCCCCAACCGTCCGGAAGTGCGCTACCTCAAACAATATCGGCAAATCCGCAAGATTCACGACTACTGCGTGACCCGGTGCAACGTGCACGAAGTTGATGTTGTGAACAACGAACAGTTTGACACGGCGAGTGTCGAACTGATTCACACGGTGATGCGGTCACTGCATCAGCAGATTGAGCAGGAAAAGGCGGAAAGCGGGAAACCCGCTNCGGAGGCTGTGAGCAAGCCTCCGAAGCCCCGTAAGCAAGCGNGGAAAAGCAGTTAGTGGGGTCTAACCGGAGGTGACTTGGGTTTTGAGGTCNCGGAGAATTTCCATGACGGCGGCTCGCACGGCAGGAACGTCCAAATCCTGCCCATCCTTGAAGAAACGGTACTCGTCCGGACTCATTCCCAGCTTCTTCATGACTTTGACCATCACCACGCGCTCCTCCTCCTCAAACTTCCCGTCGGAACTGGCCACGAGCGCGAGCAGGTCGATCAGGGTCNGCTTGGCATCATCGGTTTGGATCTCTTNCAGCATCTCCTCCAGTGAGGACTTGCCCTTCATCCTGCCCTGCTCTTCTGGAGTCACCGCTCCGGCTTTGAAGGTTGCAATCAGCACCTTCTTNTCGGCAGGATGCATGTCGCCGTCGGAGTGAGCAAGGTAGTTGACGATGGTGAGGATGTCGATGAATTCGTCACGGGAAAGGGCCATATTGTTCCTAACAGTGGTGTTTCAAAAAGTACTCTGGCAACCGGAGGGCAGCGTTTCTTGACAATGATACGGGAATTTGAGCAATTCATAAAGCGGGATTTGCCACATGGATGAGCGCTATCACGAGGAATGGACGACGATTTCTCGTTTCATCCGCGAGTTGTTCAACCACCACTGCGCCCGTTGCGGACAGGACTGCCAGAGCATCCGTAGTGGCGAGCAGCAGTTNCAGGTGCACCACATTGACGAAAATCCGTCAAACAATGCTCCAGGAAATCTGATCCCACTCTGCGCTCGCTGTCACTTGAAAATCGAGCGGGAGGCTCGGCTACATGCTCCCTATTCCGACTCCCAGCTCGAACTCTTCNAGGGGCAGTCGTACCTCTTGGAAATGCGTCGCATGCGCGAGCAGGCCCTCCTCCAGCACGGCAGCCCCCGCGCTTCCAAAATCCACACCCTCAACCCAGCGGACTACGATGCCCGCCTCCGTGCTTGGGAGGAGCGGGACTAGCCCGGACTCAACGCCTGCGGCGTCCGAAACCGAAGCTGCGCCGTCGCCGAGTCGGGGTTCCAAAGCTCCGTCGTTTGGTCGGCTGGCTGAAGCTCTTGCGGGAACTGCTCGTGCTTTTCGATTGACCAAACCCGCCTCCGGAGGACTTTGNCCGCNTCGCCGCCCGGAACTGCGAACTCTTGACCTTGTTCAGTGATTTCGTCGAGGTCGGCTTGAACTTGTTGGCCGCGACGCTCTTGCCGCTGGTGGTTCTTGCTGGAGTGCTGGAGCCGTTGGCCTTGCTGAGTCCTGCCGTGCGGGAACTGCGGTTCGACTGCACCGTGGAAACCGCTCTCGGCCCCCCCATGTATCCGCCAAAGCCCATCGGGTAGCGCGGCATGAAGAGGTAGTTCGCGAGTAGTGATGCAGTGAACGAGGTCATAAAGATGCTCGTCATGCTTGGCGCGTAACTGTAATAGGGCGGGTAGGGCGCACCAGCAGAGTTGTACATCTGCGGGTTCGGTGACGCCTGCATCGCGAATTCCTCGGCCCCTTTTTTCACCACGGAAGCGGTCATCACCTCGATGGATTTGTTTTTTGCAATGTCCAGCCACGCAGCCTGATCCGACCCTGCGGGCAAGCTGGAAACCTCCGAGGGGTCCGGAACCAGAATCGAAAAGACGAGGAATTCGTCCCCGCTTTGTTCCGACTGCGGCATAACGAGTACCGGGTCGGTGAGGCCGTCACCGTTGAGGTCAATGGTGCTGACTCCCTGAATCTTGTTAGAGATGTTGGANGCGAGCGTGGGCAGGAAATCTTGCTCGGAGACGTTAGCTTGCGTCGTTTCCTTGAGAGCCTCGCTCATCAATGCTGGTACGATCTGGGGATCAAGGTTTTCGGAAAGATCAACTCCGAGCTTGGCAAGCGCCTCCGGATTGAGTTGGTTGCTCACGCCGATCACCGTGTTTCCGGAACTCGCCACGCGCCGCGACTCTTGCTTGTCCTCTCCAAAGAAAACCCAGTAGATGCCCAGCAACGCAACGATCGTGAGCAGTCCTTGCGTNGAAAAGAGTTGTTTCATAAGACGATTGTGGTTGTGAGGGCCTGAAACGAAGGCAATATGCCAACACTTCAGATTAGCCGGAGATGCCGTGAAATGTCCAGACAGAGCAGCGCAGGATGCTCAGAATTCCATGGAGAGCCGTAGAGCCTTGCGCGTTTCCGGAGTTCCGTAGAGGGTCGCGGTTTCGACTTGGTACTCGGCGTATTGGAGGTTGATGGCCTTTGAGAAGATCAGTGGATTGAGTTCAATNCCCTTCGTGGGATAGCCCTGATTGAAGCCGTAGCGGAAGGCGATCACACTGGAACTCTCGTCAATCGTGAAGAAACCCAACTCTGCGCCGAGGTGCATCCGTTTCTTCCAGCAACTGTAAGAACTGTTGGTCTTGCAGGAGGTGTCGTCCGGATGGGTTTTCGTTAAATCACGGAGATCGGCGGCNATNAGCCAGCGGATCGGCCCAAGCTTGGGTTGGAGCGAAAGGCCGAAGCCGTACTCCGGGGGNACATCAACAGGGTTCGTNTCCCCGGACTTACGGGAAAACTTGAGGGTGCCGATGTTGTGCGCGGTGAGTGCCCAAGTGATGCGCAATCCTCCGAGCATGGCCACACGCCGCTGAATCCCCGCATGAAGCGCCTGACCCTTGCGGAGGTCCGCACTAGCNCAAATCGCGTCTGTGAGATTAGTGACCTTCGCCACCGAGATGTTGTCGGATGGCTTGTCGCAACGTTCGATTTGTTGGGCTGTCACCCCCAGTAACCATTTGCCTTGGGCCAACGGAAAACCCAGTCCGAGGTTGAGGGAGTGATCGCGACGGCTCTCGGTGGTGAGTTGGGTGCCAGCGCTGGAAACTCCAAAGCGGATCGTCTGCTCCCCNCCGTAAAATGCNGCGAGCGTGAACCCGGAATTCCTGTCGCCAAAGGGAATCGCCAGTGCGTAGTTTGGAGCATAGCCTCCGGCCCCAAACTGGCTGTCGAAATCGAGCAGCGTCCGAAAGTAGATNTCCTTGCCCTTGAGGTCGCTGAGGACATCGGCAAGGGATTTTTTCTTGGTGANCAGGCTGGTGATGTTGCTGCTCTGTTTCGATGCTTCCGAGTTGTAGACAACTTCAATGGGAAGCTGAAAAATGAAGGTCTTGACGTTGGCAAGTCCGGCAGGGTTGTAGAAGAGCGCGCTTTCGTCGTAGCTCAGGGCAAGGGCGGCGTTGCCCATGCCCAGCGCACGGACAGAATGGTACTGTCGGCGGATTTCGCCAGCTTCGGTCAAATTGAAGGTGCCGAGCAGNACGGTCAGGAAGCCGCCAAGTGCGAAAAGCGTGGAGTTCTGGAAAACCCGGTGTCGTCGAATCATCACGCCCNNGTAATGCAGGGCGTGTGCAAAGCGGCNGCCTATCGTTCCCAAAATGACACCCCTTGCTGCATTTCTTCCCTCGACAGCCCGACCAATTGCTTTAGACTGATGGTTTGCACTTCTTCGATCATCTCCGCCAATGAACTCCCCCCGACCCCAATCCGGAAAAGTCAGCATGACGCAAGACCCGGTGAACCAAACCCTCTTCCGGATGGTGGTTCCGATGATCTTTGGGNTGGTCGCCGTGATCGTGAATCACCTCGTGGACACTTTCTATATCGGGATGATCGGGGTCCGGGAGTTGGCGGCAATCAGCTTCACCTTCCCCGTGACCCTCACNGTGATGAGCCTTGGCTTTGGNCTCAACACAGGCACCTCCACGATGGTCTCGCACAGCATCGGNCAGGGCGATCCAGCACGAGTCCGGAGGATGACGACCGACAGTCTGGGGCTAACGGTTGCACTGATGGGCGTNGTCGCGTTCATTGGCTACTGGAGCATCGACCCGATTTTCCAAACCCTCGGGGCCAACAGCAAGCAGTTGCCCATCATCCACGAGTTCATGGACACTTGGTTCCTCGGGGTGGTGTTCATCGCCATTCCTATCGTCGGCAACGGGGCCATCCGGGCAACGGGCGACAGCCTCACCCCCAGCCTCATCATGCTCGTGATCGCCGGAGTCAATGTTGTGCTGGACCCGCTGCTGATTTTCGGCATCGGTCCCTTCCCGGAACTGGGGGTGCGCGGTGCGGCCATCGCTACGGTGATCGCCTTTTTCTGCGCGATGCTCGCTGAATTGTGGGTGTTGGGCATCCGGGACCACATGCTGGAAATCCGCTGGCCCCGGCTCTGGGAAGTGTGGGCTTCGTGGAGTGGCATTCTCTACATCGGACTGCCTGCTGCCTTGGTCAACATCCTGCCTCCCATCTCCAATGCCATCCTCACCCGCATGGCCTCTGGTTTTGGAGAAGATGCGGTGGCGGCTTTTGGGGTGGGCACCCGTTTGGAAAGCCTTGCAATGCTGGGGACAATCAGCCTCGCCATCATCATCACGCCCTTCATCGGCCAGAACTTCGGAGCCAAATTGTACGAACGNATCCGTGCCGGACTCGCCTACTGCACCCGTTTCTCCATGCTCTGGGGCGGAGGGGCGTGTCTCCTGCTCGCGGCTGGCGCCCACNTGATCTCCTCGGTGTTCAGCGACTCCGAAAGTGTGCAGGCACTCATCCGTACCTACCTTTGGACTGTGCCCGTCAGTTTTGGGTTCTACGGTCTCACCATGATCGCCAGTTCGGCGTTCAGCGGACTCCACCAACCCCTGCAATCGATCACGATCAACCTCGCCCGGCTCTTCGCGCTGACCATTCCCCTCGCCTACTTTGCCTCGCAGCGCTGGGGGATGCCTGGCCTCTTCCTCGGTGTCACCGTGGGCAACNTCGTCTCNGGAATCTGGGGCATGACTTGGTTACGCGGACGCTCNCTGCCCCGCCTCATGCGCCGGGAGGCAGATGCTTCGGTTGNAGCCTAAGCGTTCTATGAAGTTGTTGCATTAGCAGAGAACACTGTCCATAATAGCAAACGTCAGGTGAGTTTCGCNGCCCACCAACGTTGATTGACAGGAGTAGATGGCTTGTNCTAAAAAAGGCTCTGACCCTTCCACAGGGAGGAGATCGCCCATCCCTCCATNCGTTCTGCACATCCAAAATTTGGGTCTATGCCACATTGAGTGGANGGCTCATGTCGGGAAACAGGTGAAAAGCGACTGGTAGCACGGGGCGGCACACCCGTGCTCACGCCCCCTGNTGAGCGATTTTTGCAGGCGCAAGCACCGGTGTGCCACCCGGTGCTACCTCCCCCAGGAGGCATCGCGTCACCTAACTTGCCGACATCAGCCGGATGGGTTGTGTTGCTTAGCAAATCCACTTGAAATGGCATAGACCCCAAAATTCCATGAAGCTGTTTTCCAACAAGCGTCGTCCGGTTCACCTTGGCCCTTATCCGCTGGAGCGGCTGGAACGCACTACGGTGATTCCGGGAATTCCCTCTGAACGCAAGCCCCGCCCTGTCCGGAAACGCAGTGAACCGGCTCTGCGCTTTGCGGAGGTTGCAAATGACTACAACGATCTGCTCGACCAGTGGCAGGACGGAACCCCCGCCAAGGAAAAAGCTCCAATTGCGGAGGATCCGCTTGATCTCACTCAACAGATGAAGGCGGCAAGTTACTTCATGGACGCCTCGATGGTTGGGGCTTGTGAGATTCCGGAGGCCGCGTGGTTCGCNGAAACGGAGTCCGGGGAGACAATGACGCCGTACCACGGCAANGCGCTCGTGATCGTCGTGGAATATGTCCGGGAACCGGAGCCGGAAAACCTNGCTGCGGAATGGCTCCGGGATGCACAGGCCGAGCGGGCGGCTGTAAGGGCTGCTGAGATTGCCGTCACCATTGCGGGTTACATCAGACACCTCGGCTGGCACGCCAAATCGCATTCGGCTAACAAGTCAGATCTCGATCACGAGCTGCTAACCGTCTGCTCCGGGCTGGGCCGTTGGCAAGGCGGGCAGGTGGNCAACCCGTTTTTGGAAGCTGGATTCGGCACGGCAGTGGTGAGTTGCGACATGCCGGTGCAGCCGGACTTGCCCCTCGTCGAAACGCCGACCAAGCCCGAACGNGACTGGCGCTTCCAGTGGGGCGTGGACGGGGCAGTTCCGGAACGTGAGCGTGAACGGCTCCGTCAGCGCCCCTCGCACTGGAGCCAGCACCCGATGGAGACGATCCGCAAGGTGCCCCGCCCAACCACGCTGGTGTTGGAGGACGAGGTGCCACGCGTTCCAAAACGCGCCGCGTTTTTCGAACGGGCACGCAAGGGGGANCTTGGAGCAAAGACGCAGGTGGAACGCGACCGCTTTGCAATCAAGCANCCCTTCACGATGGGAATGGTTCCGATGATCCGGGGTTTGGTGCCGCATCAGNATGGCGAAGTCGCTGCGGAAAAGGCACCAAACACGGACGATTCCATTGAGAATGCNAAGGCGATCAAGTCGCTTTCCTACTTCCTCAACATGGACCTCACNGGCATCTGNGAGGCCAAGCGCTTTGCGTGGTTCTCACACGATGATGACGGCAAACCCATCGAACCCCGACACCGCCACGCTATCGTCATGCTCATTGATCAGGGCTACGAAACAATGGACGGTGCAAGCGGCGACGACTGGATCAGCGGGGCGCAGTCCATGCGTGGCTACTTGCGGGGCGCGACCGTCGGCGGACAAATGGCCGAGTTCATCCGCAGGCTAGGCTACTCCGCCCGCGTGCATTCCAACTTGGACAGCGAAGTCCTGCACATCCCGCTCGTTCTCTATGCCGGACTTGGCGAACTGAGCCGCATCGGGGAACTGGTCCTCAACCCCTTCGTCGGCCCGCGCTTCAAGTCCATCGTGGTCACCACCGACCTGCCGCTCGCTCACGACCAGCCGATTGATTTCGGACTTCAGGACATGTGCCAAAAATGCCTCAAGTGTGCACGGGAGTGTCCGTGCCAGGCGATCAGTTGGGGGGACACTGTGATGTTCAACGGCTATGAAATGTGGAAACCGGACGCGGAGCGCTGCGTCCGCTACCGTGTCACCAACCCCAAAGGCTCCGCGTGTGGCCGCTGCATGAAAACCTGTCCGTACAACCACGAAGGGCTGCTCGTCCACGACCTCTTCCTGAAGATGGCGATTCACCTGCCCTTCACTCGCAAGTGGATCGCCGATCTCGACGACAAGGTGGGCAACGGGCGCATCAATCTTGTCAAGAAGTGGTGGTACGATCTTGAATGGGTGGACGGCAAAGCCGTAGAGCCGAAGGGCACNAACCGCCGGGAACTGAACTTGGACAAGAAACTGGATCCGGACAAGCACTCGATCGCCTACTACCACGCGGAGCAGATGCCCCCTCCGGATCACCTTGAACCCTTTCCGGTGGACCGTAAACAGGCGCTTGCCGCCAAGNACAAACTCGAAACCCCTAAGCAGGCGCTGGCCCGCTACCAGTCCGGAAAAGCGACTCCGGAGCATTACAAACCCGCTCAGATTGAGAAGGTCTGAACGTGCCGCAACTGCGGCATATCCGATCCCCGCAAGGGGATAACTCGGGAAGCATGGACTTCCCACAAACCATCAACCAAGGAGATAACGATGAAGAAGTGGACTGTATTAAGCACTCTGCTGCTGGCAACCCTTGCATGGGCACTGCTGGCGGGACCNGCCTGGGGCAAGCANCTGAANCTTTCCTTTTTCATGAGTCCCAAGCACCCGATGAACAAAGCCGTGTTCCAGCGCTTTGCCAACGATCTCAAAAAGATCAGCGGAGGCGAATTGACCGTCAAATTGTTTCCGGGCGGGACACTCAACGCAGCACCTCCACAGCAGTATTCGCGACTGCTTGAAGGCGTGGTTGACATTTCATTTAGCCTGCCGGGCTACACAGGTCAGTTGTTCCCGGTGACCAATACGATCACCGTTCCAGGTCTGGCCAAGAATGCCATTGACGGCACAGAGCGTATGATAAAGGCAAGAAAACTGATCGACACCGAATACGACGCCAAGGTNCTGGCAATCTGGACCAATGAAACCAAGGTGCTGATCACTAAGGACAAGCCNGTGCGTAAGCTGGAGGATGTCAAGGGCATGATCATTCGCGTCACTTCTGCGCAGGATGTTCCCTACATTGAGGCACTTGGTGCCAGTGCCGTTGCACAACCCGTCAATGTGATCCATCAAAATCTGTCAAACGGTACGATTGACGCGATTCACATTGGCTCGAGCGCGATTGGTTCATTCAAACTCTGGGAACCTGCCAACCACATTACNGTCAACCTGCCGCCCTCGGTCTCAGCCTTCTTTCTGCTGATGAACAAAGAGGTGTGGAATGACCTTTCCGCAAAAGAGCAGGCGTGGGTTGAGCAGGCCAGTGGTCCGGATCTGTCGCGNGCAGGCGGCAANGGCTATGACGCTGCTGGTAAGCGGGGGCTCAAAATCGCTGCTGGCAACGGCGTCAAACTGATCACCCTGTCTGCTGCCGAGGTCAAGCGGTTCCAAGCTGCCATGGCACCAGCCATTACAGCCTACAAGAAGAAAACCTTGCGGCCGGGTTTAACTGGTGCTCAGGTGATTGAGGCGATGGGCGGACTCGACAACTAGCCCAATTCATTACCCAGCCTTTGTAAGAGTTTTCGTGAAACGATCTCCAAACACTTCTGACCATGCAGTTTATTATGTTGACCGCATGGTCAAGTGGGTCGCTTACATAGGATCGTTCACAATGGCGAGCCTTGTGGGCATTACCGGAGTTGCAGTGGTGTTCCGCTATATCATCAACGATCCCATTTTTGGCATCTACGACATCTCAGAGATGGTGCTGCTGACGACCGTCGCCTGTTCGTTCGCGTATGGAGGTCGGGAAGGTGCGCATGTCGCAGTTGATGTCTTGAACCTAGTCGGCGGGCGCAGGGTCACTCGATGGACCGATGTCCTTGTGCGCCTGCTCGGGATTGGTATCACCACAGTCACCGTCTATGCGTTGCTTGTGCAAGGAAATTGTGGTCTGCGCTGTGGCCACTTCACGCCCAATTTGGCGATTCCGTTTAAGCCGTTCTACATCATCTTGGCCTTTGGGCTGGGAGCCTACGGGCTTGTACTCATCGCAGAGTTTGTAGACGGACTAAGGCATTTCCGCGATCCTATTGATCCAAACGAAAAGAACAATTAGCAATGTCCGATATCGACATCGGGGTCATAGGCTTCGTTGCACTTTTCGTCTTGCTGGCACTGCGTATGCCAGTAGCGACAGCAATGATGCTGGTTGGCTTCGTTGGACACCTTGTGCTGAACGAGCGCGGCGCCCTGCCCACTTTGGCAGGCGAGACATTTCACATTCCGCACATGCTGTCGTTGACAATCCTGCCGTTGTTCATTCTGATGGGAAACTTGGCAGGTATCTCTGGAATGAGTCGCGATCTTTATGATGCCGCGTATGCTTGGTTTGGTCATTGGCGAGGCGGGTTGGCTTCATCAACGATCATCGGTTGTGCCGGCTTCTCAGCGCTGTCAGGCTCGTCGCTGGCATCGGCGGTGACGATGGGCCGCGTTGCCTTGCCCGAGATGCAGCGCTACAAATATGACGACAAGCTGGCGACTGGAGCCATTGCGGCAGGAGGGACGCTCGGCATCCTCATTCCGCCCTCGGCGGGTTTCGTGATCTATTCCCTGTTGACNGAGGAATCGATTGGTCGGTTGTTCATGGCCGGCGTGCTGCCGGGAATCATGCTGGCAGGGTTGTTCGTTCTGGTCATTGTCATTGTGACAAGCGTGAAACCTGAGTTGGGGCCAGCGGCCGGAACCAGCATGCCGATGCGAGACCGGATTCTCGCATTAGGGCGGGCATCGTGGATCATCGGCATCATCTTCATCACCATCGGCGGAATATATGGCGGTGTCTTCTCGGCAACCGAAGCTGCGGGGATCGGTGCAATCCTGTCCTTCATAGTCGCTCTTTTACGTCGTACAATCACATGGCAGAGCCTCTCAGGCGTGTTGATGGAAACATTGCGTTCGACTGCGACAACATTCCTGATCCTGATCGGTGCTTTCGTGTTCACACCGTTCGTTGCACTCTCCGGTATCCCTGATGCCTTGCTTGACCTGCTGATGCAGATCAGCCCGAATCGCTTTGTCACCCTCACGATCATTCTGGTGTTTTTCGTGCTGCTGGGCACTTTTCTAGAAGGGTTTGCAATCCTAGTGCTGGCACTGCCACTGGTCCAGCCGGTGTTGGAACAGCTTGATTTCAATATGGTTTGGTTTGGTGTGTTGATGGTGATCGTGCTGGAAATGGGCCTGATCAGCCCACCAGTCGGTGTCAATGTCTTTGTCGTCAAGAGTATCGCACCGAGCGTTCCACTGAATGACATCTTCAAAGGAATTTTTCCGTTCTGGATTGCCATGGGGTTTGCGTTGTTGATTCTCGTGTTGTTCCCCGACATCGCAATGTTTCTGCCAAACACGATGTACGGCTGATCTTCGGTGTTGATTCACTACCTCACCCGCATTCAATTTGACTTCGGGGCATTGGAACTGTTGTCCAACGAACTGGCGTTGCTCAACCTGAAGCGTCCGCTGCTTGTGTCTGACCCCGGAGTGCAAGCTGCCGGACTTGTTGAGCGAGCCTTGTCGTTGTATCCGGGAATCCCGGTCTTTACCGACACCCCCGGAAATCCCACGGAAGCGGCGGTGCTGGATGCGCTGGAGGTGTATCGTCAGGAAGGATGCGATGGACTGGTGGCACTGGGTGGAGGTTCAGTAATTGACTTGGCAAAAGCAGTAGCGCTCCTAGCTACGCACCCGGGNGTCTTGTCCGACTACGGAATTCTTGGCGGGGGTAGCGAACGCATTAGAACTGTCGCTCCAATGATTGCCATTCCCACCACGGCTGGAACTGGATCCGAAGTCGGACGGGCCTGTTCGATCACTCTGAACGACGGNAGCAAGAGCGCCTGTGTTAGCCTAAAGTTGATCCCAGATTGTGCACTTTGCGATCCTGAGTTAACGCTGACGCTGCCTCCGAAAATGACCGCCGCGACCGGAGTGGATGCCCTCACCCACGGCATTGAATCGTTTCTCTCAACCCGCAACAATCCACCTGCCGAAGCGATTGCACTCGACTGCGTGGTGCGATCCGAATCTTGGCTGGAGCCGGTTGTTGCTGACGGACAAAACCGCGAAGCACGCTGGCAAATGCTGATGGCCTCGCTTGAGGGCGGCATGACCTTCCAGAAAGGGTTGGGTGCGATTCACGCACTTTCGCATCCCCTTGGTGCACTGGGCTTGCATCACGGCTCACTCAATGCGGTCCTGCTACCGCATGTGNTGCGCTTCAACGCCAGCCATGCCAAAGAAAAATACACACGGCTACGGCAAGTGTTGCAATTGCCNGCACATATGAATTTGGCGGAGTGGTCGCAAGCCTTGATCCTGAAATTGGGACTGCCGATCCGACTTTCCGAGCTTGGAGTAATCCGTGACTCGTTGCCAGAAATTGCCGCTGTTGCCGCCAAGGATCACCTCTGCCAAACCAACCCCCGACCTGCCAATGCCGCAGACTTGTTGGTGTTANTGGAAAANGCGCTGTGAGGTAGCTATTGAAGNTGTTTAGGCTTAGGCTGAAGGTGGTTCGCATNTGCACATTGTAAATGATTCTTTCCTACAGCCTCTCCACCTGAATAGTGAGCAAAACATGGACACACCTGAAAATTCACCGAACCCAGNANTAGCGGAGTTTTACAGCCGCATCGACAAACAAGAACTCGCCCCGCTTTGGGAGGTGATTCACCGCTTGGTGGCTCCTAAACCAATCACGCGGGCGGTGCCCCACCTCTGGCAATACGAGCAGGTGCGGCCATTTTTGATGGAATCCGGAACCATCATCAGTGCCAAGGAAGCGGAACGCCGAGTGTTGATTTTGGAGAACCCGGTGCTGCGAGGCGAGGCCCGTACCGCGGACACGCTTTACGCCGGACTGCAACTCATCCTGCCGGGCGAGGTCGCACCGGCGCATCGGCACACTCCGGCGGCCTTGCGGTTTATCCTCGAGGGAGAAGGGGCGTACACGGCGGTGGATGGCGAACGCGCCTACATGAGCGTAGGTGATTTTATTCTCACCCCGTCGTGGTCATGGCACGATCACGGACATGAGGGCGTAGGGGCGATGGTCTGGCTTGACGGACTTGACATCCCGCAGGCGCATTTTTTCGGAGCNACCTTTGGAGAAAATTACCCTGAAGAGCGCTACCCCACCACTCGCCCTCCCNAAACGTGCAATGCCCGCTATGGGGCTAATCTGCGGGCCGTTGATGATGAACCGACCGATCCTGCATCTCCGTTGTTCTCATACCCTTATTCTCAAACGCGCCCCGCCTTGGAGCAATTGTGTGCCTCGCGGAAACCCAATCNGTGGCACGGCTACAAGTTGGAATACCGCAACCCGATGGACGGGGGTTCGGTNATGCCGACGATTTCGGCGTTCCTGCACGGACTGCCCCAGAACTTCCAGAGTCAACGTTACCAAACCACTGAACATCAGATCTTCTCGGTGGTCGAGGGAACCGGACGCACCGTGGTCGGTGAGGGNGAAAATCAAACCGAGATTGAGTGGGGACCGAGGGATCATTTTGTCATTCCTGGCTGGTATCCGTATGCCCACGAAACAGAGGGAGAGGTGGTGCTGTTTTCTTTTTCCGATCAGGTGAGCCAGAAGAAACTCGGACTGTGGCGGGAGCAACGCCACGACTAACCCTCATCACAATGCCGCTGCTCGCCGGACGGAGTTGATCATAGAAGTATTGAGCAAATGCGCCTTGGCGCGTTGCGGGTCTACGGCGATTTGTTGCATTTCTGCAAGATTCTTTTTCCGAACAGCAGGATCACGAGCTTCGATCATGCGCTTATTGCGGATGCTCTGGGCTTGAACGTACTCAACATTGACGGTGCGCCGCTGTACCTCGTAGCGATCCATCCATTCCGAATCTGCCCGCAGGTGGATCACCTCTGCCAGTTTTTCCGCAAGGTTGACCGCATCGTGGATGCCGCCGTTGAGTCCGAAACCCCCGAGCGGATTGTTGACGTGGGCGGCGTCACCTGCCAGCAGCACACGCCCGCTTCGGAATTGCTTGGCGACGCGCTGGTGAACACGGTAGGTGCTGCGGTACTTGAGCGGAAATGTCCCCCCAAACGAAAACAGTTCCTCTAAGCGCCGCTGGATTTCATCGGAAGCCAGCACTTCTGCTTCCGGGATTTCTGGATCGGTGGGGTAAGCAATGCGCCAAAGGCCGGGCGGGCCTTCGTCAGGAACCTTGAAGACCGCTGCCCAGCGGTCGGGATCGGCAATGTAGGCGGTGTGCGCAAAACCGTGGTCGCCCAACTCCCGCGTGGTGCTGGCAACAAGAAAACGTTCCGGCCATGTGTAGCCCTCGAACTCGATGCCGGTTTCTCGACGCACCGAGCTGCGTCCGCCATCTGCGCCAAGCAACCATTCGCCTCGGATTTCCTGTCGGTCTCCTGCGGTTTCGACCGTGACGGTGACTCCATTGGAGTCTTGTGTAAATTTGGACACGGCTGCAGAAAATTGCACCTCCGCCTCCGGATAAGTCTGGAGGCGTTCCAGCAGCATCGGAGTCAGTCGGTGTTGTTCAAGGTGCAGACGGTACGGAAAATGGGTTTCCTCCCGCAGCAATCCGAGGTCGAATTCGGCAACCACGCCCTCCAGTCGATCCCGGAATTGCCAGACGGGCACCTTCAACCCCGCTTTGTGCATAGGAGTTCCCACACCAAGCGTGTCCAACATTTCCACAGTGGGCGGATGAAACGAACCAGCCCGCAGGTCGCGGGTCAAGCCGGGCTCGGCCTCCAGCACAAGCACGGACACCTCGCGCTGCACCAGTGCCAATGCGGCCACCAGCCCGACGGGTCCGGCTCCAGCGATGATCACTTGATGAGTTTTGGGCATAATTTTTTTCTGCTCTGCTCAATCCGGAGCACTCAGCAGCATGAATTTTTGATATAATGGCGAGGGCAGGGGGGATCCGGTAATCGTCACTCCCAACTCCAAGGTCGTAGCCGCTCAAGCTGGAATTCGCGGATGAGGGCACGGGCGAGGATGCGTCCGGGGTTGACGAGGTAGGTTGCTCCGAGCCGACGTTCCGGAAGGCCGAGGGGAATTTCGGTGCAGCCAAGGATCACGGCTTCTGCGCCTTGCGATTCGAGGGTGCGCACTCCATCGAGCAGCACACGACGGGCCTGAGTCGTGACCGGATGGGCCTGTGCCTTGATGCCGTGTTTGGGGTGATAAAGCGCCTCTTCGTGAAGCTCGCGCTGTTGGGTTTCCTCCAGCACCATCACACGGTAGCCCTGCGCTTCCAGCAAGGTCGGGTAGAATGCAGCCCGCCACGTTCCAATCGTGGAAAGCACCCCTACGGTTTGCACCTCTGGACATTCCACCCGCAGAAAATCTGCTGTTTCCGCGATCATGTCGAGCAGGCGGACGCGGCAGCCGGACTGCTCCAGCTTGCGGGTCAGCACCGACCAAATCTTCGCAGCATGAGCCGTGTTGCAGGGAAGCCCGACAACAGAGGCTCCCAACGACTCCAAATCCCTCACGTTCCGGAAAAGCACATGGGCGGGATTGACAGTCGCTTCGCCTAGCAAAAAGCGGGTGCGGTCCTCGATCTGCTCCGGGGTCGAAAGCAACACGGTCGACAGGTGATCCTGCTCCTGCTCTGCAATGGTTTCCTCCAACAGCATTTGCGCAAGGTNGAGCCCGGCATAGGGGCCGGCCCCNCCTGCAATGCCGATTTTCGGGTCATCGGAAGTCATGGTTCGTTTCAGGGGATGGTGCCAATCCTGTAGGCTCCGTGGAGTTGTTGGGTTTTAAGAAGTNCGCGAGTGCCCCGCCTCTAAATTTTCAAGGAGATTTGCACGATCACCAGCAACCGGAGTTCGTCTGCCAAAGNCTGATACGCCAGCAACATGCGACCGTATTTTCCGTTGTAGCGATGGTAGTACACGGCTTCCAGTTCTTCTTCACCCGGCTTTCCGAGTTCNNGATTTTCCAGAATTCGCTGAATTTNCTGNTCCAATTCACGAACCTGAGAGCGGCGAAGTCCTCTTTTTTGAGTGNGGAACAGGGAGGTTCTCCGGAACCCTCATTGACCGCCTCCGCCAAAGGCATAATCCACCCGCTTTGGATTGCTNCATCCCGATCAAGATGCTTTTGATGGCCGCATAGGAAAGGTCAGGGTTGCCCTCGGCGATCNTCCCGATCTTCCCCCAATNTTCGATTTGCTGGTCGATGGAGCGCGTTTGTACCTCTGAAATGACTCTAGCATCGTTATAGAACTGCTCTCCGACGTGCACCGACATTGTACTCATGGCATCCTTTTTGTGGNGNATTGAACCCNCGAATCAAATTGNTGCAATTCGTGAAAGGTTAGCACATTCTAGCGTAACCGCAAGATTCGAAAGNTTGGATCAATTTCCTGTAACCNTAGTACCATTCTTGGGTAATGTGGTAGGTTGTTGCGGAGCCGTCTCGTGATTTACTGGACCTTGGATTCTCAAAACAACCATGCCCACAACCAATCCCTACCTTGAGCGCATCCTCGATCGCGCCCGGCACTCCGGGAAAGTGCTGGCGCTGCCTGAAGCCGATCCCCGCATGAGCGCCGCCGCCGCCAAACTCCGGCAGTCCGGAATCACGGTGGTGGAGGTCAACCCCGAACTGGCCCAGCGTCCGGAGTGTCAGGAGCGGGTAGCGGTGCAGAAGTTTGCCAAGGACTGGACGATCGCACAGGTGGAGGCATTCCTGAAAGTTCCGCTACACACTGCCGCACTGATGGTGGCACTCGGCGAGGCGGATTGCATGGTCGCGGGCGCAACCAACACGACGGGAGATGTGATCCGTGCCGCGATTCGGCTGGTGGGGGTGAAACCGGAAGCCAAGTGGGTGTCGAGCAGCTTTTTGATGATCGCCCCGGACGGCTCCCACGCTCTGTCCTACGCCGATTGCGCAGTGATTCCCGATCCGACTCCGGAGCAGTTGGCGACAATTGGCGCGGAAGCCGCGAACACGCACCAGCAACTCACTGGAGAAATCCCAAAGGTCGCTTTTCTCTCCTTCTCAACCAAGGGCAGCGCCAGGCATCCGCTCGTGGACAAAGTGACCGAAGCCGTGCAGATTTTCGGGGAGAGCCATAGTGCCCTGCTGCACGAGGGCGAGTTGCAGTTTGATGCGGCAATCATTCCAGAAATTGCGGAACGGAAGCTCGAAAACAGCGTGCTGGGTGGGCAAGCGAACGTGCTGGTCTTTCCGGACCTCAACGCCGGAAACATCGCCTACAAGATCACCGAAAGATTGGGCGGCTATTTTGCGTGGGGGCCGTTGCTGCAAGGACTCCAGCGGCCCATTCACGACCTCTCACGGGGATGCCGCAGTGAGGATATTTTTCTTGTCTCCGCGATTGCGCTCGCGCAGGCATCCGAGCAAAATTGATTCGGGGTTCAATCCAGCGCGGGCAGTTGGGCCAGTTGCTCTGCCGCATCTTGCAGGGTGGGCACAAATGTGGTTGCTTCTGATAAAGACATTCGAGAGGTGGGGGCATGGAAGGAGAGCGTGGCAAAGAGTCGGTTGCGCTCATCGCTGATGGGCACCCCCACACAGACCATGCCCTCAATGAATTCCTCCTTGTCAGTGCTGTAGCCTTGCTTGCTGATGATCTCCAGTTCCTGTTCTAGGACGGCAGAATCCGTGATGGTTTGCGGGGTGTGTGGTTCTAGTGTGAGGCGTTGCACCACCAGCGTCCGCCGTTTTTTGGAAAGCGAACTCAGATAAATCTTGCCCGCCGAAGTGCAGTAGAGTGGCACCTCCGAACCCACCGGAAGTTGCATCTGCAAGGGCCAATGGGTTTGCACACGGTCGAAATAGATCATCTCGCTGCCCCGCGGCAAGGCAATGTTGCAAGTCTCCCCAATCTCTTCAGACAACCGTTTCAGAATTGCGTGGCGGGGAATGCGAAAGCGCTCCTGACTCAGCACCCCCTGCACGAAGGTGGCCAGTCTGGGGCCGGGCACCAGCCGCTTGCCGTCAAGTTGCCGCTCCAAAAAGCCCTCGCGCTCCAGCACCCCGCAGAGGCGGTGAATCGTGGCCTTGGGGTACCGTAGCACTTCGTTCAGGTCGGTGGCCGACTGCGGTCGGTCGGCTTGTGCAATCCCTTCAAGAATCTCGAGCAGTCGTAGCAGCGAGCCTCCTTCTTCCTTGGATGAACGATTGTTGGAACTTGACATGCAGATGCTTCAAACTAGGGGAGGGCTTGAGCGTCTTGAACATGCAGCGGTGGCGGGAAATCTTGGCGTGGCTGGATCACTGGGGCTTCCTGTCTTGGTCGTGCCTACCCAGTGTAGCACAGGTGGTTCTATT
>PANO01000010.1 GCA_002707655.1 Deltaproteobacteria bacterium
GTTCATGGACATGCCCCTCACTCCCGCGCTACCCAAAGTGTGACTGGGGAAAGTACCTTTCTCAGCCGTCCTTTGCTTGCTGAATGTGTGGGGCCAAAGAGCCGTTGAGGTACTTGTGGACGATGCTGGCAATCAGGGTTTGGTAGGGCATGCCTTCCTCAATGGCCTTGATCTGGATTTGATGGTAGTCCCTTTGCGAGAGGAGGTTGATGCGTTTGTCTTTTTTGAGGGTGTTTCGTGCTGCCTGCACCGCCTTCTGCTGCTCGGTCTTGAAATCCTTGACCGGAACCCATTGGTCGCGCTCAATGGATTCTATCAGTTCCCGTTCTTCCTCGTCCAAAGGCACAAAGACGGTTTTCTCGAATCTTTGCATCATGCTCCTTTCAGTCCGTAACGCTTCGAGTGTTTCCGGCTTGGAAAAGCCGTCTTCAAGAAGATCTCATCATTTGATTCAAGCCGCCTTCGCCTTGGGCGCCAGCGATTCCGCCCAGCGGGCGGCAGCGTCGCGGTCTTGCATGAGGGGGAATCCGAGGAGGCGGCGGCTTTCGAGAAAGAGTTTNGCGGCTTGCAGGGCAAGGGTCCGGACCCGACCAATGTAGGACGCTCGTGCAGAAACGCTGATCACCCCGGAAGCGTCCAGTTGGTTGAAGGTGTGCGAACATTTGAGAATGTAATCGTAGGCGGGAAAGACCAGTTCGGCATCGAGGGCACGTCCGGCTTCGGTTTCATAGTCGTTGAACCAGCGCACAAGTTGATCGGTGTCGGCGACCTCAAAGGTGTACTTGGAGTGTTCAAACTCCGGTTGCTGGAAAACTGCGCCATAGCTGACGCCGGGGGCGAATTCGAGATCGAACACGTTTTCGACACCTTGCAGGTACATCGCCAGCCGCTCCAGCCCGTAGGTGAGTTCGGCTGAAACGGGGTGGCACTCGATGCCGCCGACCTGCTGGAAGTAGGTGAACTGCGTCACCTCCATGCCGTCCAGCCAGACCTCCCAGCCCAAGCCCCACGCCCCGATCGTCGGAGCTTCCCAGTTGTCCTCCACAAAGCGGATGTCGTGATCGAGCGGGTTGATGCCCAGCGTCCGCAGGGAGTTGAGGTAAAGCTCCTGAACGTCATCTGGAGACGGCTTGAGGATCACCTGATATTGATGATGTTGGTACAAGCGGTTGGGGTTCTCGCCGTAACGTCCATCCACGGGTCTCCGTGAGGGTTCCACATAAGCGACCTTCCACTCCTCCGGGCCCAGCGTCCGCAGGGTGGTCATGGGATTCATGGTGCCTGCGCCGGTTTCGACATCGTAGGGGTTGGCGATCAGGCAGCCCTGCTCGGTCCAAAAATGGTGCAGCGTGAGAATGAGGTGTTGCAGGGAGTTGGTCATCATCTGAGGATAAGGCAGAAGGTAAAAGGCTGAACAAAACTGAAAACCGACCACCGAAAACCAAAAAGTCAGGTTCGCAAGCGGGTTTGGTCGCGCTTGAGCAGGCGGAGCAGCACTCCGTGGAGCCACTGGACTACGAGTTTACAGCGTTGAATCGCCAGCCCCTCCAGTTCCAGTTTGAGCCGCTCCTGTGTTTTGGACTGCTCGCGGTGAAACGCCTGCGCGTATTCCGCTGCGTGTGTTGTGGCCCGCAGCAGGATTTCCCAATGAGTGCGAGCCTCTGGAGTCGCGAAAACCTGACACTCGGATTCCAGAGCAGGCAAGCCCACTTCGCTTAGCTGAGCCAAGGATTCGGGATCGGGGAAATCCTCCGGGTTGAGCCAGCGCTTGCGGTCCACCTGAATCAGCCGTCGCATCATCTCCGAGGCTTCGTCCTCGTCCTCGCAGAGCAGCAGGGCTTGGGGACTCCGGAAGACTTCCGGGTTCTCCGACACTTGATTCCAGTCGAGGACATGCTCAAGCAGCGTTTCCAGTTTTCGCGACTGGCGGAGGGCTTTCTGGAGAACCTGCGCTTCCTGCGTGTAAATCAGCTCGCGGTTCCGGGAAAGTTGGTGGTCACGCCGTAGTTGNTTTTCCTTAGTCTCCAGTGTAGCGAGTTGCTGGTCAAGTTCAATCCGAGACAGCGGCGGGCCTCCAGTGAGTCTGGGAGCGTGTTGTTTCAGGATTTCTGCGTGTCGGTCCAGCAGTCCCACGACTTCCTGCAAATCCTCCGTCCAGTCCAGCGTCACACCGCGCACCACCGCGTTGGGAAAGGGGGTGAGTTGAATCCAGAGCAGCCCGGATTCCAGCTCGTGTCGTCCGCTGGGCAGTTCGGCCAGCGAGGCCACATCCCGGTAGCCGTGGCGCAGCAGCACCGACTCTGTCAACTCGTTGAGAATCGGCAGAGTGCTAAGGCAGCGCACCGAGTCCTCAAAATTCGGGGGCGTCAGTATCGGTTCCGTTTTCTGTGAGTCTACGGCCTCCTGCAAGGTGGCCACCAGACGCTGAAAGGGGTAGGCGCTGGGCTGAAAGCCGTCACGTCGCAAAAGATGACCAATGGTCACGTCGTCCACGCTGAGGGTGGTCACGGCGTTGAGGGGGACGCCGGGGAACAGGAAGCAGCCCTGCTCTTCGCGGAGGAGGCCCCGGATTTGGGCAGGACGGATGGGATGGGACTGCTGGTCAAGAAACTGCTTGAGCCAGAGTTCGGTAGCAGTGGCTCCGGATGCGGTTTCCACCGACTCAACTACCGTCAGCGGGAGCGGCTGGTTGAGGGGTAGTTCCTCCAGCGTCAGGGTTCCGGAAATTGTGCCTGTTCCGCGCAGCACAAGCCTGCGCACCTCCCCGTCCACACGAACGCGGGGGAAGCGGCGGATGTGATGGGAGAGCAGCAGCGAGGGGTCCGTCAGGATGCAGCAGAGGCCGTTGGAAAGTTGCACCTCCGGAGCAAGTTTCAGTAGATCCGCGACTTCGTTGGTTTCCGGAGCGACAAACAGCAGGGTGGTGAGGGCGCTGCCCGCACGGAACTGCATCTGTCGGACAAAGAAAATCGCCTCATCCGCCGTTGGAAACGCCGAAATGCGGAACGCCAGCAAAGTCGGTGCCTCCTGCATCAGCAGCACTCCAGCCTCCCGCACCGCATCCGGGGTCTGGGGGCCTTGCTCCAAACAGCGCCCCTGCATCTTGAGGGCGGGCAGGGCGGTACGCAGGCTTTGCATCAACCCCGTCCAATCATCCGGGGATATTCCGTATCCGATCACTTGCATGGGCGTGGGGTTCGATCAACCGAGTGTAGGGAACTATACACGGCACAGAGGCAGGGTTCAACGCAAGGACAAGGAAAAGCATCCAGAAGTCAGGCACTAGAAGACAGAATGGAGGTTCCTGACTCCTGAATACTGACTCCTGAATCCTTCTCGATTCAGGACAACACTCCTCGCGTTTCTTGACGCAGCACACTGTTGGGTATGAAGCCAAAAGCTTTGCAATCAGGATTGCAATTACCCATAACTTCAGTCACGCTAGCAGGTGTTTTCAACACCAAGCATCCAAGGAGTCATTGATGCAAATCGAAGGAGAACTGATCGAGATTTTCGACACCGAGCAGGTGTCTGACCGTTTTCGCAAACGCGAATTTGTGGTTGAATACGCCACCAATCCGGACTACCCGCAGTTCATCAAGTTCGAGCTGATCCAAGATCGCTGCGGGGTGCTGGACGAGTTCCGCACCGGACAGCGCGTGACAGTGGAGTTTGACCTCAAGGGGCGGCGCTGGACCGACCGCGAGGGCAAAACCCGCTACTTCACCTCGCTGCAAGCGTGGCAGCTCAAAGCTTTGGGTGCAGAAGGCCCACCACCTCCCGGTGACGATTCGCGCCCCCCGGAAGGTGCGGACGATCTGCCATTTTAGTAGAAGTCACCGCTCCAGCCAATGCGTCACTTGGGCCGTCGACTTGCCCAGAAATAGCGACTGAACAAACTTCCCCCTTTCCAAAAGGGGGGACACGGCCTCAAAGTTCGCCATATTACTGGGCAGGTCTAATGATTGGAACACAGAGACGGAAATGAAGATGGATGGTCAAGCGGTGGTGCTGTGCGATGTCGGGCCGCGAGACGGCTTGCAGAGCGAGCAGCGCATGTTTTCGGTGCAGGAACGGGCCGAGCTGGTCGGGCGACTCGCCCGTACCGGAATGCCCAAGGTGGAGGCGGTGAGCTTCGTCAACCCCAAGCGCGTTCCGCAGATGGCAGAGCCGGAAGCCGTGCTGGATGNGCTGGATGTGCCGGAGTCCACCGTGATCGCGGGTTTGGCGCTCAACGAACGCGGCGTGGATCGCGCTCTGGAAACGCGGGTTGGTGAAATCCGCTACTCCTTNGGGGTCAGCGAAACCTTCAANCAGCGCAATCAGGGGAAAACGGGCGCTGAGAGTTTTGCAATGTTCGCCAACACACTGCCTCGNNTGCGNGAGCGCGGCATCCCCTACGTCCCGATTCTGAGTACGGTGTTCGGCTGTCCGTTTGAGGGCGAAATCGCCCCGCAGCGCGTCGTGGAGGTGGTGCGGCAACTCGTGGAGGTGGGGGCCGATGAGGTGATTCTGGGCGACACCATCGGCTGTGCCGTGCCCACGCAGGTGAGCCACCTGCTGACGNAAATNCGGGCGGTGATCCCGGAATCGGTGCGGATTGGGATGCACTTTCACAACACGCGCAACACCGGACTTGCCAACGTCTATGCCGCGCTCACAGGCGGGGTGCGCAGTTTCGATGCCTCGCTGGGCGGTCTGGGCGGTTGTCCGTTTGCCCCACGAGCGACCGGGAACATCTGCACCGAAGACCTCGCCTACATGCTGCGCAACATGGGCTGCAAGACCGGAATCGACCTGCCCCGCCTGCTGGAAACCGCCAACTGGATACAGGATTTCTTCGAGGCCACCCTGCCCGGACAAGTGATGAAGGCAGGCCTTTTTCCGGAAGTCGCCACCCAAGCCGCTTGAGCCGAACATGATCCCCACCGTCGCCCCGCGCCTCGATTCCTGGGAAGCCATCCGCGCCGCCTTCCGCTGGCAGGTTCCGGAACACTTCAACCTCGCATGGGCCTGCTGCGACCGCCACGCCGAGAATCCAAACGCCCTCGCGCTTATCCATGTCGCGGACGACGGTTCGGTCGAACGCTGGGCCTTCCGGGAAATCCAGCGGCAGGCGAACCGTCTGGCCAACGCGCTGGTGGCCTTGGGCATCCAGCCGGGGGATCGGGTGGGATTGGTGCTGCCGCAGCGTCCGGAAACCGGCATCGCCCACATGGGGCTCTACAAAATCGGAGCGGTCGCCTTGCCACTCGCCAATCTTTTTGGCCCGGAAGCCCTCAAGTACCGACTTTCCGATTCCGGGGCGCGAGCCGTAGTTTACGATGTTGAGAACCGCGAAAAGCTGGACGAGATCGCCCCGGAACTTCCGGATTTGGAGTTTCGCATCCAAGTGGACAACGATGTCTCTGGAGCTGAATTGGGCTGGGCGGACTTGCTTGCCAAGGGCAGTGATGCGTTTGAAACGCGCAAGACGCTCGCCGAAGACCCATGCTGGATCATCTACACCTCCGGCACCACCGGAAACCCCAAGGGGGCACTGCACGCGCACCGGGCGCTGATCGGGCACATGCCAGGCTGGGAACTCTCCCACGACCTCGGCCCCAAACCGGGAGACTTGGCGTGGACCCCGGCGGATTGGGCGTGGATCGGCGGATTGGCCAACATCGTGTTTTGCGCGTGGTTCCACGGGGTTCCGGTCCTCTCACACCGCTTCCGACGCTTTGATCCCGAACGCGCCCTCGACTTGCTGGCGAAGCACCAAGTCCGCAACACCTTCATGCCGCCCACTGCGCTCAAGTTCCTTCGGCAGGTGTCCAGCATCGACTCCTCCAAACTGGCGCTACGAAGCATCATGTGCGCTGGGGAGCCCCTTGGCGCAGAGATGCTACACTGGGGAGAGGCGGCACTGGGCGTGAAGATCAACGAGATGTTCGGGCAGACCGAGGTGAACTACATCATCGGCAACTGTCAGACGCTCACCCCTGCCAAGCCCGGTAGCATGGGGCGAGCCTATCCCGGACACGAGGTGGCGGTCATTAATTCTGAGGGGCAACCTCTGCCGTCGGGAACGATGGGCGAAATTGCTTTCAAGCAGGGCGGCGATCCGGTGTTTTTTCTGAAATACTGGAACAACGAGCAAGGCACCCGCAACAAGTTTATCGGCGAATGGGCACGGAGCGGTGACGAGGGCGTGATGGACGAGGAGGGCTTCCTCTGGTTCTCCGGACGCGCCGATGATGTCATCACCAGTTCGGGCTACCGCATCGGCCCATCGGAAATCGAGGACCAGTTGCTCAAGCACCCGGCGGTTGCGCTCGCAGCGACGGTTGGGTATCCAGACAAACAGCGTGGCGAAATCGTCAAAGCCTTCATCAAACTCAATCCCGGACACGAAGGCACCGACACGCTCAAGCACGAGCTGCAAGACTTGGTGCGCACCCGACTTTCCGCACACGAATACCCCCGGCTCGTTGAATTTCTGGATGAGTTCCCCTTGACTACAACCGGCAAAGTGCTGCGCCGAGTGCTGCGTGATCGCGACCGTTCGCAGCCTGATGGACATCAATAACCAACCCTAGAAATGTCTTGGCTTCAAGACTCCGAATCGGCTATACTCCAGCATCAATCAACCTGTTGCACTTACGAATTGAATCTGCCCATGAATTTTGGCTTCGTCATTGACAACCGTCGTTGCATCGGTTGCCACGCCTGCACCGTCGCCTGCAAATCCGAACATGACGTTCCGGTCGGAGTGAACCGGACTTGGGTGAAGTACATCGAGAAAGGNACTTTTCCAAACACCCGCAGGATTTTCTCGGTGATGCGCTGCAATCACTGTGAGAATGCGCCGTGTGTNGAGATTTGCCCNACGCAAGCCCTGTTCACCCGTCCGGACGGCATCGTCGATTTCGACAACCGCCGCTGCATCGCCTGCAAGTCGTGCATGCAGGCATGTCCTTACGATGCGCTCTACATCGATCCGGAAACCCACACCGCTGCCAAGTGCAACTACTGCGCACATCGNGTGGAAATCGGACTAGAACCGGCGTGCGTCAATGTCTGTCCCACACAGGCAATCATTTCCGGAGACCTTGACGACCCGCAGTCCAAGATTGCAAACTTGGTGGCGCAGCAGCNGGTGACCGTCCGGAAGCCGGAGAAGGGCACCCGCCCGAATCTGTTCTATATCGAAGGCGATGAAGCCTCGCTAACTCCGGGAGAAGCCGGACAGGAAAACGCTTATCACTGGAGCACCCAAACCCGTGGGGTGGGGCACCATGCTTCTCGCANTGATTTGAGAACGAATCCCTTTGCCGATATTCTGGGNGAGGCCTCGGCGGCNCTGGATTCNATCAAGGAACGGCTCAAGGAAGACACCTCAGCGACAACCGTTCGCGCCCCCAAAGCACGACGGGTGTATGACGCTCCCTCGAANGGAGTGCTGTGGGGCTGGGAGGTCGCGGGTTACATTCTCACCAAAGCGGTCGCTGCCGGAGCCGTGATCTTCCCCTTCCTCTCTCACTTACTGGACTGGGATCATCTGAGCGAATCCACAATGACCGCCTCCGTGCTGATGGGGTTAGTGTTCCTCGGCCTGACCGGAGCCTTGCTCGTCAAAGATTTGGATCAGCCGAAGCGCTTCCTCTACGTTTTGCTGCGACCGCACTGGACTTCGTGGTTGGTGAAGGGAGCCTACATCATCACTGGATTCGGCGGCTTGCTGACCCTCCAGCTTGTGCTGGGGTTGACGGGTTATTCCAACCTNGGGAGCTTNAGCAGCGGCCTCGACGGNTTGTTGGTTATATTCGCCGTGCTGACCTCGGTTTACACCGCATTCCTGTTCGCGCAGGCCAAGGGCCGGGATTTCTGGCAAAGCCCCCTGCTTGTGTTGCACATGATCATTCACGCAGTCATCGGAGGTCCGGGNGTTTGGCTGATTCTCAGCCTCGCCTTTGACTCCATGAGCGCGATCTCCGGAACGATGGCGACAGTGCTGGCATGGGGCTTGGTCGCGCAACTGGTGNTTTTGGTCGCAGAACTTGCGACTCCACACCCCACCGAAGACGCACACCGTGTGGTCGAGATGATCACAAAGGGGCCGTTCAAGACCATCTTCTGGGGTTCCGGNGTGGTGCTGGGCACCCTNTTGCCNCTGGTGNTNCTGNTGNTTNCCACTTCGCCTTTCGCGTTNGCCGGAGCCTCTCTGCTTTCCCTGATTGGCCTTTGGTACCTGATCCGCTTGTGGGTGCAAGTGCCGCAACTGCTTTCGCTGAGTTGAATCATGTCCCACGCNTTCAAGCCCTCTTGGATCGAATCCACNGCCGANAANTTGGGGATCATTCCCAAGCTNCCGGACAAGCACNCCGANCATGACCTGAAACCGGTCGNATCGGNATCTCCNGACCTCGCGAATTTCCCGGCCTACGAGGANTGGGACGACTGGGCCGAGTATGAGGCGAANGACTGGGCCACTGGCAAAACCAANCGCTACTCGTTGGTGCCGACCGTCTGCTTCAACTGTGAGGCGGGTTGTGGGTTGCTTGCGTACATGGACAAGGAAACGGGCGAGGTCCGCAAATTCGAAGGCAACCCCCACCATCCTGGAAGCCGAGGCCGCAACTGCGCAAAGGGACCAGCGACGATCAACCAGATCAACGACANNGACCGCATCCTTCACCCTCTCAANCGCAAGGGCAAACGCGGCGAGGGCGGCTGGGAGCGCATCGGNTGGGATCAGGTGTTGGACGAAATCGCCGCCGAAATCCGCAAGGCGATTCAAGAGGAACGCAAGGACGAGGTGGTTTACCACGTCGGGCGCCCCGGACACGAGGGCTACATTGAGCGTGTCTTGAACGCTTGGGGCGTGGATGGCCACAACAGCCACACCAACATCTGCTCTGCCGGAGCGCGGCTCGGCTATGCGATCTGGCACGGGGCCGACCGCCCTGCTCCGGATTACGCGAACGCGAAGTTCATCCTGCTNATCAGTTCGCACCTTGAGGCAGGGCACTACTTCAATCCCCACGCCCAGCGCATCATNGAGGCGAAAAACGAGGGCGCGAAGATCGCCGTCATGGACATCCGGCTTTCCAACACCGCAAGCCGAGCCGACTACTGGATGCCCACCCGTCCCGGAACCGAGGCGGCGGTGCTGCTCGCCGTGGCCAANGTGATGCTTGACGAGGGGATTTACAACGAAACCTTCCTCAAGGAGTGGACCAACTGGCAGGACTGGCTGAAAGCCGATCACTCGGATGCCGAACCGATCTTCGAGAACTTCATNGAGAAACTGCGGGAACACTACGCGGACTACACTCCGGAATTCGCCGAGGCGGAATCTGGTGTTCCGGCAAAGACCGTCATCGAGGTCGCCCGACGCATTGGCGCGGCAGGCNCGCAGTTTGCGGCGCACGTCTGGCGCAGCGCGGCGAGTGGCAACCTTGGCGGCTGGCAGGTNGCCCGCTGCCTGCATTTTCTCAACGTGCTTTCCGGAAGTGTCGGCACCTTCGGCGGCACGCTCCCCAATTCGTGGGGCAAGTTCCATCCGAGTGTCCCGAATCCCGCACCGCCCCACAAGACGTGGAACGAACTGCATTTTCCGGACGAGTACCCGCTTTCGCACTACGAGATGAGCTTCCTGCTCCCGCACTTTCTCAAGGAGGGACGCGGCAAGCTCGCGGTTTACTTCACTCGTGTCTTCAACCCGGTCTGGACCTATCCGGACGGTTTCAGTTGGATCGAGGCGTTGCGCGATCCCAAGCTGATCGGACTCCACGCCGCCTTGACTCCGACGTGGAACGAAACTGCGTTTTTCGCTGATTATGTCCTGCCCGTCGGACATGCTTCCGAACGACATGACTTGGTGAGCTACGAAACGCATTCCGGGCTTTGGATCGGCTTCCGGCAACCCGTCCACCGCGAATTCCTGCGTCGGCAGGGCAAGCCGGTCACGTTCACCTACGAAGCGAATCCGGGTGAGGTTTGGGAGGAAGACGAGTTCTGGATCGAACTCTCGTGGCGGGTGGACCCGGATGGTTCGCTCGGCATCCGCAAATATTTCGAGTCGCCCTACCGTGCAGACGAGAAGATGACGATTGACGAGTATTATCAGTACATCTTCGAGCGCGTTCCCGGACTCCCGGAGGTTGCGGAAAAGGAGGGCATCTCGGCGCTGGAGTACATGCAGCGGCATGGTGCCTACGCGGTTGAAAACGACAATTACAAGCGTTACCTTGCCAAAGTCAACGGCAAGATCGCCGCTTCGGGGCTGGTCGAGAAGGGCGGGGAAGTCGTGGGCGTGAAGGCCGAATCAGGGAAGCGTGTCGGCTTCCCAACCCCGTCCCGCAAGCAGGAACTCTACTCGCAGACGTTGGTGGACTGGAAGTGGCCCGAATACGCGCTTCCCGCTTACATCAAGAGCCATGTCCACGAATCCGAGATGGATCGTAACGCAGGAGAATTCCCGCTCGTGCCCACCTATCGGTTGCCGACACTGATCCACTCACGCTCCACGAACGCCAAGTGGTTGATGGAAATCGCCAACCGCAACCCACTCTGGATGCACACCTCCGATGCCAAGCGGCTCGGCTACACAACCGGAGACCTTGTGCGCGTCAACACCGAGATCGGCCACTTTGTCGCACGGGTCTGGGCGACCGAGGCCGTGCGTCCCGGAACCCTCGCCTGCTCTCACCACCTTGGACGCTGGCGTCGTCCGCAGGACCCGATCGCCAACCGTTGGGGGACTAGCCTTGTGGACCTTAAGGAAGAGGCTCCCGGACAGTGGCGGATGCGTAAAAAAGAAGGGGTGCAAATCAAGAAATCCAGCGATCCGGACTCCAGCCGCATTTTCTGGGAAGACACGGGAGTGCATCAGAACATCACCTTTCCGGTGCATCCGGATCCGCAGAGCGGCATGCACTGCTGGCACCAGAAGGTTCGTCTCGAAAAAGCGCAGCCGGACGACGAGTACGGCGATGTCTTTGTGGACACCAACAAGTCAATGGCGATCTACCGGAAGTGGCTGGAGAAAACCCGCCCCGCCCCCGGCCCGGACAACCTGCGCCGCCCCCTCTGGCTCAAACGACCGCTCAGACCGGAAACCTCGCTCTTCTACCTCGATCCCAAGAACGAATCTAACAAGTAAACCCTTCGGCTTTCATCCCCAACGAAAGGAAGATTTCGATGTACTTCATCTTCATTGGCAAAGACAAACCGGGAATGCTGGAAACCCGCAAGGCCACCCGCGCCACCCACCGGAAACACGTTCGCAACAGTGACGGGCCGGTGCGGCTCATGACCGGAGGCCCGCTTGCTGGAAAGGATGGTGAGATGAACGGAACCTTCCTGATGTTTGAAGCACCTGACCACGAAACTGCACAGGAATTTCTGGACGCCGACCCTTACCACCAAGCCGGGATGTTCGCCTCCCGCGAACTGCGGGCCTTCCATGAGGCGGCGGAACTTCCGGTGGCCCTGACCCAGTCCAACTGATCTCCCGGCTGTTCGAGTCAGGCAGTCTCAACCACTGCATCTGAGTTTCTTCATTTTTTCTCTTTTCAGTCCACCAAGCTTCTTGAGCCAAATCGCCAATTCTCACCGCGTTTGGAGCGTGTGCCTGTTGCTGGCGGCGCCCGAAGTGGCGTTGGCCGCAGAATCCGATTCTGGAACGTGGCCCGCATGGGTGTGGATGCTGCTCTTGTTTGCGACCACCTTCGTAATCGGTATTTTTGGTGTGATGGCTGGGATTGGTGGGGGCGTCCTCTTTGTGCCACTGGTGAGCGGTTTCTTTCCGTTTCACATTGATTTCGTGCGTGGGGCCGGACTCTTCATCGCACTCGGCAGTTCGCTGGCGGCGGCGCCCTATCTTTTGCGGCAAAACCTGGCCAGCCTACGCTTGGCGATGCCCGTTGCGTTGATCGCCTCGGCCTTCTCCATCGTGGGAGCGCAGCTAGGACTCTGGATTTCCGAACTCAATCCAGCCTACATCCAAGGGGCGCTGGGCGTCGTGATTTTGGGAATCGCAACCATCATGTTGCGAACGCCGATCAAAGAGTTCCCTGTGGTTGCTGGAAACGATCCGGTCGCCAAATGGCTCGGTCTACAGGGCTGGTTTGTGGAAGAAACCACGGGGGAACGCATGAACTGGACGGTGCATCGTGCGGCGGTGGGGCTGTCCGGATTCGTACTGGTCGGACTACTGGCCGGCATATTCGGGCTAGGCGCAGGCTGGGCGAACGTCCCGCTGCTCAATCTTGTGATGGGGGCACCATTGAAAATCGCGGTAGCGACGAGCAGTTTCTCGCTCTCGATCACGGACACGACAGCGGCGTGGGTGTACTTCAACCACGGGGCGGTGCTGCCTGCCCTCGTGGTGCCCTCGCTGGCGGGCGTGATGCTCGGCGCAATGCTCGGCTCACGGATTCTCCCGCATGTTCCAGCGTTCATGATCCGGCGGTTGGTAATCGGCGTGTTGATGCTGGCGGGAGCGCGCTCTGTGTTGAAGGCCTTCGGATGGTGAACAAACCCCAATCGACAGACAGCGACCTCCGGGTTGATCCGGAACAGTTCGGCTACGCACAGGTGGTGGCGTGGGGCAACCGCCTCGGAGTGGCGGTCATGCTGGTTGGATTCATTGGCTATCTCAGCGGGCTGCTTCCTGCACGGATTCCTCCGGACACTTTGCTGGAGATCTGGTCGTTGCCACTCCCTGAGTTTCTGGCACAAACGCACTCCTCCACAGGTTGGGGCTGGCTTCAGTATCTGGAGAACGGGGACACGCTCGCACTGCTGGGCATTGCGCTGCTGGGCGGAGTGACGCTGGCAGGCTACCTGCTTTTGTTCGTCCGGTTTCTAGGAGAGCGCAAGTGGCGACAGTGGAGCATGGTGGTCGTGGAAATCACCCTCGTTGTGCTGGTTGCCGCCAATTGGATTGGTGCGGGGCACTGACCGTCAAGATCGGCTGCGCAGGCCGCTGTTTCGGAGCAGTTTTCGGGAAAGGTCGGGATGGGCGCTAAGGGTGTCGAGAATGACTTCAAGGCTTTGGGCAACTCGCTCACGCTCAGCTTGGTTAAGTTGCATCTCAATCACGAATCTGGGGGTTTCCGGAAGGTCACAGGGGCCACCCGCAGCCGCACACAACACCTCATAAAGCCGCTGCCGGAAGATTCTCGGACTGCCGCGTTTCACCAAATCCTGCAAATTCTCATCCCGGCTCACCTCCAAGGCAACGGCGGTGAGCATGATTTCCCCACCAATTTGCGAGTAGAGCGTTGGCTTGGTGCAAGCGCTGGCTAGCACGAGCGCGAGCCCCACGGTGAGCCGAAGTCCCCACGGCAACGCTTTTTTCAGAACTGGAACACTGGACAAACGACCGCTGAGGTCAGGCAGATTCCTCGGATTCTTCGGGGCGGATGGCTTCGTCCAGACGGTTGTCATAAACCTTGATGAGGGTGTCGCGGTACTGGTCCAGCTTGTCTTTNCGGAAGGNCAAGCCGCGATCCGGNTTNTCTTCCAAGGGCAGCATCACCTGATGCAGAACATAGCGCAAGGCCGCCTGCGGGTTCCGGATCATGTAGAGAATATAGTCTACCGGATTATCGTTGTGCTTCTCCAGATAGATTTTCAGGAAAAGCTGGACGATGTGAAAATAGTTGATGCCTCGGTCCAGTTGATGGCCCACGAAGCGTTGGATGGATTGCAGGTATTTTTCGGTGCTGAAGCGCTGCTGAAAAAAACCGGTCCCGCCGTGAGGCTGCTCGTAGTATTCCATGATAAGCAACGATGAAATGAAGTAGCTCCACGCCTTGCGGAACTCATCGAGCGGAAAACGGTGCTGGCGGCGCTGCTGTTGGATCACCTCTGAACAGCCTTGCAGCAATCCCAACACGGCACGGACCTGATCGAGCATCGGTTTGCGGAACCGCAGCATCTGGAGGAGTTTTTCGATCCGTGCGCGGGTGGCGTTTTGTTGTTCCTCCGGGAGCGTCTCGCCTGTGCGCAGCAACAGCAGGATGCCCTCCAACCCTTCATAGACCTTCAGGAAAATAGAATTGGTGTAATGCCGCTCCAGTTTCTTGCACTCGGATTTCCACTTGGCCTTGGGCATTTCCGGCGGCAGACACTTGACCAGTTGCAGCGGCAACTGCCCAGCTTCCTCTTGAAGGGCGTCTTCCACCTCACGATCCGGAATCAGAAACGGCAACGCCTTGCGGTCCTCGTGAAGTTGGCGCAGGCGCAAGCGAATCTGCCGCTGCAAGCCCTCAAGCACGTCCTCGTCTTCCGGTAGGTTTTTCAGTTGCTCCCAGCAGCCTTCTACAAATCCGGACAGGGCCAGCACCTCCTCCATCCGCAAGCTCGCGGCTTGGACATAGTGGAAGGGTTCACTTTCNTCAAAATGCCGATACGCCGGGAGATCATGGGGCAGGAGAAAATGCAGTTGTGCGTTGAGTTGCTTCACCAACTCGACAGCCTGCGCACAAAGTTCTCCGGGTTGCTCGCGGAAAGCCTGNAGAAAATCTGTGAAGGCGCTGTCGAGCACGTGCAGTTCTTCCGAAGAGAGTCCTTGCTGCTCATGCTTGTCCTGCCATTGCTTCGCCCACTGNCGCCGTACTTGCGCTTGTTCCTTCTTCCACGGCATCCGCAGTTGCTTTGCCATTTGCTCACCATAAGAGCGCACCGTGTCGGACGGAAACTCCAGTGCCGCAATCAGGTCGAGTCGCTCCAGAATTCCGGCAGTGATTTCTTCGTTGGTCGAGTGTCCACTCTGTTTGTAGAACTCCAGCGGTAGGATGCTTTCCAACAGGTACACCTCACCCATGAGCTTGGAGAAGAGGGTCCGTGCAATGTTGATCACTTCCTCGTTGTTTTGGATATCATCCGGAAGAATGATCGTAACCGTGTAAACTCGTGAAATCGGATTGAAGTCCAAGCGNGAAGCCGGCAGCACCACTTTTGGTGGCAGTTTGGTGCCGGTTTCCTGCTCGTAGGTAGCGCGGTTCAGGAAACGCACCGGGTGGTTCGCGTCCCGGAGCTTGATGCCAAAGCGTGTGGAAAAGTTGAGGACGGCAGGAATGATTTGGTTGAGGAGTTCGACGACTTGGGCGGGAAGCCCTGCGGCGAACTGGAGATTTTGCAGCACAAAGACCTCTTCACCCGCCTCACGACGGGTCTGGTCGTGCTGGTCGAGTTGATCGGCTTTGATNGTGTGCTTGCTCGCGTCGAAACGATCCTCGAAGAAAGCGTCGCTACCTTGAGATTGAGCCATNTCGGCGTGANGGTCTTCCGTGTTTGGGGAACATCGCTACCGGACTTCAGTGCTTGCGGACGGAGGCGATGGCACCGGTCCACTCCCGGAGACCTCGCGGCCCCTCCAATTGNACCTTGAGGTTNACGAGTTCNGTGAAGTTGATGTCCTCGATGCTGACGTCCGGATACCTGCGTTTAACGTAACCCCACAGGTTGAGGTAGTTTTCATCTTTCTCGAAATCGCTCTCTTGCTGGCGTTGGGGGCCGTCGGAGGGCATAGCCAGGGCAGTGTGCATTGACAACAAATGACTGAATGTTGAAGAATCCTTTGAAGCACAGGCTCCACATCCAGCACCTCCTTGTGCGACTATGGGAACAGGACAGCGGCAAAACGGCTCGCCTCTGCCTGAAAGAACATGAAGCAAGAAANTGGCCTCGGTTCTCCAAAGTTGAAAAATCNTTGCACTTCCCCAAGTACAAAGTGAAGGTGCCGCTTGCATTCCACAGGCTTCATCCTCTATACTGCGCAACCTCGGAGTCTGAGACATTATTCCCATCATCTAGCCCACCTGAAATGCCCCACACTGCCACCACTCCTGCTCCCGACGCTGCCCCGGAAACCCGTTGTGGGTTCATCGGCCTCATCGGACGTCCCAACGTGGGNAANTCCACCCTGCTCAACCGTTTGGTNGGCCAAGCCGTTTCCATCATCACTCCCAAACCGCAAACCACCCGCAACCGTATCCGGGGCATCCGCACAGAGGAGTTGGTGCAGATGGTGTTCATTGACACCCCCGGTATCCATGAAGGCCCCAAAAAGCTCAACCAGCGCATGAACCGCTACGCGCTCGAAACGCTGGNGGGCAACGACCTCAACATCTGGCTGGTGGAACCCTTCCCGGAATCCAAAGCAGCGCTTCCCAAAAACGAGCAGGCGCTTCTGGAACAGTTCCGGGGGCGTGAATCCCACACCATCGTGCTGCTCAACAAGTGCGATGCTGCGAGCAAGGTGCAGGTGATCCGGAGCATTGACCTGCTGGGGCAAGCAGGAGCGTTCCTCGGCATCGTGCCAGGGTCAGCCCTCAAGGATCAGAACCTCGATCCCCTGCTGAGCTTGATCCGTGCGAATCTTCCAGGATCGCCGTTCTTTTTCGAGAGCGACCAGGTGACGGATGCGACCGAACGTTTTCTGGTGGCCGAATTTGTACGCGAAGCNTTGTTCCGGAGACTCAAGCAGGAAGTGCCCTANGCGACCGCCGTGCGGGTGGAGCAGTTTGAGGAGTCTGAACGTCTCATCAGCATCCACTGCCAAATCTGCGTGGAGCGCGACTCGCAGAAGGGCATCATCATCGGCAAAGGCGGAGCGATGCTCAAGGAAATCGGTACCGCCGCACGGTTGCGGATGGAGCGTCTTTTGGGCCGCAAGGTGTTTTTGGGCCTGCATGTCAAGGTGGTGCGTCGCTGGACCGACGATGCGTTTCACCTGCGTCAGTTGGGCTACGAATAGGGGGAACGTGCGAACGTGGCAAAAGGTGGGTCTTGGGGCAGGGAGTGTGGGGAGCGTGGTGGTGGTGGCTGTGTTCTCCTTGGAACTCGCCGGAGGACTAGCCTCCTTGCTAGCTGCGTTTTGGGGGATTGTGGTGATTTTGAAGCGCAACGTTTCTCTGAGAGACANAGCCGCACAGAATCCGGCAGTCACCGAGGCGCTGNATCCACAAGCGTTCCGACGCTTCCAAAAAGTTTTCAAGCAAGAGGGCACCGGAACACCTCCCCCGGAACCGGAAGCCNCCGTGATCGGCTCGTTACGGTTGCGCCCTTCCGGTTCGGAAACGCCTGCTGTTGTACCAGATTACGATCCGGAGAACTCGGAATTTTCCGGGGTGCTTGCAGAAGAGGATCAGGTTTCCGTGTCCGTGAGCCGACAAGGCCGCAGCAAGGCAGAGCGTTCACGTCCGCTCCCGCATCCGTACCAAGCCGCCGCCCGCAAACCTCCCGAAAAACCCAAAACTCCGACCACCGAACCTGCGGAAGCGACTCAGCAAAAACTCGTGACGCTCCCGTCGGCTCCGGCCTCGCAAGACCAACTGCCCGCAGAAAATCAAACGAGTGAACCGGAAGGCGCGAATCTGGAGCAATTTTTGGATGCCGACCTGCCAAGCTTCCCACAACCCCCGGAAGCCACGAATTCCCCCACCCAGTATCGTGACGGGGAAAGCATTGCGGAGAACCTTCAGGAAAACTATGGAGAGTGGTATCTGGACGATTTGGGTGCACAGCTTGCCGAATCCTCTGGATCCCAAGAAAAACAGGCCGAAGCCGAGGCTCTACTGGAAATGGCACACTTGGCACGGGAGGGCGAACACTGGGAAGACACACTCGCCAGCCTCAGTGCGCATTTGCAAATCCTCCGGGATTTGGGAGCCCCCCCTTCCAATCAGGCCCTACAACTGCACGCGCAAGCCGCATTGCAGACCGGGGCGATTTCAGCAGCCCTGAATTCGCTTGGGCAGGTTTGGGGCAACCTCGCCCCTCCAGAGCGAGAGGAGTATGCGGAGGTGGTATTGGAGTTGACGCGAAACTTGGTGCGCGAACAGCAGGATGAGCAGGCCTTGCCGCACCTTCAGGCCTTGGAATCGCACTTTCAGGAAAATAAGGATACTGCACGGCTGGACATGCTGTACGATCTGCTGGAGCAGGTTTACGAGCGTGGAGGCGATCCCCTCTTGCTGGTGGTCGCCTACAAACAGCATCTGGAGGTGAAGCGGACGCTGGACGACCATCCGGGACAGGGGCGGCTACTGGATTTACTGGGAACCCACTACTACCAGCAGGGGGATCGGTCCGCATCTCGTCAGTATTATGAGGATCAACTCAGGCTGAAAAGCCCGTAGTTTTGGTGCAGAGCAAGGCTCCGGAGGTTCAGTAGGTACAGCCTTNCGGGGGAGCGGTTCTGAGCGAGAAACCGTTGTTGATCGCCTCGAATTGCAATTCGGCCAGCAGTCGACACCCCCGGATGCGGCGCTCCCGGACCACATAGTACTCGTTGATACGTGGAGAGGTGTCCGACTCCAGCGCGGCGAAGGCGTGGATTGCGTCCACAGTGTTCGTCTCGGCAAGGGTCAGGTAGCGTGGTTGGCGACTGCGGCGCCAACTCTCNAAATAGGTCAGCCCCCAGCCCATCTGCCGGTCACCGTTGGTGAGGCGGCTGATGAAAGAGGAGATCGGAAACTCCGGATCGGGGTTGCTGCACCCCATCCAGAGCGCGATCATCACAAGGAGAAAATTAAATCGAAATCGCATGTTCAAAATCCTTCTAGCTTCCGTATCGGCATGTTATGAAAAATCTTGAGTGGAATTGTTCATTCGGAATGGCCATGGGACGCAGTCAGGTTCAGGCTGGAGACTTGGGGGAATTCTTGCAAAAGTCTGAAGAATTANGNTTCACCCACCTTTGGTCAACACGAGGCTTTTGATGCACACACCTNAAANCCCCGCAATTCCTGCCCTCCGGAGGAAGCGATGCGGCTGCTGAACCCGAAACAAATCTGGGCCGTTGGCGGCGGCAAAGGGGGCGTCGGCAAGAGTTTCATCACGGGCAACCTCGGAGCCATGCTCGCCCAGCGCGGCTACCGTGTGGTGCTGGTCGATATGGATCTCGGCGGCGCCAATCTCCACACTTGGCTAGGGGTCAACAACCCAGATCGTGGGGTTTCTGAATTTGTGGGGCATTTTGTCGAGAACGTGGACCAACTCCTCATTCCCACAGGCATCAACAACCTCAGCCTCATCAGCGGTGCCCGGGACGGCATGGAAATCGCCAACCTTAAGCACACGCAGAAACTGCGCTTCCTGCGAGCGCTCCAGCGGCTGGAGGCCGACTGTGTGCTGCTCGACCTCGGAGCCGGCACGGCTTACAACACCATCGATTTCTTCCTGCTCGCCGATACTCACCTGCTGATCGTGGTTCCGGAGCCAACGTCCATCGAAAACGCTTACCGCTTCATCAAGAATTCCTTCTACCGGAAACTGCGCTCAGACAGCAGCGAGCAAGGGTTCCGGAATGCGGTCGAACAGCTTCTGCTCTTGAACAACCCGCAGGGCATCCGCACCCCCAAGGACTTGATCAACTACATGCGTCGTCAAGGGGGGGAACTCGGACGCTTCATCGAGCGGCAAGTGGAGGAGTTCCAGCCCAAACTGATCCTCAATCAGGTGCGCAGCGCGCAGGACATGCGCATTGGCTCGGCGATGGAAAGCGCCTGCTTCAAGTACTTTGGCATCCGTCTCAAGTTTTTAGGACACATCGAACACGAGGATGCGGTGTGGCACTCAGTGCTGCAACGCCGCCCTTTGGTGATGGACCAACCCAACTCTGGAATCTCCAAACGCCTTTCCGTCATTTGTAGTGCCATCCTCCAGCAGCGCTCCCAACGCCCCCGCACCGTGGAGCACACCTTGGCTGGCGAACCATGACCGGACTCGATATAGCCCGTTCGCTTGATCCAACCGCTCTGCCTGAGACGCATTACTCGGTGTTGGGGATCGAGCCCACGGCAGCTCCAGAGCAGGTTCAGGATGCCTACGAACAGAGCATCGAGGAAATCCAGGCCGAATCACTGGCGGCGTACTCACTGATTGTTGCCGAAGAAGTGGAGCGCCAACTCCAGCNGGTTAGCCGCGCCTACATGGAACTGATCAACCCGCACACCCGCAACGAGTATGATCAGGAATTGCTGACGAAAGCCATCACTGTTGCCGAACCGGAACCTCCAGAGCCGGAATCGGCAAAGGTGGTTCCCNCTGAAAAAATGAGCCACCGCAGAGAACCCAGTTCCAAGGTGGTGTTCCTCAACACTGCCAACCGCTTTTTTGGCCCCCCTCAGAAAGGAATCGCCAAACCCGACTCCTCGATGTCCGCAGTTCCAACGCTCACCTCGGCAGACAACAGTTCCGCATTTGTCGGACAAGTGCATCAGCGTCACTCAACCTACCAANAACTCAATGCCAAGGTGGACTCAGCGCGCAAGCGGGTTCAAGTGTATCTGGAACACCGGGAAGCGGAAGGCATTCCCCTCCATTTCGACGGGCCCACCCTGCGGGACATCCGCAATCTGGCGGAGGTGACGTTTGAGGAACTCACCGCCGTGACCTGTGTGCGGCAAGTCTATTTAGAAGCGTTGGAGTCCGAAAACTATGAGGCGTTACCTGCCGAGATCTACCTCAAGGGCTACCTCAGTAGCTACGCAAGGGCATTGGAGCTTCCGGAGCCTCGTGTCCAGGAGGAGTACCTGAGCCGCTATCGTGCCAAGAAAAAACAGCGCTGAGGAAAACCGGAGTTGGAAATAAGCCGGGTTCTGTCTCCGGGGAAGCCCCGGATCGTGATCATTTCTCTGGGACGGACTGTTACCAGCCGCCTCTAGCATCCTACCCAACCGCCGGACGGGCCGCCCGAATGCGGTTCTACATGGACTTGCAGCAAGTGGGGTTTACACTGCCACCGCTGTCACCAGCAGCGCGGTAGGCTCTTACCCTACCTTTTCACCCTTACCTGTGCCCCAAGGGGCCATCGGCGGTGTCTTTTCTGTTGCACTTTCCGTCGGCTCACGCCGCCTGGCCGTTAGCCAGCACCCTGCCCTGCGCTGCCCGGACTTTCCTCCCGCCTTGCGGCGAGCGATCACGCTTCCAACTCCAGAATCCTCAGTTTAACCCAGTCTTGGGAAAAACCGTAGCGAATTGTGGCAAGGAGGGATGGACCGGCTTCCTTGCCTTCCAGAACCAGCTTGCGTCTCACAGGCAGATTTGGTCTGCTGTTTCCAGTTCTCTCGTTTGCAACTCTTGGAGACTCCTGTTGCGTCGCCTGCTCCTGCTCGTCCTCTTGCTGCTCTCGCCCGCATTGCTAGCCGCGGTCGAAACCGCCCTGCGCATTTCCGACCGCGAGATCATTGAAGGGCTTGCGGACATCAAGCGTCTCGATGCCGAGATCAAGGCAATCCGTGTTGAACTTCGCACCGAAATCAGGGGGGTGCTCCGAGTTCTGCATTGAGTTCCAGCGCATGAACGAGCAATTTGATCGGTTTTGGAACCTGATGCTGGTGATTGTCGCAGGCATCATGGGACTGATCGGCTTCGTCATCTGGGACCGCAA
>PANO01000011.1 GCA_002707655.1 Deltaproteobacteria bacterium
ACCACCACGCCGAGCCCCAGCCCCTTGAGCACGGCCATCCAGACCGCCTCGCGGCTACCGATTTCCCAGATCGCCCCGGGGGTGATCTTGGCCTGCTGCAAGGCTTGCTCAAAAGCTTGCCGCGTGGTGGATCCCGGTTCGCGCAACACCAGCGTTTGCCCGGACAACTCCTCTAACCTCACGGCTTCCCGCTGGGCCAGCGGGTGCGTTTTGAGCACGAACAGCACCAGCGGTTCCTTGGCGAAGGTCGTGGACCAGAGCCGGGAATCGTCCTTGATCTGCGAAAGCACCGCGACATCTACCCGGAAATCGAGCAAAGCTTTGAGCATCGCTTGGGAATTTCCGGTCTGGACGCTCAGTTCCAATCCCGGATAGCGGGCGTGTGTGGCGGCGAGCATTTCGGTGACGTGATAGGGACCTACGGCCCCGATCCGCAGGGAGCCTGTCCGGAAGTTTCCTGCGGCGTCCAGCAGTTCCTCCGCCTCGCGCTCCATGGTGTCAAGCCGCGTGGTGACGGCGTAAAACTCCTGTCCTAGTGGAGTCAGTTCAACTCGACGTCCGCGTCGGAAAAACAGCTCGATCCCGTAGTACTCCTCCAGTGCCCGCACTTGGCTGGTGATGGTGGGCTGTCCCACCCGCAGCACACGAGATGCTGCGGTGAAGCCGCCTTCCTGTGCGACCGCATGGAAGGAGCGGATTTGTGTAAAAGTGATTTGTCTGAGAATGAAACCTCTGCTGAAAAAGATGGAGTGGGCCGCTACAAGCAACCCAAGGGAAGAGCAAATCCTAGAATGCACACCGGGATTGACAAGCCGAATCCCTCCGGGTTCATTGCTCTGAGGAATTCAANGCATTCAGAAATCCGATTGGTGTGTGGTAGGATTTCGTTTTACAGTGAAACGGGCTGAAATCGCAGCGCTGTCATCTGATCCACATTTCCATGAAACACTGACTGTGACCGACTTGAAACACGCGGAAGCCAAGGCATCTGCCACCGGGAATCAGGAATTCCTGCTCACACCCGGCCCCCTGACCACTTCGCTGACGGTGAAGCAAGCCGTCCTTCGGGATTGGGGTAGCCGCGACCCGCAGTTCATCCGCCTCAACGCACGGGTGCGCGAACGCCTTGTCGAAATCGCTGGAGGCACAGGCGAGTTCACCTGCGTTCCAGTGCAAGGTTCCGGGACCTTTGCGGTCGAAGCNGCTGTGGGCACGNTGCTNCCCCGAGACGGCAAACTNCTGGTACTTGTCAACGGCGCTTACGGTGAACGCATCGTCAAAATCGCCAAGTATCTCGGACGCGCCTCACTTGCACAACGCTGCCCAGAAGATCAAGTCCCAGACCTCGACCTGCTGGAGCAAACGCTGAAGGACGATGCTGCGATCACGCACGTTGTAGCGATCCACTGCGAAACCACCAGCGGCATCCTCAATCCGCTTGAGNAAATCGCCCGCATCGTTGCGGAGCAGAAACGTAGTCTGATCATTGACGCGATGAGCGCGTTTGGGGCGCTGCCACTCGATGTGCAAGCGCTGCCCTGTGATGCGGTGGTGGCGTCCTCCAACAAGTGTCTCGAAGGCATTCCGGGCATGGGGTACGCGATCATCCGTGCAACGGTGCTGGCAGACTGNGAGGGCAATTCGCACTCGCTTTCGCTCGACCTGTACGAGCAGTGGCGGGCGTTGGAGGGCAACGGGCAGTGGCGCTTCACCCCGCCGACGCATGTGCTGGCCGCCTTNGATCAAGCCCTCGCGGAGCATGAGGCTGAGGGCGGCGTCTCCGGACGCAGTGTCCGCTATTCCGAGAACTGCCGCGTCCTCGTGGAAGGCATGCGGAACTTGGNTTTCCAAAGCCTGCTGCCTGACAAACTGCAAGCGCCGATCATCGTCACCTTCCTGATTCCGGACGATCCGGCGTTTGTCTTCAGCGAATTTTACGACCGCCTCGCCACTCGCGGCTACCTCATCTATCCCGGAAAACTCACGGTGGCCGACACCTTCCGGATTGGCTGCATTGGGCAAATGACCCCGGATGTGCTGTCAGACACGCTTATTGTGATTGGCGAAACCCTTGCGACGATGGGCGTGCGTAATTGCGCTCCTNCAAAGTAAACCGCCATGAAAACAATTNCAGTCAACGGCCGCAGCTACGCTTGGCCGCAGGCNCCCACGGTGGTGGTCTGCATTGACGGNTCAGAGCCGGATTACATTGAAATAGCGGTTGCTGGCGGCGCGATGCCCTTCATGGCGCGGATGCTTGACAATGGCGCCAACCTGCGCGCCCAATGCGTGGTACCGAGCTTCACCAATCCCAACAACCTTTCCATCGTCACCGGACGACCTCCACTGGTTCACGGCATTTCCGGAAACTACTTTCTCAACCCGGAGACGGGTGAGGAGGTGATGATGAACGATCCCGCTTTGCTGCGTGCGCCCACGCTGTTTCCCGCGTTTCAGGAAGCCGGAGCGAGCATTGTCATCGTCACGGCGAAAGACAAACTGCGGCGCTTGCTTGGACACGGGCTGCGCTTTGGGCAAGGCGGGGCCATCTGCTTNTCCTCGGAAAAAGCGGAGCAAGCGACGCTTGTCGAAAATGGGATCGAGGGCGTGACGGCGCTGGTCGGCATGGACGTGCCGAGCGTCTATTCGGCGGAACTCTCNGAATTCGTNTTCGCAGTGGGCTGCAAGCTGATGGAGTCGCGGCGACCGGACCTGATGTACCTCTCCACCACGGACTACGTTCAGCACAAGCACGCCCCCGGTAGCGCAGGAGCCAATGCCTTCTACGCGATGATGGATGGTTATCTCGCCCAGCTTGACGAAAGGGGAGCCGTNCTTTGCCTCACCGCCGATCATGGCATGAACGCCAAACACAACACCTCCGGAACACCGGATGTGATTTTTCTGCAAGATGTGCTGGACGACTGGCTCGGAGAAGGANCCACCCGCGTGATTCTGCCGATCACTGATCCGTATGTCGTGCATCACGGAGCACTCGGCTCTTTTGCTACCGCCTACCTTCCGGACTCCACCGATGCACAGGAAATCGCAGATCGGCTCTCCGGGCTCGANGGCATTGAATACGCGGCTCCGAAAGCCGCCGCTTGCGCCCGCTTTGAACTTCCGGAAGATCGCATGGGCGACCTTGTGGTGGTTTCAACCGTCCACAAGGTGATTGGCACCCGACCGGAATTGCACGACCTTTCCGGACTCGAAGTGCCGTTGCGTTCCCACGGCGGAGTTTCCGAGCAAACNGTGCCGCTGCTGTGCAATCGTCCGGTGGACNCTGCGGGCCGCAGCCTCAGAAATTTTGACGCCTTTGACCTCGCGCTCAATGCAGCGCAACCTTCAACTCTTGTCCAACCTGATCCATGAGCAGCTACGAAAACTATCACAAGACCAGNCGCGTTTACGACAAAACTCGCTCGGCAGGCGGTGTTGAAACGATACTTCAGGCGTTAGTCGCAGGGCCGCTCCCGTTGCAGCAGCAGGTGCTGGTTGATGCGGGCTGCGGCACTGGACTCTACACNGCTGCCCTGATCGGCGAGGTGCANCGCATCGAGGCAGTTGANCTNAACGCCGGAATGCTAGAAATGGCGCAGTCCAAGTTGACAANAGAGTTTGAGGAGGGTCGCATCCGTTTCCATCAGAGTGCAATCGGTACATTGCCGTTGCCTGATGACAGTATGGATGCCGTGATGACGAATCAGGTGCTGCACCACCTGCCGGACGATGCCGCTGCCAATTGGCCCGGACACACCGAGGTGTTTCGTGAGTTCGCACGGGTGTTGAAACCNGGTGGCTGCGTCATCATCAACAGTTGCGGGCACGAACAACTGGAGCAGGGTTTCTGGTTTTATCGCCTGATTCCGGATGCTCTGCAAGCTGTGAAGGAAAAGGCCGTTGACCTCGGCACGTTGGATGCCCTGCTTCAGGAGAGTGGTTTTGACGCTCTGCACCGCGAGGTGCCGCTGGACCTNGTGTTGCAGGGCGACGCCTACTTGCTCGCCGATGGCATCCTAGATCCGGACTGGCGGCGTGGGGATTCCATCTGGAGTCTGGTTGCAGNGGATGCCCTCGCTGACGTGCTCGNAAAGGTGACGGCCCTGCGGGATGCCGGGAAACTCGAAGCCTTCATGCAGCATCACGACCAGCCGCGNACCACGACTGGCCAAGTGACTTTCACGATTGCCCGCAAGCCTAGCTGAACGAGCGAGCAGAACGGCTCGNCTAGGGACGCTCCGCCCTAGAGAGACGTGTGTTGATGTCCTCGATGACTGCCGGCAGTTCGTCAAAGTCGTCAATCACATAGTGCGCCCCTGCCTTGCGCAAGATGTCACGAGTCAGTTCCAGTCTTCTCTGCATTTCTTCTGCGGATAACGATTTCGCCTCATCCAGTGAATTGATGTCCATGTAGTTGCTGTAGCGGGCAATGCCCACCCCCCAACAACCGGCTTCCAGAGCCTCNCCGACGCCGGAGACGGTATCGTCCACTTTGACCACTGACTGGATGGGATGGACATTCATCANGTCGAGGTTACGGTACACCATGAAGGGCTTGGGGCGAGCACCGTTGACCACTTCGTCTCCGGCAACGGAGGCATCTGGAGTGTAGCCCTGTTGCTTGGCATCCGCTTCAAGAATGTCCACCATGCTGCGCACAAAACCCGTGGAACTGCCGATCTTGATGCCGTCCTGCTGGAATTTCTGAGTCACCTCTGCAACTCCGGGCAGCAGGGTGGTGTATTGACGCAGGCAATCAAGCTGCATCGGGACAAAATCTGCGAACATCCGGTCCGCATCTCCCTGATCGGGATAGCTGCCGTGTACGGATTTCCAACGCTCCCGGATTTCTGGAACCTTGGTCAATTCCTTGATGTGCAGATCCTTGCGCAGCCCCATCGGTCCCCGCGCCTCAGTCATGCTGATTTCCACGCCTTGCTTCTCGAAGACGGCAACAAACACCACCGCAGGCGCGATCACATACGCATCTGCTGTGGTTCCACTCCAGTCCAGCACCAGTCCCTTGACCTTACCACAGTAACTCCGGGTAAACTGATAATCCGCTTGCATGCTCATAAGATTTCTCCTTCGAGATAAAGATTGACGAATTAAGGATTCACTCTAGCAAAAAGTTCGGGAGCAAAAAAATGGCAATATTGGATTGCTTCTATTGCTCTAAACGATAGCTAACCGCACTGGAACCACAGTGTATGGCCGTTCATTTCAGGAAATTTCTCCCTTAGGAATTATAGTAAAATCCATTAAAAATCGAACACTATGACCTAGCAGTGACATCTAATAAATATTGTTGAATATCAATGAATTGGCTGTTTGTGCCCTATCCAGCCTTGGGTGGCCGTCAGCCAGGGGCTGTCCTCGTCCAACGCCCCATCAATCGGCGGGGCGGTTTCCTCCAGCGTGAGCAACTGAAGCACATAATTCGGCCCGCCCGCCTTGGTTCCGGCGCCGATTGCGGATTTCTTGAGGCCGCCGAAGGGCTGGCGTTGCACGATGGNTCCGGTGGTGGTGCGATTGATGTAGAGGTTTCCGGCCTCAATGCGCTCTGTCCAGTGCGTCTGCTCTCGCGTGTCCAAACTCTGCAACCCGGAAGTGAGGCCGAAGCCGGTTGAGTTGACAATGCCGATGGCGTCGTCAAGGTCTTTCGCCTTCATCACCGAGAGGATCGGCCCGAAGAACTCAGTCTGATGCGAGCGGCTTCCCGGACGGGTTCCCCACTTCACCGCCGGGGTCAACCAGCGTCCGTCCTCGTCCAACTCCGGCGGGACGAGCCACGCTTCGCCCGGCTCCAGTTCGGTGCCGGAGCGCAGTTTTTCGGTGGCCGGACAGGTGAGCGGCCCCACGCGGCTCTCCGCCGGAGTCACCTTCGCCACCGCCTCGCGCTGCCAGCGTTCCGNGAGTTTGATGCTGGCGTTCCGGAGTTGCTCAAGCCCTTGTTGGTCGGTGGGCGCAATCATGACTTTCTCCGTGCGAAGTTCAGGAAAATACGGGATTCCTCCCGACAAAGTTTAGAGAGGCAAGGGGGGCGAAATCAAACCCGTTGAGAGAACTTGGAAAAGTGGAGATGGTGGCGGTCGCATCAATTTCCAGCAGCATTTCTTGGGGCNTATGATATAAGTGGTACCAGNCTAAAAAAACTGCAACCACGAAAAGCAAGATGAACACGGAGCCAAGGATNGAACTTCAGACCCATCCTGAGAAGTACCGACACTGGTCGCTGGACATTGAAGGGCGGGTCGCCTACCTGCGCATGAACGTGGACGAGGCGCAGGGCTTGCGTCCGGGCTACACGCTCAAGCTCAACTCCTACGATCTTGGCGTGGACATCGAACTGCACGATGCCGTGCAACGGCTACGCTTCGAGCATCCGGANGTGGGNGCGGTGGTGTTAACCTCTGGGAAGGAACGCGTCTTCTGCTCTGGTGCGAACATCCAGATGCTCGGAAAGTCCACGCACTCGCACAAGGTCAACTTCTGCAAGTTCACGAACGAAACCCGCAACTCCATCGAGGAAGCCTCTGCCGAATCAGGACAACGCTACCTCTGCGCGGTGAACGGAACAGCGGCGGNCGGNGGTTACGAACTCGCCTTGGCAACGGACCACATCATGCTCGTGGACGACAACACCAGNACGGTTTCACTCCCGGAAGTGCCNCTGCTGGCGGTGTTGCCCGGAACCGGAGGCCTGACTCGTGTGGTGGACAAACGCCGGGTGCGCCGCGACCACGCCGATGTTTTTTGCACGGTCGCTGAGGGCATCAAGGGCAAGCGGGCGGTGCAGTGGAAACTGGTGGACGAACTGGTGCCGCGCTCGCGCTTTGACGAGGTGATCCGGGAACGGGCCGAGGAATTTGCCNNACAGTCGCCCCGTCCTGCCGAGGCGCAAGGCCTCACGCTCACGCCACTGGAACGCAANTTCGAGGGCAACACGATCCGCTATCCCCACCTCACTGTCGAACTCGACCGCCAACGGCGTATGGCGACCTTCACAGTGCAGGGACCGACGGAACCACTGCCGGAAACACCGGAAGAAATTACCGCTGCCGGAGTGGAATTCTGGCCGTTGGCGATGACACGGGAATTGGATGACGCAATCCTGCACCTCACCTTCAACGAAACCGATCTTGGTCTCTGGGCATTCCGGACGGCTGGCTCGGTGGCACTCGTTGCCAAGGCCGACCGCATCCTGTTGAAAAACCGNCAGCACTGGCTTATCAACGAAATCCTGCTNTTCCTGCGCCGCACCCTCAAACGGATCGACCTTTCGTCCCGGAGCCTACTGGCTTTCATCGAACCCGGAAGCTGCTTCGCGGGTAGCCTGCTGGAACTCGTGCTGGCAGCAGATCGCAGCTACATGCTCGACGGCAGCTTCGAAAGTCAGGATTTACCGCCCGCGACCCTGCAAGCCACCGCAATGAACTTTGGCCCACTGCCCATGAGCAACGGCCTCTCNCGGCTGGAGACACGTTTCCTCGGCGATGCCGACGCGTTGGATCACGTCCGGGAGCGGCAGGGCGATGCCCTTGCAGCCGGTGAAGCCGATGAGCTTGGACTGGTGACTTTTATTCCGGATGACCTCGACTGGGAGGATGAGGTGCGTATTGCCGTGGAAGAGCGCACCAGCTTTTCNCCGGACGCGCTCACCGGCATGGAAGCATCCCTGCGCTTTCCGGGTCCGGAGACGCTTGAAACGAAAATCTTTGGCCGCCTGAGCGCGTGGCAGAACTGGATTTTCCAGCGTCCGAACGCGGTGGGNGAGGAAGGGGCGTTGCAGCTTTACGGCACGGGACGTCGCGCCAAGTACAATCCCCAGCGTGTTTGAATGCATCCCCAACCCCGGAGGTTTCTATGCAGATTGATTACAGCGAACGCATTCCCAACAACGTCAACCTNAGCGGCGACCGCCGACTCCAACGGGCGCTGGAACGTTGGCAACCCAACTACCTNAAATGGTGGGGCGCTTTGGGTCCGGAGAACAGCAGCGATCACTCGGTTTACCTGCGCACGGCGACCAGTGTGGACAAGGAAGGCTGGGCGCACTACGACTTTGTGAAAATGCCCGATTATCGTTGGGGGCTATTTCTCACACCGGTGGACGGGGAGCGCAGTATCAATTTCGGGATGCATATGGGCAAGCCCGCGTGGCAGGAGGTTCCGGGGGAATATCGCACTGAACTGCGCCGGCTCATCGTCACACAAGGAGACACCGAACCCGCTTCAGTCGAGCAGCAGCGTTTGCTGGGCCGCACCTGCCCCTCGCTCTACGATCTCCGCAACCTCTTTCAGGTNAACGTCGAGGAAGGGCGGCACCTCTGGGCGATGGTCTATCTGCTCCACGCNCACTTCGGACGCGATGGGCGCGAGGAAGCCGAGGAGATGCTAGAGCGGCACTCCGGAGANGCCGACAAGCCNCGCATTCTCAACGCCTTCAACGAGCCGACTCCGGAGTGGCTCTCTTTCTTCATGTTCACGCACTTCACCGACCGCGACGGCAAATTCCAACTTGCCTCCCTCGCCGAGTCCGGATTCGATCCACTCGCCCGCACCTGTCGCTTCATGCTCACCGAGGAGGCACATCACATGGTTGTTGGCTCCTCCGGAGTCGAGCGCGTGGTGCGGCGCACCTGCGATCTCATGCGCGAACACGACACGAACGACCTGCGTCTGCACGGAGGCATCAGCTTGGACCTCCTGCAAAAATACCTCAACTTCCACTACAGCATCTCCTCCGATCTCTTCGGACAGGAGATTTCAACCAACGCTGCGAACTACTACACAATGGGGCTCAAGGGGCGTTTCAAGGAAACAGCGATCAATGACGACCATTTGCTGGAAAACGACGCCTATCCGGTGTTCCGGCTGCGAGAGGATCGGATTGTGGAGGAAGAAGCCTCGGCACTGACGTCAATCAATGAACGACTGCGGGACGATTACATTGAGGATTGCAGCCTTGGTTTGCGCCGCTGGAATCAGGTGATTCGGGAGTCCGGAATAAACTTTGAACTCAAGCTGCCACACCGCGCCTTCAATCGGAAAGTGGGGCAGTTTGCGGGCTTGCCGGTGACTCCGGCAGGGAAGGTCATTGCTGCGGACGACTGGCAGGAAGGCCAGTCCGCATGGCTACCGACTGCCGAGGATCGCGTCTATGTCGAATCGCTCATGCAGCCCATCACCGAACCCGGCAAGGTAGCGAATTGGCTCGCCCCACCGCTCAAGCGCATCAACCGCCAGCCCTTCGAGTTCGAGTACGTTCGTTTCAACTGAGAAATCAGGAGGCCCGGGGAACCGCTTCAGGACTGATAGATGCGTTTGTAGATCCGGAAGCTGCGGTACACCCGCTTGACGTAATTGCGGGTTTCCAGGAAGGGAATGGTTTCGACAAACTCATCAACGGAAAGCCCCTTCCAGCGTTTGAGCCAGCGCTTCATGTTGGAAGGCCCGGCATTGTAGCTGCCAGCGGTGAGGATGAGTTTGTCCTGAAAGCGCTTGGCGAGCTGACCAAGGTAACCCGTGCCCAGACGAGTGTTGATGCGTGGGTCAAAAACCGCCTCGCGGGTGCCCAGCCGGATTTTCTGGCGGCGCGCCTCCTCTTTTGCGGTGAAGGGCATGAGTTGCATGAGGCCCATCGCCTTCGACCGCGAAAGCGCACGGGGGTCAAACAGGCTTTCCTCCCGCATGATGGCCAGTGCGAAGTAGGGGTCGATTCCGGATTTCTTTGCAGCCTCCTGAATCAAGTCCCAATAAGCCCGGGGAAAGGCAAATTTCCAAACCTGTCCTTGGACACTTTGGCGTTTGAGGTCCACTAGGTAGTGGTTCCCCGCGAGCCGCATGAGGTCGTGGTACTGTCCATAGCGGTGCAGCAGCAGGCTTGCTTCCCACACCAGCGCATGAGTGGATTCGCGCCTCAGTCGCGCTCGCAGCTTGCCCATCGCCAGTTCCGGCTCGTCCACACTGAGCAAGAAATCGCAACGCCGAATCAGTTGTTCCTCACGAGCCGTTGGTGGCGGCGGAGAACGATGCCATGCGGTTTTGAGAATACGAGGCTTGGCAGACTTGGGCACCAGCAACGGGTCTTCATTGCGAATCCGCACCCCATAGTAGGTGTTGGGGTAGAGCTTGACGAGCTTTCGGAAACTGGAGCGCGCGGACTTGCGATGCTTGAGCTTGAGCTGGGTTTTGCCGAGCCAGTAGAGGTGCCGTGCCGTGCCTTCCAAACCCAGTTGCCCGGACTTCAGACCCTGCTTGAAGCTGTTGATGGCGTATTTGTAGCCTCCCTGATCGTAATGGTACCAAGCCAACTTCCAGTACGCTTCAGGAGCATGATTGTGTTCGGGGAAACGTTGAACNAGCCGACGCCACCAAAACCCCGCTTTTTTCCGGTCGCCCTTCTGCTTGTAGTGGAGGGCCATGCGCTGATAGGCATTGGGCAGCAGCCATGATTTCTTGCTGGCGCGTTCTAACTGATACACCGCGCTACGGGCAGGAAGGGTGCGGTCCAGTCCATGGTTGGCTTGCATCACCCAGTAAAGTTGTTCAGGCTTTGAGAACCCGTAGAGTTGGGCAAGGACATCCTGCTGCTGGAGCTTGAGCAGCTTGGAAAAATAACGCTTGTCCAGCAGGATTTGGACGTACACTTCTCCGAGTTTTCGCCGCACCTTGAACTTGCGGCCCTTTGCCAGCTTGGGCAGGTGCTGCATGAGGTAGCGGTTCAGTTTCAAACCCGCCAGACGATGCACCCGGTTTAACACGGCCTTGCCCGGAACGTTCCGCCTCTTGTGCTTGGCCAGAATGCGGTTCACCTGCTTTGCGGATTCTTCATCCTTGGGGTACTGCCAAGCCAGCAGGTGAATCTCAAAGGGAACCTCAACCCCGTNGAGCTTGGATGCCTCGACATACTGCTGGTAAACCTGNAAATTTCGGAACAACATCCGAGGATGGAGGGTGGCGTACTCCAGCAGCGGGAAAAGCTGACGCCGTTCCGCTGTNGTGCGGAAGTGTTCCAACAAATCCTGCTGGATGCGCGTGAGGTAGTAGGAGTTTGCGGGGTGATCGAGCAGGAGTTGCAGGAGGTAAATGGCACGAGAATGCTCGCCTGCAACAAGGTGGGCCTTGATTCGATAATACAACCAGAGGTCGAAATCCTCCAACTTTGGATCGTTGACCTCCTCAAAGAAAACGCGGGCCTCCTGCGGNCGGTTGAGGGCGAGTGCACTTTTGCCCGCGAGCAGCCACGCACGCCGTTTCATGATCGGTTCTAGGTTTGGGGCGTTGAGCAGCACACGCAACTGCTCCAATGTTTCCTCGTGGCGGTTGTTGCGGTACAGGTCCAGAATTTGCTCCCACACCCCTGAGGCAAAGGGTTGGGACAGGCGGCTGACGTCGTTTTGGGGGGTTGCCCAGCCTGTGGTTCCACCGAGGAGCAGGCTTGCGAGCAATCCGAGCAGCATGAGGAAACGCTGGATCANGCCAAAGGTCCAGTGCTATAAAATGAAGNNTCCATTCAAATCTGGTATTATTGGGTCATGTTAACATATAATCCAAAGCAAGAAGCATACNCACTTGCTTGATTNCGTCTGCCGTCCTTACTTTTCAGTCCCTCGGCCATGAGCGAACCAGAGCAGCCCGCAGGGCCTCTCATTCTGCAACAAGACCCCAAACGCCCCAAGCGGGAACAGCCGCTACCCTACGAATTCGGAAGCGACATCTATCGGGTGTACCGTAACCCCAAGAATCCTTTTCTGGAGCGAATTTTGGGGGAGGAGGCTGAGGGAGTCGCCCTGACTCCGGAGCAAACCCAGCGGCTTTTTCAGCAGATGGGGCAAAACGACACTTATCGTTTGGGCTACGTCACCGAGACCTCTGCCGTCCGCAAGCGTCGTGTCGCAGGCGGCACTCCGAACACTCCTCAGTCCAAAGGAGAGTTCCCGCGCCCCGAGCAGTTCCCGTCAGGTCCGGAACGTATCCGCGTGATGATGACACGTTTTTTTCAGGAAACAAATCAGCGGCTCCGAGAACATCCGGGGCAATTGGGCGAGGTCGTCAACGAACTGGTCCCGCTTTTTGAGGAGCAGGGGTTACGCATCCGGGTTCCAGAGCTTTTCCGTCAGTTCCAGAGCAACGACGCTTTCCTGCAAACTTTGGAGCAAGTCAGCGAGGATGACGAGGTGGAAAACTTCGAGCTGTTTTGCGCGGCGCTCTTTGGTTTCTACAGCCAGCAAGGCTGAACGTGCGGCCTGCGGTCATCGAGACCAACTTGGAGCGNCTCACAGAGAATTACCACCTCATCCGCNCACACGCCGACAACCGACCCGTGATGGCGGTCGTCAAGGCNAACGCCTACGGACACGGCCTCGTCCGGGTGGCCCAGCATTACGAGAGCCTTGGGGTCGAATGGCTCGCCGTTGCGCTGCTCGAAGAAGGGGTCACCTTGCGCAAAGCNGGGGNGCGCTGCCCTATGNTGGTGTTCGGTGGACACCACCCCAAGCAAATCCCGGAATTCCTGCGCTGGGACTTGAACCTCACCGTTGGCTCGCTCGGATTTTTTCAGTCAGTCGAAGCGGTTGCCCAGCAGCAAGGCACTTCCGCCAACATTCACCTCAAGCTCGATTCCGGAATGGGGCGNATCGGCACACGCACGGAAGGGGCCGNAGCGCTCATCACGGCGGCAGTGCGCTCCAAAGTCGTCATGCTGCGTGGAATCTACTCCCATCTCGCCTGCACCGACGATCCGGAACACCCTTTCACTGCGCTCCAGATTGAGCGTTTTCTGGACGCTCTGCGTATTTTTGACGACNTGGGGGAGCCGCCCCCGCTGCGGCACTTGGCCAANTCTGGTGGAGTGCTGCATTTCCCGGAGAGCCATCTCGACTGCATCCGTCCTGGCATCNTGCTCTACGGAGTTTATCCGGATCCAGCGAGTCGGCGGACCCTTCCGGTGCGGCCAGCCTTGAGTCTGCGGGCGGAGGTTGCGTTTGTGAAGCAAATTCCGGTGGGCGAATCTGTGAGCTACGGGGCGACGTGGACCGCCAGCCAGCCAACGAACCTCGCCACCCTGCCGGTTGGCTACGGCGATGGTTATCGACGGGAACTCTCCAATCAAGCCTCAGTGCTGATTCACGGCCAGCGTTGCCCTCTTCGGGGGCGAGTTTGCATGGACCAGTTCATGGTTGATTTAGGCGAGCAGTCCATTTCTTTGGGAGAGTCAGCCACACTGATTGGCGAGCAAGGCGTGGAGGTGATCACGGTCGAGGATCTCGCCGCATTATGCGGCACCATCCCCTACGAAATCCTCACCGGATTCAATGAACGCCTGCCCCGAATTTACCGGGGTTGAGTTGTTCCGCAGTATTCGGCACCTTAAGAAAGAGCTTGACCTCCAAGCTCAAGTGTTAATAATTTGCAGGAGTGTCCCCTCCTTTGAACTCCCCTTTTCTCTGTGACCGGGGCCATTTGAGTTGCGTCTGCAGAGGGCTTGGGGCCACATTTTTTTAAGCGAACTCCATGAACCAAATTGATCTTCAGGGCAAGCGAGCCGTCGTCACCGGCGGGGCGCAGGGCATCGGTTACGCCATCGCCGAACGACTGCTGCAATCCGGAGCCGCCGTCTGTCTTTGGGACCGCGATGGTGACATGACGGCAAAAGCCGCCGCGCAACTTGCTGCTGCCGGAACTGTTCACCAAGCCGTCGTGGATGTGACCCAATTGATAGAAGTTGAAGCGGCCACGACCACCACCAATGCAGCAATGGGTGGAATTGACATTTTCGTCGCCAATGCAGGAATCGCCGGGCCAACCGTGAAGCTCTGGGAATATCCCCCGGAGGCGTGGCAGGAGGTACTCGACATAGACCTCACCGGAGTGTTCAACTGCATGAGGGCGGTGGTTCCGGGCATGATTTCGCAAAACTACGGTCGCATTGTCAATGTCGCCTCGGTTGCAGGCAAGGACGGCAATCCGAATGCCTGTGCGTACAGTGCCGCCAAGGCCGGGGTGATAGCGCTCACCAAGTCGTTGGGCAAAGAACTCGCGGAGTACGATATCGCCGTCAACTGCATCACACCCGCCGCTGCGAAAACCCGCATCTTCGACCAAATCAGCCAGCAGCACATTGACTACATGCTCAACAAGATTCCCCGTGGACGCTTCCTCAAGGTCGAGGAAGCCTCAGCGCTGGTCGCGTGGCTCTGCTCCAAGGAAAACTCGTTCACCACGGGGTCAGCTTTTGACCTCAGTGGTGGACGCTCCACCTACTGACGGCCATGAACCAGCACATCCAACTCTCCACCCGGAAGACAACGTTGCCATCGCCGTGGACGATTTTGAGGCCGGGCAGTCCATGCCTGGAATCGAGGTGGCAGAACGGATTCCGGCAGGCCATAAGCTGGCGCTCCGGGAAATTCCGCAGGGCGAGCCGATCCGCAAGTACAACCAGATCATCGGCTTCGCCAGCCAATCGATTCCGGCAGGCACCCATGTTCACTCCCACAACACCGAGATGCGTCCCTTCGAGCGGGATTATGCGTTTGGGGTGGACAAGAAAGAAGACGATCCCGTGGCCACTCCGGCCACCTTTGCAGGCTATCTGCGTGCGGATGGCCGGGTGGGCACCCGTAACTACCTCGCCGTGCTGTCTTCGGTGAACTGCTCGGCTACAGTGGCTCGCTACATCGCCGACTCGTTCCGGGACGAGGACGTCAAGGCGGAATTTCCAAATGTGGATGGTGTGGTTTCGCTCACGCACAGCACCGGGTGCGGGCAGAGCATCAAGGGCGAGGGCCTGACGCTACTTCGCAGTGTGATGGCCGGATACGCAACGCACCCGAATGTTTCCGGAGCGGTGCTGGTTGGATTGGGCTGTGAGATCAACCAGATTGCGGATTTGCTGGATGCACACGGGCTTGCCAGAGGTCCGGGTTTGCAGACGATGACGATTCAGGACTCCGGCGGCACCAAGGTCACTGTGGAGCGTGGTATCGCCATGATCAAGGAAATGCTGCCCGAAGCCAACAAGGCGGTCCGCTCGACCGTTCCGGTGGCGCAACTCACGCTCGGGCTGGAGTGTGGTGGCTCGGATGGTTATTCCGGAATCACCGCGAACCCTGCGCTCGGAGCGGCGGCGGATTTGCTGGTGCGGCACGGCGGCACCGCCGTCCTTAGCGAAACCCCAGAAATCTACGGAGCCGAACACCTGCTCACGCGCCGCGCGGTCAGCCGTGAAGTTGGAGAAAAGCTCATCGCGTTGATCCGCTGGTGGGAAGCTTACACTGCCCGCAATGGCTCGGAACTGGACAACAACCCCACGCCCGGAAACAAGGCGGGCGGCCTCACCACGATTCTGGAGAAATCACTGGGTGCTGTTGCCAAAGGTGGCACCATGAACCTCTCCGGTGTCTTCAACTTTGCCGAAAAGATCAACACCAAGGGTTTCGTATTCATGGACTCTCCGGGTTACGATCCCGTTTCCATCACCGGACAGGTCGCCTCCGGGGCGAACATTGTCTGCTTCACCACCGGACGCGGCTCTGTCTATGGCTGCAAACCCGCGCCCAGCCTCAAACTCGCGACCAATTCTCCCATGTATCAGCGCATGTCTGATGACATGGATGTCAACTGCGGGGAAATCCTTGACGGCTCAACCACCGTGCAGGAAAAGGGCGAGCAAATCTTCCAACTCATCCTTGACACCGCCTCCGGAAAACCCTCCAAAAGCGAGGAGTTGGGTTTCGGCGAAAACGAGTTCACGCCGTGGCAGCTTGGTGCGGTGGTCTGAAACACGAGGAAGCTGGAATCTCAGAAACAGTAGGCGGGAATTGCCCCATTTTCCTCCTCGGCTTGACCGAGCAACCAAGACGTTTCATTGGAAGCAATCCGGCGCATCCGCTCGGCTTGATGGCCCTATGACTCGCCCTCGGCATGGTCAGATTTGGTCAGACCATAGCCCTCCAGATCCGCCGTCACCAGCACCCCGAAGTATTGCAGGTCATGAGTGTTGCCCGCAGTTTTCCGTGCCTCACTTCAACGCATCGGTGATGGCCTGTCCGAGTTCGGCACAGTTGGCGGTGCCGCCGAGGTCCGGGGTGCGCACATCTCCAGAGTTCAGCACTTGCTCCACAGCCTCCAGAATTGCGGTGGCGACTTCCGGATGACCAAGGTGGTCGAGCATCATCGCACCTGACCAAATCTGTCCGATGGGGTTGGCGATGCCNTTGCCTGCGATGTCCGGAGCCGAGCCATGCACCGGCTCAAACATGGAAGGGTGGGTGCGTTCCGGATTGAGATTTGCAGAAGGCGCGATGCCAATGGAACCAGCAATTGCCGGGCCGAGATCGGAAAGGATGTCGCCAAAGAGGTTGGAGCCGACCACCACGTCAAACCAGTCCGGATGCAGCACGAAGTTCGCAGCGAGGATGTCAATGTGAAACTGATCGGTCTGCACCTCCGGATACTCTCCGGAGACGTCGCGAAAGACNTCATCCCAGAAGGGCATGGTGATCTTGATGCCGTTGGATTTTGTCGCGGAAGTGACCTTGCCACGTCGTCCGGAACGCTGGGCGAGNTCGAAGGCAAAGCGCATCACGCGCTCACATCCGCTGCGGGTGAAAATGGTTTCCTGCATCGCCATCTCCTGCGGGGTTCCGGAGTGCAATCGTCCCCCAATTTCGGAGTACTCGCCCTCGTTGTTCTCCCGCACCACCCAGAAGTTGATGTCTTCCGGACCACGATCCGCGAGTGGACTGCGCATCCCCTTGAGCATCCGCACAGGCCGTAAATTGATGTACTGCTGCATCTGACGGCGGATCGGCAGCAGCAATTTCCAGAGCGAGAGGTGGTCCGGAACCGTAGGCCAGCCCACTGCGCCAAGGAAGATTGCGTCATGCTGCCGGAGTTGCTCCATCGCGTCGTCCGGCATGAACGTGCCCGTCTTCTCGTAACGGTCGCAAGACCAGTCGTACTCCGTGAAGCGCCATTCCAATCCAAAGCGTCGGGCGGCCTGTTCCAGCACGCGCACCCCTTCCGGCACTACCTCGCGGCCAATGCCATCTCCGGGAATCAGGGCAATCGAATAAGTGGTCATTTCTGTTTCCTCTACTGAAAAGAGTTTTGCAATACTAACAGGTTCGTGGCAGTCTTGCAGTCAATCAAGGTGAAAACGCAAACCTGTATCATTACATTTTACTGTGAGTTTTGGATAAACTAAACCAAGGAGCAACACACGAATTCCCCCTTTAAAGGGGGATTTGGGGTGCTAATCCTTGAAATCCCCCCTAACCCCCCTTTGCAAAGGGGGGGGATTCTTTTCCAACACTCATGTTTTTAGATAGTCTCCCTCTGGAGTGTTGATGCCTGTCCTCAGGCAAAATTCACCCTGTAAAGTNTTGTGATTTTGCAAATAGACAGNGTTTTCCGGTGTGTTTCTCCCAGTTTTCAGTGNTTTTTCCAGAATTTCAGAGGAACAACACTCCAGAGGGAGACCATCAAGAAGTCCTCTGAGGTGATAAATTAGTCGATTTCTGGGGTCTCTCAANCATTCGAGACACCCTTTTCGTTCAACCTGCGGCGTTCTGNGCATCCNANTTTTTTCAGAAGTCGGTGCCNTGGGGTTNNTGCGAGNCCATCAGTTTTGTATAAATTTTCCTGTCCGGCAGAAAAAATGNTTCAGGNCTGTCGGCTCGNTTGGGGCTTTTCCTCCATGCCACTTGCAGACAGGCTTGACTTTGGGCAGCACCCTCCGGAGACTTTCCAGTTAAGCTGAACGCCGGACTCGGAATTTTTGCCTGTCCGGGTACCTTCATCCAAAAAGCGATAACTCTGCAATGGGTCTTCTGCGTGAAAACTATGATGTCCTGATCATGGGCGGGGGGCTTTCCGGGTTGACGCTCGCCCTTCAACTCAAGCAGAAAGAGAGCAATCTCCAGATCGNCGTCGTCGAGAAAGCGAAGTATCCCGTTCCCGAAGCCGCGCACAAAGTGGGTGAATCCTCGGTCGAGATTGGTAGCCATTACTTTCAGGACATCCTGAAACTGAAACCTTTGCTGGATCAAGAATTGCCCAAGCTGGGACTGCGGTTTTTTTATACGCACGAAGGCAACCATGATCTTTCAAAAAGAGTTGAATTGGGACCGAGTGATTTTCTTTTTGTGAAAAGCTATCAAATTGACCGGGGGCGTTTTGAAAACGCTTTGGTCAAGCAGTGCATTGCACAGGGAATTTCATTCTGGGAAGGTTCCCGGGTGCAGGAGCTTGAACTAGGCAACTGCGATCACCAAGTCAAGATTCTCCGGGAGCAGCAAGCCTACCTGTTTAAAGTCAAGTGGCTCGTGGACGCAAGTGGTCGCAGAAGCCTGTTGAAGCAGAAACTGGGGTTGTCCAAACCGACCAAGCACGATGTCAACGCTGCGTGGTTTCGGATTGGTTGTGAAATCAACATTGATGATTGGTCCTCCAATCCGGAATGGCGAAACCGCAACAAGCACTCCCGGAGAATCAGCACCAACCACTTGATGGGCAAGGGGTATTGGGTGTGGCTGATTCCGTTGGCATCCGGATCAACGAGCATTGGGATTGTCGCGGATGCCAAGCTGCATCCCTATGACGAAATCAACACCTTCCCAAAAGCCCAAGCTTGGCTGAAAAAGCACGAACCCCAGTGTGCAAGTGCCGTTGCAGAAAACCTAGAGGCGTTTCAGGATTTTCTCGCATTGAAGTATTTCTCCCACAGTTCCAGGAAAATTTACTCTGAGGAAGGCTGGTACCTGACCGGAGATGCGGGACTGTTTCTCGATCCGTTGTACTCTCCCGGAAGCGATTTCATTGGCATGTCCAACACCTGCATCACGGATTTGATCACAAGGTCTTGCTCAGGAGAAAAACTTGTAACTCGTGTGCAGGAGTATGAGCGCATCATCCGCACAATTTTCGCTGGATTTTTGCTCATTTATGAAAACCAGTATCCCGTGATGGGCAGCGCGAAGGCCATGAGCCTCAAGATTGTCTGGGATTTTGTGATGTACTGGGGAGGGATCGCACTGATTTATTTTGGCGGAAAACTGTGTGATCCGGAGTTCATGAACGCAGCAAGAACTCATCTCAATCAATTCTTCGTTCTGAATGTTAAAATACAGAAACTCTTGCTCAAGTGGTCCAGCCAAGAGCGTGAAAATTATGAAAATTCAGGGGTGTTCTTGGATTATTCAAAGCTGGAGTTTTTGCGGACACTGAACAAAGACCTCCTTCGACAAAAGACGGATTCTGAGTTATTGGAGCAACTGTCAAGCAATGCGAACCTTGCACAGGAAATTTACAATGAAATCCTCTGGAAGGCGAAGGATGAGATGCCCGAGCTCAAAGAAGTGCAAAACTGCCATCCGCCGCAAACCGCCCATCTGCAATCCTGCTTTGCTCCCCTTTTCCAATAACTTCTCCGTTCCTGAAAAAAGGTCTTCAAGGTTGTGGCTTTCACGGATTGCAAGTGCATGAAAATCACGCAGAGCATCCATCTGCTCATCGGACTTCTTATGTTGCTGGGAGCGACAGGATGCGTCAAGGACTCCACGACCGTGGCTCCAGTACGGATCGCAGACCGTCTTGACTTTAAACTGCGTCCTCCCGAAACTTTCGGGCAAACTCTTTCGGTCCTCCAGCGCATCGAGGCTCAGCATGGAGAACGGATTTTTGAAACACTGGTGCAACTGGAGATCAACCCGGAGCAGGTGATTTTGGTGGGATTCACGCCAGTGGGTGTCCGCACCTTCACGGTACGGTGGTCCGGAACTGAGTTGATTGCAGAGGCCCTTGCAGGCGTTGACATGCCTTTCGGACCAAAGTATATTTTGGCCGATTTGCAAATGGCCCTCTGGCCGGAAATCCCCGCAGCGGATGCTTTGCAAATCCGGGAAACGCAAGAGCCGCCGTATGTACGCGAAGTGCTGCGAGCCGGAGTTCCGGTGGTTCGAGTACGCTACGAAACGATGCCGGTTTGGCAGGGGCGCATTGATTATCACCATCTTGAGCGCGGTTACCGTTTGTCAATTCATCCTTTGCAGATCAACCCAAATCCATGATGAACCGAACCTGCCGGATTTCTGCGCTGGGCATGGTCTCCGCACTTGGTGGAGGTCACGCACAAATCATGGAAAATTTGTTGTCGGAAACTCTACCAAAGCTGGTGCAAGGATTGGAATTGGTGAACAACGAAATCCCATTTGTGGGCAAGGTCACGGTTCCACTTGCGGAATTTCCTGAGCAGTGGAACGAGTACCGTTGCCGGAACAACGCCCTTGCGCTCACCGCGTATTTGCAGATCGAGGAGCAGGTTCAAGAACGAATCAACACGTTCGGCCCCTTCCGCATTGGAGTGGTGCTGGGCACCAGCACCTCCGGCATTGCGGCCACGGAACAGGCTGTGCGAGTGTGTCGAGCAGAGGGAGAGTTCCCCCAAGCATATGACTACGCCCAGCATGAATTGAACAGCGTCGCGGACTTCATTGCTTCGTATGCCGGGATCACAGGCCCGGCCTACACGATCTCCACCGCATGTTCTTCCAGCGGCAAGGTGTTCGCGTCCGGACAAGCCCTCTTGGAAATGGGGCTGTGTGACGCCGTTGTGGTGGGTGGGGCAGATTCGTTATGTGAACTCACCCTCAACGGGTTTTCTGCGCTGGAATTGCTGTCGGATGAAATCAGTAACCCGATGAGCAAAAANCGCAAGGGGTTGAACATTGGCGANGGCGCGGGACTTTTCATGCTGGAAAAAGCAGAGGGCGGAATCCAACTGCTCGGAGTCGGAGAATCTAGCGACGCACACCACATGTCCGCACCCGATCCGCAAGGCCGTGGGGCAGTACTCGCCATCCGTGATGCNCTGCAAAAAGCCAAGCTCACTTCCGAATCCATCCAATATGTGAACCTGCACGGCACCGGAACGCGCTTGAACGATGAGATTGAAGCCCGGGCGATGCAGACGATTTTTGAGAATCCTCCGCCGTGTTCTTCAACAAAACCGCTGACCGGACATTGTCTGGGNGCTTCTGGAGCACTCGAAGCTGGCATTTGCTGGCTGNCTCTGTCCAAGGCTGCGGACTACAATGGCCGCATCCCTTTGCCTCCACACTGGTGGGACGGCGCAGCGGATGAGTCTTTTCCGGAACTNGCACTCACTCAAACCGGACAATCGATTGCCGCGCAAGCGGACATTTGCATNATGAGCAGTTCCTTCGCCTTTGGCGGTAACAACGTCGCCCTGATTATGGGTTCTGATTTTGGTTAACCGAGTTATGCCAAATCCAACCCCGGAATATCCGCCCATTGGCGAACTGATCCCACATTCCCGGTCCATGTGCCTGCTGGATCGGGTGATCCATAAAGATGAGGATCAAACGCAGTGCACAATGGTTGTGTCCAAAACTGATCCCTTTGCAGATGCCTCCGGAAATGTTCCGGCGTATATTGGAATTGAATACATGTCCCAGTGCGCGGCGGCGCATTCTGGTTTGAAAGCAAGGGACGAAAAGGGGGAAACTGCGCCAAAGGTCGCGTTTCTGCTGGGTTCCCGCAAAGTAGAGATGCTCGTCAAAGCATTCCCTGCGGGACAAATTTTGCTTATCCAAGCAAGCCGGATTGCGAATACCGCCGATTCGGCTATTTTTTCAGGTGAAATTCGTGATTCTGTCAGTGGCACCTTGTTGATGAAGGCGCAATTGATGTTCCATGAACCCGATGTTTTGGAAACCGAAAAACAACCATGACACAACGGGTGCTGGTCACTGGAGCCAGCCGAGGAATTGGCCGGGCGATTGCGTTGGGGTTGGCCCAAGCCGGGTTTGAGGTGGTACTGAACTACAAGAGCAACCGAGCCCAGGCCGAGGAAACCCTGTCGCAAATCAAGGCCGGCAAGGGTGTGGCCAGCCTGTTGCCTTTTGATGTCTCTGATCGTGAAGCCGCAGTAACGTCCATCGAGCAGGATGTTGCTGCGTCCGGAGTGTTTTACGGAGTGGTGTGCAACGCCGGAGTCGCCGCAGACGCTCCCTTTCCCGCATTAACTGGAGAGGCTTGGGATTCTGTGATCCACACCAATCTCGACAGCTTTTACAACGTCTTGCATCCTGTGGTCATGCCGATGATTTTGGAAAAAAAAGGAGGGCGGATTGTGACCCTGTCCTCCCTCAGTGGACTTGCCGGCAATCCGGGGCAGGTCAACTATGGTGCAGCCAAGGCGGGAATCGTTGGAGCAACCCGCGCCCTTGCTCAGGAATTGGCCAAGCGTAAGATCACGGTGAATTGCGTGGCCCCCGGATTGATTGAAACGGATATGGTCGCAGAACTCCCCTTGGATGAAGCGAAAAAACGCATTCCGATGCGGCGGCTCGGCAAACCCGAAGAGGTGGCTGCGCTGGTGAAGTTTCTCTTTTCGGAGGATGCTGCGTACATCACGGGGCAGGTGATTTCCATCAACGGAGGCATGTTGTGAACCGACGGGTCGTGATCACCGGAATGGCGGGTTTGTCTGCGCTTGGCTTGGATTGGTCAACCGTTTCCCAGGCCTTGAAAGTCGGAAAATCTGCTGTGAAAATCATGCCTGCTTGGACTGCGGTTGAGGGCTTGCGAACCCACTTGGGGGCACCCATCGAAGATTTTGCGGTTCCGGAACACTACACCCGCAAACAGATTCGCTCGATGGGACGAGTCTCTTTGCTGGCGACCCGGGCCACCGAGTTGGCTTTGGAGGATGCGGGTTTGCTTGATAGTTCCGAGCAAACGGACGGACGCATGGGCGCGGCCTTTGGTTCCGGAACCGGCAGCCCTCCTGCGAGTCAGGTGTTTTTCAACAGCTTGCACACCCACCAGCGCTTGCGGGGAATTTCCTCAACGACGTACATCAAGATGATGAGCAACACCTGCGTGGCCAATCTGGGACAGTTCTTCAAGCTCAAGGGGCGGCTTATTCCCACTTGCAGTGCTTGCACCTCCGGAAGTCAGGCGTTGGGGTTTGCCTACGAAGCCGTCAAGTTTGGTCAGCAGGATTTCATGGTCGCCGGTGGGGCCGAAGAGCTTTCCGTGTCTGAAGCCGCTATGTTTGATGTGCTGTATGCCACGTCCATTCGCAACGACGCGCCTGGGCAAACTCCCGCTCCGTTCGACCGTGATCGTGACGGACTGGTGATTGGCGAAGGTTCGGCCTCGTTTGTGCTGGAAACTCTGGAGTCGGCAACCGCACGAGGGGCGAGGATTTACGCAGAATTGCTGGGGCACGGGGCAAACTCGGATGGCGAACACATGACCGCCCCCTCGGTGGCAGGAATGCAGCGGGTGATGAAACTTGCACTCGATGACGCAGGACTAGCACCACAGGACATTGGTTACGTCAACGCGCACGGCACCGCCACGGAAGTGGGGGACATTACTGAATCGGAGGCAACAAATCGTGTTTTTGGGAAGTCCATGCCCATCAGTTCCCTCAAGGGGCATGTGGGTCACACGATGGGCGCTTGCGGTGCGTTGGAAACTTGGATGGCCTTGCACATGGCCCGAGAAGGATGGTTTGCCCCCACGCTCAAACTCAATGCAGTGGACCCCCGTTGCGCACCTCTCGATTATATCATGGGCGAAAAGAGAAAGCTGGATGTGGAGCATATTATGTGCAATAATTTTGCATTTGGAGGGATTAACACTTCATTGGTCTTTAAAATAACTGATGTTACGCAATGCATCTAAACACATTGAAATAACTTAATAAAATCAGAATTATTGTGTTTCGGCGAGTTTGGGTCAAAGATTTCGTCGACAAACAGCAGGATTTAGCGGGACAAGGCTTCCGCAGCCTGTGA
>PANO01000012.1 GCA_002707655.1 Deltaproteobacteria bacterium
AACCGGCAGGGCGTCAGCCCGCGTATCCATCAGTTTGAAATCGTCAACATGCAGCCTCGTCCCACTCCTGTCCATGAGGAGGCCGATCCGGACTGCCGTGCCAACATCCTCACCGAACGGCTGATGGGTGATGAGCAGGGGTGTGTGCAGGCCTTGCAGGCGGTGCGTGTTGAGTGGGAATCCGTTGACGGGCAGATGACGATGGCGCGCATTCCAGGATCAGAATTCACCGTCAAGGTTGATTTGGTGTTGCTTGCGATGGGCTTCATCGGCCCTGTGCTGGAAGGTTTGCTCCACGAGCTTGGTGTGAAGATCGGCGTGCGCGGGCAGCACGAGTTGCGCTCGCCTGCCGAGATGATCGAGCAACTCCGGAAACGAGAATCGATGTACTCAGTTCACGCAGGCAAGGATTTCATGACCAGTGAACCCGGAGTGTTCGTCGCAGGGGACGCCAAGCGTGGCGCTTCACTGGTGGTCTGGGCGATTTGGGAAGGCCGGGAAGCTGCCCGCTGCATTGACGAATACCTGATGGGCGTGTCCGAACTCCCCACCACTCCGCAGGCTGAAGCACTGCTATGAGCCGCAACGCGCTGCTCTACCTCACTGGTATCGTCGTCTTCGTCGCCCTCGCAGGCTACGCGCTCTGGCAGGAACTGCTGCGCAACGAAGCAGAACTCTCTGGAAGCCTGAGCGGAACGATTCTGGCCACGCCGCGCGCAGGTGCGGAAATCGTCAAGACCGACAACGCCTACCTCCTGCTCGTTGATCCGGATTCCTTCCAGATCGTGGCCACCAAGGTCATCAATCCCTTTCTGCCGCCCACGACATTTCTTGTTGGAACCGATGACGCACAAGGGGGGAAACTGCCCAAGCAAGTGCGGCTGCTCGTGTTGACCGACAAAGACGGTGACCCCAATCGCCCGGCTTCCGGAGAAGTGATCGGTCCACTTTCCCCTTCATACAACTTGGGTCACCAAGGCATTGAATACACGCTGGACCGACCCTTCCAGAGCTTTCCTCCGGAACTGCTGCAAAGCCGTCAGGATGCCCCAGAGCAAAGCATCAGCGGCCACATCACGATTGCGGATTCACTCAAAGCGGGCGTGAGTCCGGAAGACCGGCTCGTGGTGATGCTCTTTGATCCGAAACTGGGACGCCCCGCCGCCATCCGTATCATTCCTCATGTATTCGATGGGCAGGACTTCCGGATTGGCGCATCGGATGCAATGGGGGGACAACCGCTAGAGGGACCGTTCTCGCTACGCATTCTCACCGACAAGAACGACCAACCTCTCCACTCGGCTCCGGGTGAGGTGGTGGGGCGCTCTAACACACTGATCCCGCTGGGCACCCACGGCCTCGAATTCCCGCTCGATCAGTCCTACGTCCGTTGAACGCAGAAATCGCGTGAGTTTTCCTAGGCAAACTGCTAGACTTATTTGTTTTGCTGAACCTTGAAAGAATAGAGTATGTACCCCTTTGTGACTGAAGCCTACGCCCAATCTTCCGGAGGAACCGGAGGCATGGGAGGTTCGCTCGTGCAGTTCCTACCGTTCATCCTCATCTTCGTGATTTTCTACTTCCTGCTCATCCGCCCCCAACAGAAGCAGCGTAAGCAGCACCAGCAGTTGCTGGACAACCTCAAAACCGGCGATAAGGTGGTCACTGCGAGCGGTATTTACGCAAGCATCGTCAAGCTGGGTGACGAGCGGGTGACGCTGGAGATTGCTCCGAAAGTGAACGTGCAGATCGACCGCGGCCAGATTGCGCGGCTTTCCGACGAAAGCNNCCGCAANGCCGAGAAGGAGCAGGAGNAGNAGGACGACAAGNANGAGNAGAAATCNGGNGTNNNCAAGCTCTCCTCCGTNAAGAAGAAANGCTGATNGAGACGGCACCTATGAATGTTCNAGNAAAGGGNNTCCTCATCCTTGGCGTGCTGCTGGNNGCACTCTACTACGTTTTNCCCACCTACCGNGCCTACTTCACCAACNCNGACCCGCTNAGNGTGGAGGGCAAGCTCAACCTCGGACTCGACTTGCAGGGGGGCATGTATCTTGACGTTGAGGTGAAAGCAGGGGAGGCCGTTCGTGAAGTCACACGGCGCACGGCGCAGGAGTTGGAAGACGTGATGATTGACGANCAGATTGACTTCATCGAGGTGCGCCAAACCAGCCCAACCGAGGCCGTGATTGAGATGGAATCCGGNAAAACGGTTGATCTGGAAGTTTCNCCGTTCGACCGCTTTATCGTGCAGTACGACCTGCTCACCGAGGGCGATCTGATCCGGTTGACGCTACGTCCGGATGAAATCAAGCGCATCCGCAAGAACGCGATCAAACAAGCGTTGGAGGTGCTGCGCAACCGCATTGACGGCCTCGGCATCAGCGAACCGTCCTTGCAANTTCAGGGCGAGAACAGCATTGTCATCCAACTTCCAGGACTCAAGGACCGTGACAAGGCAATCCGGCTGATTGGCCCGCAGGCGGTACTGGAGTTTTATCTCACCAACCCGGATGCGACCCCAAACACCTACAACCGGCTCACCGAAATCGTCAAGTATCAAGAGGTTTGGGACAAGGCCACCAACACGCTGCTCCGTAAAAANCCTTACGTTTTGGAGAAGAAGATACTACTCACAGGAGAGTTTATCCGAGACGCGCAGGTGCGTTTCGACCCGCAGACGAATCAGCCCTATGTCAGCCTCTCGTTTGATTCGATCGGCGCGGACCGTTTTGCCAAGATCACGCGCCGTAGCGTGGGCCGCAACCTTGCCATCGTCCTGGACGACAAGGTGCAGTCCGCTCCGGTGATCCGGGAAGCGATCACGGGNGGGGAGGCTTCCATCTCCGGACAGTTCACGGTGGAGGAGGCCGGTGACCTCGGCTTGGTGTTGCGCTCCGGATCACTGCCNGCGCCCATCGAAATCCGCGAGGAGCGCACCGTCGGAGCCAGCCTCGGAGAAGATTCTGTAGCCGCCAGCCTCAACGCGCTGTTGCTCGGAGGTCTCTTCGTCCTCGTCTTTATGGCAGNCTACTACCGNGTTTCNGGTCTTTTTGCCGTCGCGGCGCTGGTCTTCAACATCATCCTCATCCTCTCTGTGCTGAGCACGTTTGGCGCCACCCTCACACTGCCGGGCATGGCGGGGATTGTGCTGACCATCGGCATGGCTGTGGACGCGAACGTCCTCATTTTTCAGCGCATCCGCGAAGAACTGCGGCGCACTGAAAACCCACGGGCCGCAATCAAGGAGGGTTTTGCCAAGGCTTTCCGGACCATCCTTGACGCCAATGTCACCACGCTGTTTGCGGCCCTCGCGCTGCTTCAGTTCGGCACGGGTCCGATCAAGGGTTTCGCCGTCACACTCTCAATTGGCATTCTGGCGAGCATGTTCACTGCGATCATTGTCACCCGGCTTTTCTTCGACCTCGTGTACTTGCAGCGTCGGCAACTCAAGGCGATCAGCATCTGAGGCTTCATGAAACCAACCACGGACACTCCACACTCCATCGACTTCCTCGGCAAACGCCGCTTCNCGATCATCTTTTCCGCAGTGATTCTCATTGCCGGATTTGTTTCTGTGATCACCCACGGCGGACTCAACTACGGCATTGACTTCCGGGGTGGCACNAATGTGCAAATCCGCTTCGCCGATGCTGTGGACCTTGACAGCCTGCGTGGACTCTTCAAGGAACAGGACCTCGGCAACGTTGTCCTGCAAACCTTCGGGAGTGAGGAGGAACACGAAATCCTGCTCGGCCTTCCAGTGGACAGCGCCCTAGGGACAGGCGAGGATTTGACCGCCAAACTGCGGGGCGTGCTTGGCACTCAGTACCCGGGTCTGGAAATTCGCCGCATCGAAACCGTGGGACCGCGTGTTGGCGATGAACTCAAAGAAAACGCGCTGCTCGCGATTGTCGTGGCACTCGGATTGATTCTGCTCTACGTCACCTTCCGCTTCGAGTGGCGTCAAGGCGTGAGCGCGATCCTCACGCTGCTTCACGACGTGCTGGTCGTTGTCTCCGTGTTCTCATTGCTAGACAAGGAATTCACACTCTCGGTTGTGGCAGCACTGTTGACCGTGGTGGGCTACTCGCTCAACGACACCATCGTTGTCTTCGACCGCATCCGCGAAAATCAAGGACGCTTCCGCAAGCAGGCGCTGGAGTGGGTGATGAACCTCAGCATCACAGAAACGCTCAGCCGCACCCTGATCACCTCCGGGACCACCTTGCTCGTGGTGACCGCCCTGCTCGTGCTGGGTGGCGAAATCATCTTTGACTTTGCCTTCGCCCTGCTGGTGGGAGTTCTGATCGGAACCTACTCTTCCATCTACGTCGCCAGTCCGCTCGTCCTGCGGCTCAACAAGGGACAGCGCCCTCGTTCCGCAAACGCCGAGAGCAAAGCTCCGGCGCCGGAACAGCAAGCCTCCTGAATCGCGGAGCCAATGGCGGAGGCCGGCTTTCGCCCCTTCCGGACTCTTGCCGTCGTTGGGCTTGGCCTGATCGGCGGCTCCTTCGCCTTGGATGTCAAACGTCTCGGACTCGCTCAAAAAATCATTGGCTACGACCAGAATCCGGACCACTGCGCTCAAGCGCTGGAACTTGGATTGGTGGATACTGCGTCTCCCGATTTAGACGAATCCCTCCGGACAGCAGAACTCGTGCTGCTGGCGGTGCCGGTCCGCGCCTTGCCANACGTTGCTGCGCAGCTTTTGCCCTTCTGGAATCCCAAAGCGATCCTCACAGACACCGGCAGCGTCAAGAGTCCGCTGTTGAAGGCAATGCGGAATGCGAAGTTTTCGGAGGTTTGTTTTGTGGGCGGGCATCCGATTGCAGGCGGAGAACGTTTTGGGCCGGAAGCTGCGATTCCAGAACTGTTCTGTGGCAAGCGTTTCATCCTCACTCCGGAAGCACAGACGAAATCCGCCGTGGCAGATCGGGTTCGGAATCTTTGGACNGCGCTCGGTGCGGAGGTGCTGGAAATGGCAGCCTCGGCGCACGACCAGATTTTTGCGGCGGTCAGCCACTTGCCCCACTTGCTCGCCTACGCCAGCATTGACGCGATTGTGCGCAGCGACCACCCCGAAGCCCTCGCTTACTCTGGAGGCGGCCTCAAGGATTTCTCACGCATCGCCTCCTCCTCCCCGGAAATGTGGGCGGATATTTTTCTCGACAACCCAACCCTCCTGCTCGACCGCGTCCGGGTTTTCCGAGCAACCCTCGACACTCTCACCGCTGCCATCATCTCTGGCGACCGCGACCGCATCCTCAAACTCCTGCAAAACGCCAAGGAGTCCCGCGACCGCTGGATGGGGTAGCTGGAATCCGCAGTTACTTGTGCCGGATTTTCGGCCAGTAGCTCTCGAAGTTGAAGCTGGGTGAGTGACTGCCGACGTGACAAGTCGTGCAGGCTTCACGGGCAGGGTGCGGAGGTTTTTCCGTAACGGGGTTGGCAAGATGCACACGGGCGGGGCCATGACAGTTCTCACACTGCACGTTCAGCAGCTGCGGTGTGAGTTGCGGACTTAGAAATCCGGTGCGTCCGACAAACGATTGCAGCGCGGGAGAAACCGAATTGAGCGGCGGCTTCCACGGTTTGAGACCCACAACATGACACTCCAAGCACTCCGGATCAAAGTGCTTGCCCTTGGTTTCTAGCGTGGCAAAGGCATGGCCGTGGCGGCTGTTCTTCCAAATCGAGAAAGCTTCAGCATGGCAACCTTGACACAGAGCGGCACCCACGAAGGGAGATTTCTCTTGCTGCTTGTCCATGCGGTCGAGGTTCGTGAAGAAGAGTTCCTTGACCTCCGCGTCATACACCTGAAACGCGGGCAGCAACTCTGGGTCGTCCAGAACATTGCGCCGCAGCCAGTCCACGGAAAGCCCTGCTGGAAGTGACACTTCCCCGGACGAACGCAACTTCTGCGCTTGCGCATCCCACGTTCCGGAAACCAATCCCTGTCCTTTGGTTGGAATCATCGGGACTTCGCCAAGCTCTGTCTTGCGGACCATCACCTGCTGGAGTTCGTCATCGTTGGTGCTGCCGGAAACAATGAGATCAAACAGCTTGCTGTGCTGAAACGCCTCCAGTTCCGCATCCGTCCCCCGGAAGAGCAGGATCGACCAATCTGGCTTGGAGTTCGCCAAGGCGGTTTTCCATTCCGGAATCACCGCCTCTGCGGTTTTCACGAGTGGCGGACCGTTCTCGTTCTGATAGACCAAGCTAGGAGAAAGAAAGCCCCGGATTTCGTTGTGCCGACCTTGTTGCTCGATCCGTTTCAGAGNTAGAAATGGCAAGTTTTCAGACTGGTTGCTGAGCAAGTAGGGAAGNTCCGGAGCGAGCGTGTTGAGGCCAGAGGCCCACTCGTTGGGACCAACAAGGATAGCGGCAGGTTGGAATTGTCGGAGAGCCGTGTGGATGAGCCTAACCTTCAGGTTGCCCTGCTCGGAAGGCTCTGGAAAATTATTACCGAGATCGAGGTAAGCCAACTCCGGGCTGGTGGTGCGCTGCTCACGAAGCGCCGTCGCCCGTCGCAACAATCCCCCCATGTCTCCTTCCTCCGCACAACCACACGGCTTGATTTCACCCCGGAGNTCTCCGGAGAACACAAAGCTGGCGGAAAACGCGGAAAAAGGCAGGAACAGGAAAAGCGTGAGCAAGCCACTGGCCAACAGTCGGCCTCTTGATCTCACAGGATGAGTCTGATGGTATCGGCGGGTCAAAGCTCCATGGCGGTGGTCAGCCGATGTCGAATGATNAGGTCCATCTCCATGGTCAAGCTTTCCGAGACCGTGTAGGTGTCCTCCGGGAAAGTTTTTGCTCCAGCAGCAAGCACCTCAAGGTAGCGCCGTTGATCAGCAATGCGGGACGCCTGAGCCGCACTACCACCCAGTCCCTCCAGCAAGGGTGCCGGATCCTGCCGACGCTGCTTAAGAGAAGGGTAGAGATTTCCGATCAACTCCAGCAGGGGCTGAAGCACCATGCGAGCCGCAAGGTGTGTTTCCGTCAGTTCGGCATCCTCGGCCGCTTGGGTGNGATCCTCGACTTGCCGCAGCATNCGCAACGCTTTTGAATCCACCCCGGCATCCTCGATCACGAGTCCGGCTTCCAGCGCCTCAGACAGTGTCCGCCAGATGACCTCATGCCGNATCAGTCCACTAGCAGAGTCGTCAAACCCCGAAAATGCGAGTGCCGAAAGCTCCGGAGGTCCAGCACGCAAGCCGCTACGCTGACGGTTGTGCTGACTTTTGAGAAGCGCCGCAAGGTGGATTTCGAGAAAGCCCACATTACGTTGGGGCAACTCCCGGAGTTGGGTTTTGCTGAACTTGGCCGGAGTGTCCAATTCTGCTCCGTAAGTGCTGACACGCTCGCGTCCGTCACGCATCAAATCNCGGACTTCGATGCTGATGGATTCGTTGGGAATCCACTCGTCCACCCGGTCTTGGAAGGACTGCGCCATTTCTTCGTTCAAGGAGAACTGTTCGATCTCCCCGATGAAGCGGGCGAGGCGCTGCCGGACAAGCAGCGGCACATCGTCGGTTTCCNTAAAAATGTCCTCCAATTCCTCCCAGACGAGAAACTTGAGATCATCCAGTTCCTCCTGCCAGTCGAGTTTTTCGGAGATCGGCTTCCATTCGGCCTCGCCGTAGGCGCCTGCGGCCACAGCGTTGGGATCGGCGTTGGACGGCACAATCGGCTGCACCTCCTTGCCCTTTTCCCAAGTTTCCACATCAATGCGAATGTCGATGTCGCAAATATTCACCGGGCAACTTTCCAAAGCAACCGACTGTCGCAAAAAACGATGGAGGCCGCTGGCAGCATGGTACTGGAGTTCGGGAGCGAGGTCTTCAAATTGGTCCAGCAGAAATTCGAGTGCATCCTCCCGCTCACCGCTGACCACTCCGAAGTTCGTGATCAGATCGTCGTACTCTTCCGGAAAGCCGTTGGAGCCGTTGGCGAGGTCAATGATGCCGTCCAGCACCGCCATCTTCAGATGCAGCGGCCAGTCGTTATCCTCCAGAATCGCCTCCAGTCGAGACTCGGCACGAGCCCGGACATCTCCGTCATCGCTGGAGAAGGCGAGGAACACCAGTGCCCGCACGGCGAGTTCGCGCTTGCCCGGCTCTTGTTCGTATTTGGAAACCCAACGCACGGTTTTGAGGACACTCATGCTTTGCTGGACCGACTCGTCGTAGCCGTAATATTTGAGCTGCTCCATTGAGTCGTACAACTCTTCATAGAAGAAGCTGCGCTCAAAAGTGAGGGCCGTCCGACGACCCTGTGTGGTGCAACCNGCGACCAGCAGGACGCCGACGGCCAAAGCGAACAGACGGAGAATCATGACACGTTTTTTCATCTTAGAAGACAAGGCTGAACCCTAAGCTTTTGCGTTTGTCCTCCAAACCACTACTGATGGTTTGCGAGTATTGGGCATAATCAATCTTGAGTTTCCAGAGATTGAGGGAAATCCCATTGCTCAAATAACCGTTGTGCCCAATCCGGAAAGACGCGATGTGGTGGCCGTTGTTGAGTTTTTCCACTCCCAGTTCAAAGCCAAGCCGCAGCTTTGAACCCGTGAGCTTCTGCGCGTCTAGCAGGTCCACATAATCAGCNGCCATGATGATGTCAATCCCGCTGAACTCTGATTCGGTCGCTGCTCCAAAATTGAGAGTTCCGGGAATCTTGCCTGCCCCTCCGAAGTCGAGTCCGCCGAGGTAGCTCAGTGCCAGTTTGGGAGAAAGNGTGTAAAAGGATTCCAGATGATACACAACTCCAACATCCGCAGAGTAGGCGGTTTTTTTGTNGTAACTGGTTTTAATCGAATTTTCCAGAGCCGCTGTGTTTTGTGAAACATAGGCATCAATGATCGCCTGCTCGGTCACGGTGACTGTTGTCTCGGCTCCGTTCCGATTCGCGATCTTTCCACTGATCCCCAAATCGAGCTGGTGATCCAGAAAACTCCAAGCTCCTCCGAGTACCCCGCCCAACTGCCCATAGGCTTTAAACGTGGCATCCACGTTGGAAGCGGAGATCGAATCAATACTGAAATCAAAGACGCTGTTTCCAAAAAACGACCAACCAAACCTTGAATTCACAAAACTCAAGAGGCCGAGGTCTATCGGCTCTAGGTAAAGNTTTTTTCCGGAGTAAGAGCTTAGGGCACTGCTGGCATTGGACTCCTTGCTAAAGTCCTCAGTCGTTTTATTAAAAGTAGTGCTCGCTCCAACTAACGTGAAGATGTTGTAATAAACNGAGCGCAATCCGGCAGGATTGTAAAAGAGGGAGTATTCATCGTTGGCAACCGCCGTGAAGGCACCGCCCATGCTACGGGCGCGCAGGCTTTCACGCAGGGCGGCATACTCCCCCGCCTGCACGGATCCAACGGTTCCGCTTAGTGCGACGAGCCAGCACAGGCCAACGGTGACGNGCTGAAAAAANCGTTTCGTCAAGGTCAAGCTGGGCGTGCGGAGTTGAACAGGTTTTGGGAGTACTGCATCATGCGCTGTTGGATTTCTTCGTGGGTTGCGTCCGGGAGTTGCTCCTGAAACATGGTAAATCCCAGCATATTCCACGCCACCAGCCCCTCTTCAAGTTCAAGCTCATGGTGATCGAGTACATGCAGGAAGTCCCGAACCGCCTGCTCCACCCGGAGTTTGCGCTTCACGTCGTCNAGGGGCAAGCCTTCCTGCATGTCGAGAAAATCTATCTAAGCTGCGGACGGGTTCAGCTCTCAAGGTCCACGACCACGCGACCGCGCTGCTGACCTTTCAGAATCTTGTCGATCTCCGGACCCAGCGTGTCCAGCGTGCAATCCACCATGAGCGCATNGAGTTGCGGCAGTTTCCAGTCTCCGGCGAGTCTTCCCCAGATTGCTTGACGCAACNCCATCGGGGTTTCCCCCGAATCAATCCCCAACAAAGAGACACCNCGNAGGATAAAGGGAAACACGCTGGTTGGCAAGTCGGGAGATGCGACCAATCCAGTCGCCGCCGCCGCCCCACCTCGGTCCAGCGACTTGAGCAGCGTTGCCAGCGTGGCGCCTCCCACCGTGTCCACAGCACCGATCCATTGTGGTTTGAGGATCGGTTTTCCGGATTNATCATTGACATCCTCGCGGGAGACGATTCCGGAGGCGCCAAGCATTTTCAGAAAGGCCGCCTCGTCCGGCTTTCCGGTGGCCGCCGTCACCTCGAAGCCGAGCTTGGCGAGCAGGGCGACCGAGACACTGCCGACGCCACCTGTGGATCCCGTGACCACCACGCCGCCCTGCTCTGGCGTGATCCCGTTTTTGAGCAGCGCGTCCACGGCGAGTGCTGCGGTGTAACCTGCGGTGCCATAAGCCATGGCCTCCTTGAGCGTGAGNCCTTCTGGAAGCGGAACCACCCATGCAGCAGGCACCCGGATGTACTGCCCGTAACCCCCGGAAGTGTTCATGCCCAAATCGTAGCTGGTGACGATCACTTCGTCTCCGGATTTGAATGCGTCGGATGCGCTCGATTCCACGATTCCGGAGGCGTCAATCCCCGGCGTGTGCGGGTATTTGCGNGTGACTCCACGATTGCCGATGGAGGACAGCCCGTCCTTGTAGTTGAGCGAGGAGTAGTGAACGCGAACCAGCACTTCGCCTTCCGGAAGGTCGCTGATGCGCCGCTCTTCGATGGTGCGCTTGAAGGCCTTTTCGGGGTGTTCGGTGATGACAAGTGCGCGGAACGTGGAATCGGTCATGGCTGTGGGTTGAGGATGTTGAATNNGGGTTCAGTNGTTGTNGAAATGCACAACGGGTTCAAATTGCTCAAGATCGGCTTCAGTGCAGAAATCCATGCGTTCCTCTTCCTCGTTGAGCCGGAAAATCAGGATTGGTCCCCAGCAGGGGTTGCCGTTGAAATCCCACTCAGTCTGCCGTTCCTGCAACTCGCCCTCGCCATCAATGTAAGCATGGTAGTCGCCAGTGAGCTGCACTAAGTCGGTCGCATCGCATCGCAGCAGTTCGCAGAGCGTTTCCAGATCAATCGCCTCCTCGATCAACTCGATGCGCTGCTCGTCCGGATCAATGTAGATCCAAGTGCCGTGCTGTCGGTAGTAGTTCACAGAATCTGCCTTGTGCTTGCCGAAGCGTTTTCAATGATGCTAAGGATAAACGACGCACAAGGCAATCCATGAAACCACAGATTGAAATCTACACCGATGGTGCGTGCTCCCCGAATCCCGGAACCGGGGGCTGGGGGGCAGTGTTGATCTCCCACGCACACGACCATCGCCGCGAGCTTTCCGGTTCGGAATTTGATTCCACCAACAACCGCATGGAACTGACCGCTGCGATCCATGCACTCACCGCTCTCAAACAACCGTGCCGTGTGGAGTTGTACACCGATTCGATGTACCTCAAGAACGCCTTCGAGCAGGGCTGGCTGGAAAACTGGCAGCGCAAACGCTGGAAAACGAAAGGCGGCAAGCCTGTCGCCAATCAAGACTTGTGGCAAGCTCTGCTCAAACTGGATCGCCAGCACGAGGTCAACTGGCGTTGGGTGAAGGGCCACGCCGGGCATCCGGAGAACGACCGCGCCGATGAACTTGCAGTTGCCGCTCGTATGGAACTTCAGGATTCTGCCGCCTGAATCCGTTCATCCGCTCTCGGATCAGCCCCAGCAACTCTTGGATTTGCACTTCCGTGAGTTGTCCATCGACACTGAACAGCACCGTGCGATCGTGGTCGAACAGCACGATGTCGCTGCTGTCGTCCGCCAAGTCCCACTTCTCCACCAGCATCTGGTTGTCCCACACATAAATCGTTCGGAGGGTACTCCTCCTGCTTGCTCTCCAGCCGAATTTGGAGCACTGCGTTGGGCAGCCACGTCGCATCCATGTTGATGATGGCCACCGAGCGGTACTGCGCTTTGTCAAAGTGTTCCGCCTTGAGCGCGTCGCTGGCAGCATTGTTGAGGTCGCTTTCGTCCGGATCAACATAGAAGAGCACATGAACTGCTCCGACCAGTTCATCGCTGCTCCACGAACCACCATTGACGCGATTGCCCTGATCGCCCTCTAGCACCACCTGCGAAGGTTTTTCCCCCACGGGCAGAGGGCCGAAGACAAAGCTCGGCAGCAGTAGGGCCGCACAACACAGGGTGATCAGTTTTTCATCGTGTTTCTTTTGGGGTTGGGTGCGGGTTGCGTTTGGATAAAGGGAATCCCAAACTCAAATTCTACAAAGGAATCAAGCGAATTTCCAGCTTGCTCTCCACCGCTTCCGCATAATCACTAACCTCGTCCACAACTAGATGGAAGCTTGAGGAAGCAGCAGGCTTCCCATTTGGTCAAGCTAGTGTAAGAATGGAGGTGGCGCAACGCCTCTCTGTTTGCCTCCGGAAGTTCCGGACAGTCAAAACTTCACCCCAAGCCCTCAAGGTGCCCGCATGATCACACTCTACACCGCCCCCACGCCAAACGGCCACAAGGTTTCCATCATGCTGGAGGAAATCGGACTCCCCTACAAAACGGTGATTTTCGACCTCTCCAGCCGGGAACAAAAGCAGCCGGAGTTTCTGGCAATCAACCCAAACGGGCGCATTCCGGCCATCATTGATCACGACTGCGAGGACTTTGCCGTGATGGAGTCCGGGGCCATTCTGATCTACCTTGCGGAAAAGTCCGGGCAGTTGCTCCCTGCCGACCCCAAGCCGCGTTCGGAAGTGATGCAGTGGCTGATGTTTCAGATGGGCGGGGTGGGGCCGATGCAAGGGCAGGCGCACGTCTTCTTCCGTTATGCTCCAGAAAAAATCCCCTACGCCATTGACCGCTATCAGCGCGAGGTGCGGCGGCTTTACGAGGTGCTGGACACGTGCTTGGCGGATCGGGAATTTTTGGCGGGAGAGTACTCGATTGCGGACATCGCCACCTGGCCGTGGGTGCGGATTCACAAGTGGGCGGGGGTAGAAATCGCGGACCTAGCAAATGTGAGCCGCTGGTGCGCCACGCTGGAAGAACGCCCGGCGTGTGCCAAGGGCATCACGATTCCGCCGCGTCCGGAACGGCGCAGCGAGGAGGAGACCCGCAAACTCGGAGAGAAGATTCTCGCGTGAGGCGACCATGCCGCTCAATCTTCCGAACCTGCTCACACTCTCGCGCATCCTGCTGATTCCAGCGGTGCTGCTGCTGATCCACCAGCGCTCGTTCACTGCCGGATTCCTGCTCGCGGGCTGGGTGTTTCTGACGGATTATCTGGACGGACGACTGGCCCGCAAGTTGGGGATTGTCACGCAGGCCGGAATGATCCTCGATCCGGTGGCGGACAAGCTCGTCGCACTGGCAATGTTCGGCTACCTCTTTGCCGTGGAGCGGGTTCCGGGCTGGTACGTCGCGCTGATTTTTGTCCGGGATTTGGCCCAACTGGCCTCCATCCCGGTGCTGCTCTGGTGGAAGCAGATCGCCTTCAAGGTCGCTCCCAAACGGATTCCGAAGTGGGGCACAGCGTTCAACTTCGCCATCCTCGGCTACGGCTTTGTGCGGCTCTGGCTGGAAGATTTGGGCCATGCGGATTTGCCCTACGATTCCGTGATCCTGCCCGTCCTGCTCGTCTCCGGCGCCATCGAAATCTATATCCTCGTCACCTACCTGCCCCGTTTCCTGCAAATCTACCGGGGTACCCACGACACCTTTGAATGATGATAGGAGGAACCATGTCAGTTTTAGCGTTCAATACTTCTGGAGATTTGTCATGAAACGCTTTGAGCATAAAAACGTGCTTGTGACCGGCGGTGCTTCGGGCATCGGCTTGGCCATCTGCCATCGGCTTACTTCCGAAGGAGCGAAACTGGTGTTCATCGACCGCAACGTGGAAACGGGTAAGACTGTTGAAAACGAGTTGACACACTTGGGGCGACTTGCACTTTTTGTCGAAGCGGATTTGACGGATGAAAACGCAGTGGAAGGAGCGTTTGCAAAAGTGCTGGAAACTTTGGGACACGTTGATGTGCTGGTCAACAATGCCGGGGGAGCCTTCAGTGAGGATTATGAGGAGACGACGTTAGAGAGTTGGAATGCGGACCTCGCGCTGAACTTGACCGCGCATTTTGTACTGACACGTCTGGTCCTCTCCGGCATGGTTGCACAAGGCCGCGGAGTGATTACCAATGTCTCCTCCGTGAACGCTATTCAAGCCCTCGGAAATCCCGCCTACAGCGCAGCCAAGGCCGGACTGATTTCTTTCACACAAACACTAGCAATCGGATACGGACCCAAAGGAATCCGCAGCAATGCCGTGCTTCCGGGGACGGTGGAAACGCCGGTTTGGCGTCACCGTGTGGAGGCGCGTCCAGAAGTACTTGAGCTGGTAAAAAGCTGGTACCCGCAGGGCAGGGTGGGGCAACCGGAGGACATCGCGGCCGCAGTGGCCTTCCTCAGTGCGGATGAAGCCGGGTTTGTCAATGGTACCTCCCTGACCGTGGATGGCGGGTTGACCGCAGGCAATTTCCGGATGATCCAAGATATCATCGGGAAATGAACTGCGTTCACCCCACACCCTTGCGAATGCGAAAATCATGCTTCGCCTCCAATCAGTCTCAGGAGATTTCCCCCCAGTATTTTTTCCCGATCCTCCTCATTGAAAAAAGGCATCTTCGAAAACAGTCCGTAAGTCTGCGGGAAGGAAAGAAAATCCAGGCAAGGCGAAAAGTCGCTTCCCCACAGAAGCCGCTCGGATCCAAAATGTTTCAGGATCACTTCCGTCACGGGCCAAGCGGCTTCGTGGGGAAAATCATGCGCGGGATCGGTGAGGGCATAATAGCCACTGAGTTTGACATGCACTTCTGGGAACTCGTATAGCTCGTTCAACGGCGACATCATCTTGAAAGCCTCATCCCGTGAAGGCGTCCTCGAAAACTTGGAAGGCAGACCCAGATGAGAGGCGGTTAGTCTCAACCTCGGATGTTTTTCCAGAATCGGCTTCCACAAGCTCCAGCGACCCCCGGATGAGTTGACGCTGATTAGCCAGCCATTGCACTCAAGCCAGTTCCAAACCTCGTCTTTAATTCCAGCCAGACCCTGAATCTCCAGTTTTTCGAAAACATACAGGCTGATTCCAATGAATCCCTGCCCGCGCCATTCTTCCAATTGTTCGAGGGGATCTCTGTCCGAATTCAGATCCCAGTAGGCAAGGGCCTGCATCCATGAACAGCGTGGGATCAACTCAGCAAGGAAACCGTTGTTTTCTGCACACCAGCTTTCTCCGGCAAAGCCTATCACCAAGGCAGCTTGGATCTGGTACTCCTGCATCAACGATTGGTAACAAAGGACTTCATCGATCAAAACACCCGGACGCCGGGTGAACGAGTTCCCCTGATAGCTACCTTCAAAGAGGTGAACGTGGGCGTCTGCCCGCGCAAATGATCTCACTCGATCTCCCCATGCTGTGAGCCGTGCCCCTGTTCAGCCGCCTCGAACAGTCTTTCCAGCCAGCGCATCACTTGAACCCCATCAGCATAGCGCGCTCCGGCAGGGACGGGTTCCAGACCTCTGACAACTTGACAGAAGCAGCGCAGTTCTTCGGCCAGCATGCCGCTGGGATGACCGGAATCGGTTTGGATTTCAAGAGTCAACGGCGGAACATAACGTTCGGCCCACACTTCCAGCGGACGCGGGTTGGGCGATAAACGAGCAAACCACCCGTCACCGTAAACTTCCATGCGGTCAAACCCTTCCCCGGACATCCCCTCTGGTGTAAGAAACCCTGCGGCAAAAGTCGCCAACCTGCCATCAGCCCATTGCAGTTGGGCCAGTGCCAAATCTATGTTCCCCAAGGAAGTGACGTGTTTTTGAGCGTGATAATACAGTGGATCTTCGGCGTTCACCAAGGATTGGATGCAGTAAAGATCATGAACCATTGTGAGGTGAAACGGCGTTTCCCCTGGATAATCATTGGCATGCTGAGTTGGCCGCATCCGGTAACATGAGGCATAGCGGAAAGAGCCTCGACGGCGACACTCGGCTTTCAAACCCTGGAATTCGCTGTTGAAGAGCAAGAGGTGGCCAAGCATCAGGCGTTCTGGGTTTGCATCCGCCAGTTCGGAAAGCTTGATTGCCTCGTTCAGGCTGTCGGCCAGCGGTTTCTCCAACAAAACCGCAGATCCCGATGCCAGTAACTTGCCTGCAACCGGCACATGGGAAGCCGTGGACGAGGCGACAATCCAAGCTTCTGCACCGGTTTCGGCTATTGCCTCGTCAAGATCGGTAAATTTCGAGATGTCTGAGAGTTCGGGTGGTAAACGATCCAGACTGGCGGGAACGCTGTCCACCAAGGCCACCAAATCCGATTCGGCCAAACCATTGATTGTCAAAGCATGGAGAGAACCGAAACGCCCTGTTCCAACCACACCCATTCTGACTGGTGCAAAAGCCATATGAAACTGGATTCAGCAAGGAGCCGCAGTGGACGACCGTCTGCTTTGTTCGGGTTGAAAGCCCAAGGGCTGATCAGGTCTTCAGTGCACCGTCCATGAGTCCCTTGAAAAAGAGGCGCTGGGCGAAGGTGAACGCAATGATCCCTGGCAGGACCACCAGCACATAAACTGCGGCGATACGGGGCCAGGCCCACTGCCCCATGCCTCCCTGTGCGGCGGCCAGCACCACGGGCATGGTTCTCACGGCCTGATCGTTGGTCAGTGTCGTAGCAAGCAGGTATTCCCCCCACGCTGTGACAAAATTGACAATGATCACCACCACAAGTCCGTTTTTGGCGAGCGGCAGACCAACCACCCACAGTGTCCTCCACGGACCCGCACCATCAATGCGGGCAGCATCGATCAGTTCATGGGGAACCAACTGAAAAATACTGCGCATGATCAGTACGCTAATCGCCAGATTCAAAGTGATGTAGGGCAGAATTAAGCCACTGGTGCTGTTGATCAACTCAAAATAATCTTGGATTTCATAAATGCTGATGACTGAAACCACGCGTGTCGGGAAGTAGAGAGAAGAGAGCAACATGGCGACAATGAATGCGCCTCCACGGGGTTTAAGATGAACCAGAGCGTAGCCTGCCAGAACGGCACAGAAGGTGGTGATCAACACCGTCGCCCCGGTGACATAAATGCTGTTGAAAAAGTTCGTGGGCAGCGTTCCAATTTTATCGAAAACATAGCCATAATGCGAGAAATCAAAACGCCGGGGCCAGAGGCTCCCACGCATGGAATCCGGGAGGGATTTGACCGAAAGCAGCAAAACCCAACTCAGAGGAAGCAAAATACTCAGTAAAAAGAAAATGATCACGCCATGCTGGATCACCGCATTGCGACGCTGACGTGCGAGTTTCTTCTTCAGATAGGGATTCTCGTGGGTGGTCGCAGACATCTCCTCCTCAATCCTTGGAACGGAAAACGTAAATCAGGAAAGCTACAAAGCACATCATCACCAAGGCTCCTACCATGCCGATTGCTGATGCGAATCCTTGACGCCAGAGTCCGATCTTAAAGGCCTGCTCATACATGAACACCGTCCAAGTGTAGGTTGGTGAAGCACGGTTGAAGCCGCCAAAAATCAGGTATTCATCAATCACAGCCATGGCCGTGCCGAAGCGCAGGACCACGAGAATGAGCATGATCGGCTGTAGCCGGGGTCGAGTGATATGCCAAAAGACTTGCCATTCACTCGCACCGTCCACACGAGCCGCTTCAGGCAGATCCTTAGGAATCGCAGCGAGTCCGGCAAGAAAAAAGATGCTGTGATACCCCAGTCCCCACCAGACCTCCATGACGGCCACCGAAGGCAGGGTCAACGGGGTGCCTCCAAGCCACTGAGGCGCGTTCCGGTAAGTGAACCACCCCATGACCTCAACCAAAAAGTGATTGATGGGTCCAATTTGGTAATTGTACATCCATTTCCACAACACAAACACCAGAGTGCTTGGAATGACCGCAGGGAGCAGCAGGATGACTCGATAAAAGGTGGACAAACGCTGGCCTTTAACACGGTCAACCAAGACGGCAAGCAACAAAGGGAAGATGATGGTTCCGGGCAGGAACATGAGCGTGAAATACGCGGCCCTGCCTAGGCTTTTCCACATCAGAGGATCACTGAGGGCTTCCGCATAATTGGCCAGTCCGACCCAGTTGGCGGGATCATTGGTGAGGTACTTGAAATCAGTGAAACTGAGCCAGACGACGCGGATGATAGGAAAGACCTGATATCCGACAAAGAACAAAAGTGCGGGAAGCAAAAAAGTCCAAGTGCTGAATTGCAGTCCAAACAAACTCCGTTTGGCCATTCCAACAGATGGGATTGCTATTGCTGTCACGGAAGCATCAACTTGGCTTTGATGAAGCCGACGGTTCATTGTGTCTCAACCCTGTCGGCAGGAGGTAAGCTAGAAAAGGGACAGCGAAGGCTGTCCCTTNTCCAAATCTTGGATTAGCTTATCCGCGCTTCATTTCAGCACGAACCGCATCCATCACGTTCTGCATTGCAACCCGTGGATTTTTCTCTTCTCCCTTGAGGTAAGTCTCCCAGACCGGCTGTCCGATGATGAACTGCTGGAGTCCAAAGAGGTGGTTGGGGATGGCCTTGGCCTCATCAAGCTGCCCACGGACGAGTCCGACAAAATCAGGGAGCCAGGAGGGCTTGTTCGCGGCCCACTTGGCATAGATGGACTTGTAGGGAGGCAAATGTCCGGGTTGCCCGGNGGAAGTTCCGGCAATGGAATCCTTCCAGATCTGCATGTCATAGGTCAGAGCCTTGACATACTCGGCAGCTTTTTCCTTGTTCTGTCCGTGCTTGAACAAGGCTGCACCCGTGGTCCAGAACACGGTGGAACCTTCTCCGCCAGCAAACTTTGGCAGCGGTCCCANTTTCAGATCCTTGGGGTTGTCCCAATACTGGGCCATCCGCAGCGGTGCGTTGAAGTANTTGGTGTAATACCCCACCCGCTGGGTCGAAAAGGCCACTTCGTCCGGAGTTCCGTTCACTCCACCATCCGAGGCACCGGCAAGCAGGATGTCCGGATTCGCATCCCGCATGATGTTCTTCATCAATATTAAGGCTTCAATGGCTGCGTCTCCAGTAAAATCGAACAGACCATCGGACGTGTAGGCATCACGGGTTAAGCTATGTGTGAAGGGAGCGAGCGAGCGCCAACCGTGTGCATCAAAGGTCGCGCCAAACAAAGCCGTCTTGGAATCCACGATTTGTTGAGAACGGGCCAAGTAATCCTGCCATGTTGCAGGGGGGNCAGCGGGCAAGCCTGCTTTGGACGTAATACCCGAGTGCCANCTCATGCCGATCACATCCAACAGGAAAGGCCAACCGTAGAGCTTGCCGTTGATCGTNCACTCCTCACGAATCGAAGGGATAATGTCATTGAGGACATCCCTTGGAATGTAATCGTCCCATGGCTCGATCACATCCGCCTCAATCATCGCGGTCATCTCGACGAACGGAGTCTGACCAACATAGACGTCCCAGGTACTCTTGCCCTTCTTGGCTTCAGCAACAAAGCGTTCAATCCCGAACCCCTCCACAGGAGCAATCTGGTAATTCACATCTGGGAACCGTGAATTCACCTTNGGAATGCCCGGATGCAAATCCTCGATCCATTGGTAGAAGGTCGGGGTCAGCGGTCGTGCTGCGTGGGCCACTCCGGTCCCAAAGTTCGCCGCAACTCCCACTCCGGCCAATCCTAGTCCGGCGGTCATGGTTCGAGAGAGGAATTCCCGGCGGTCGATCTCGCCGTTCAGCAACTGCTGCCGCAATTCCTCTTGGTAGAGCAGTTCTTGTTCNNTGCGCATGAGTTTCTCCTGATTTAAGGGAAAAGTTGAGAAAAACCGCACTGCATTCGTGCAGTTTCGAATCTAACAGACAATAGAGTTATCATTCTTCAATTTGGAGTCAAGGGTTAATTTAAACCCCGTTGAACAAGAACTGTCCGCTTCGTGTGGCTTTGACCTGCCAACCCTGCTCTTGCTCTTCCCACCAAACAAACTGATTCGCCTCGGAGGAGGAGGCAATGGTCCCGGAGTTTTTCAGAAACCGTAGGGGTTGAGTGCCCGCCCAGACGACGGCCTCGTGCAGCGAAACCCCAAACCAGCGCATCACGTTGCGCACACACTGGTCGAGGCTGACCGCAGCACCAGCAGGACGAGAAGTGACCGGGTCACGGGCCACCGGCTCTTTCCCGCGCTNCAGTTCGAGTTCCCCAAGTNGGTAGCGTCCGGGAGGGGCNGCGGCNCCAGCCATCGCGTCCGTCACTAAAAGGGTGCGCTGGGTTTGCTTGGCCCGCAAATAGACATTCAGCACTTCCGGAGACAGGTGGTAGCCATCGGCAATGAAACTGGCGTGCAGCCGGTCTTCGCCAAGCTGGGCCATGATCGGGTTGTTGTTCTTGGCGAGTGCCCCTGCGGTGCCGTTGCCGAGGTGGGTGGAGAGCGAAGCTCCGGCGTCCACGGCCTTCCGGATGGTGGCAGTGTCTGCCGCCGTGTGTCCCAAAGCAACGAGGATCCCATCCCGAACCAGTTTCTCAATCAGCGGCAGAACGCCCTCAATCTCCGGTGCCACCGTCACCAACCGGATGCTACCNCCCGCCGCATCCTGCACACGGGCGAACAGTTCTGGATCGGCGGNGCCCATCGCAGCTATCGGGTGGCATCCGGAGTAGCCGGGCAGAGGCGAAAGAAACGGCCCCTCCAAGTGATAGCCCGCGATCATGGCTTGGGCGAGAGGCGAAGCAGTCCGGGCACGTTCCAAAGCGGAAAAACATGCCTTGAGGCGGGCCTCCGTTGCCGTGATCACGGTCGGAAGGCAGGTGGTCACGCCCGTGGCCAGCATGGCCTCCAGCGAGTGGTGCAGTTGTTCCGGAGTGAGGCTGGGCGTGTTGTAATCCACTCCGGCAAAACCGTTCACCTGCAAATCCACAAGTCCCGGAGTCTGCACCCAACCCTGCTCCGCGTGGCTCGGANGGAGTGTGTCCGTAGGGGCAGGNAGTTCGGTGANCGGCATTGAAAATCTTGGGATTGGAGGGTTTCAGTGACGTTGCCAGTCGAGCTTGTTGCGCTCGATCCATTTGTAATGCTCCTTGGCGACCAGCAGGTAGGCGGACTCCTCGTCCAGCACAACCGTGACCCGTGGGTGCATCTGGAGGATCGAAGCCGGGCAACTGGCCGAAACCGNACCCTCGATCATCCTGCGCACCGCGTCCGCTTTTTTTGCGCCGTTAGCCAGCAGCAGGCAGTGCCGCGCNTCCATGATGGTGGAAATGCCCATCGTCACTACATGCCGGGGCACTTCCTGTGGATCATCGAAGTGCACCGCATTGTCCCGGATGGTCTGCTCGCTGAGAATCTTCACCCAAGTGCGCGAGGCCAGCGAACCGGTCGGCTCGTTGAAGCCGATGTGCCCGTTCGCGCCGATGCCCAGCACCTGCAAATCGATGCCCCCCGCATCCTTGATCTTCTGCTCGTAGTCCCGGCAGGCTTCGCGCAGGTCGGGGGCGTCGCCATCCGGCAGGTGCGTCTGGGCAGGATCAAGGTCCACCCGATCGAACAGATTGCTCCGCATGTAATGATTGTAGGAGCGCTCATCCTCCGGAGGCAGCCCGACATACTCGTCCAAGTTGAAGGTCGTGCAGTTCTGGAAACTCAGCTTTCCGGCCTGATGCATCCGGATCAGTTCTTGGTACATCCGCAGCGGCGTTCCTCCGGTGGCCAACCCCAGCACTAGATTGGCCCGCTCGCGGATGATCTTGCTCACCACGTCTGCCGCCACCTGAGCGCTGGCCTCCGGAGTGTCCCGAATCAGAATTTCCATGAAATCGCCCCCTTGAAATTTATTGTTGACATTCCGGNAAAATCGGACTATATTGGACTATACCAGATTGGTCTNGATTTGTACAGAAAAATTTAGTGGAACGTGAATACGCTCCGCATGAGGGACTCTGAGAGCCGTCTAGGCTTGANACTTTCGGGCAGACCGTTTCTTAAACCTCAGGAAGNTGATGAGCGACAATCAGGCCACCCCGATGAACCCAAACTCCCCCACGCCGCTCTACCTCCAGATCAAGGAGTATTGTCAGGACAGCATCACNTCTGGGGATTATCCGGAACACACCCGCCTGCCCTCAGAGCGGCGGCTGGCCGAACGGTTTCAGGTCAGCCGCATGACCGTCACCAAGGCGCTCAAGGGTTTGGAGCAGGAAGGCTGGCTTTACACCCGTATGGGCAAGGGCACCTTTGTCGCCTCCCGTACCAAGATCGACCAGAAGCTGGAATCGCTGACGTCCTTCACCGAGGACATGAAGACTCAACACCGACAGGTGACCAGCCAAGTCCTATATGCCGGAGTGGAGGCTTGCGCTGGTGAGGTGGCCGCAGAGTTGCGTTTGGCGACAGGAACTCCGGTCTTTGTGCTGGAGCGGTTGCGCCTCGCCGACGGAGAGATCATTGCCTTGGAGCGCACCCACATTCCAAATTTACTGTGTCCCGGAATCGAGCAAGCCCACGATTTTTCCAAGGAATCACTCTATGGTGTGCTGCGGGGGAAGTATGCCCTGCAACTGACCGAAGCCCAGCAAACGGTCGAGGCCCGGCGTCCCGCTCCAGACGAAATGGACAAGCTGCACACCGGCCCTGCGACTCCGGTGTTGGGCTTCACCCGCACCACCTTCACCCCGCAAGGCCAGCCCATTGAGTTCGTGCGTTCCGTCTATCTGGGCAACCGCTACAAGCTGCGGATTTCACTCAAGCCCATGTCCTCGAANATGCAGCATCAGGGCGCTTGAACCGGAAATGTGGAAGTTGGCTTCATGCNCCTCCGGCTGGGGCAAAAACAGGATACCGGAGGCAAGCTGGCGTTGTCCAGCAATGCGGATCAACGGATTTTGGAAGCACTGCTGGAGCATCCTTACTTCTTGATGGAGGCTCCCAAATCNCTNGATCACTACCGGGCACGGCTGCCCGACTCGCTGGATGCGCTGGAGGAGATCGGCAAGGTTGCGGCAAACCCGGAACCGGAGGGNTTNGTGCGGGACGCGCAGTCTGTGAGGCTTCGTCCGGAGCAGGTGCGGGGCAATGCAGAACTGCGAGAGGTTTTGCAACGTTGCATCCGGGCACTGCCCGAAACNTTCCGACAGGTGTTCGTGATGCGCGNTCAGGAGGGCGAGACNACCACTACAATCTGCGAGCAGTTGGGNCTCAGNGTCTCNAACTTCAANGTGATCATGCACCGGGCGCGNAAGCAACTCCGCGAGTGCTTCCTGCAACACGGCATCGAATCCCTGAACTGATGAGGCAAGCAACATGATGCGCTGGATGATGAGCTGTGAGGAAGCAAGGGAACTGATTTCCGCCGGACTCGATCAGGAGTTGCCGTGGACGCGGCGGTTGCTGGTGCGGTTTCATCTCTCGATGTGCAAAAAATGCTCGGCAGTCGCCCAGCATCTCCGCGCCCTGCGTGAATACCGGACCCGGAACTGCCCGAGGAACACCTTCCGGAGGCGGCACAGCAGCGCATCAAAGCCGCCTTGCGGCACGGAGGTTCGGAAACCTAGAAAAACCGTACTCCTCAACCCCATTCCCCAAACCCAGCCATGTTTCGCAAACTTTTCATTGCCCTCACATTGGTCGGATTTTCAATGACTCCCGCTGCTCCCGCGTTCGCGGAAAGCTGGGCGGAAGTCCTCCGGGAAGCACACGGGCAAACGGTGTACTTCAACGCTTGGGGCGGCTCAGAGGAAATCAACGCCTACCTGTCCTGGGTTGGAAAGCGTGTCCGGAAGGAACACGGAGTGGAACTGCGGCACGTCAAGCTTGCCAGCACGGCTGATGCCGTCTCCCGTGTGTTTGCCGAGAAAACGGCGGGGCGCAGTTCCGGAGGATCGGTGGATTTGATCTGGATCAACGGCGAGAACTTTGCGGCGATGAAGCAGAATGGACTGCTCTTCGGACCGTTCGTCGAACGACTCCCGAACTTTGCACTCGTTGACACAGAGGGCAAACCCACAACGGTGCTGGACTTTCATGTTCCCACCGACGGACTCGAAGCACCGTGGGGCATGGCCAAGTTCAACTTCGCCTACGATTCGGCACGGATTGCAGACACACCGGACTCGATCCTCGGACTGCTCGCATGGGCGAAAGCACATCCGGGACGCTTCACCTATCCGCAGGTTTCGGATTTCCTCGGCTCGACTTTCTTGCTGCAGGCATTGATGGAACTGACTCCAGACTCCAAAGTGCTGCGAGCTGCGGTGAGTGACGACAAGCAGTTCCGGAAGATCACCGCGCCGCTCTGGAACTACCTCGACGAGTTGCATCCTCACCTCTGGCGCAAGGGGCAAGACTTCCCCAGCAACATCGCCCAGCAGCGACAGATGCTTGACGACGGCGAAGTAGATGTCAGCCTCTCCTTCAATCCCGCCGACACCTCTGCCGCCATCGCCAGCGGATCACTGCCGGAAACGGNCCGCACCTTNGTCCTCAAGANAGGCACCATCGGCAACACGCACTTTGTGGCGATTCCGTTCAACTCGTCCAGCACGGCAGGCNCACTGGCGGTCNCCAATTTTCTGATGTCTCCGGAAGCACAGGCNCGCAAGCAGCACCCAGACCTCTGGGGCGATGGCACGGTTCTCGATCACACCCGCATGACTGCCGCAGACCGCCGCCGTTTTGACGAACTGCCACGAGGCATCGCCACCCTGCCCCCGGACCAGCTTGGGCCAGCCCAACCCAACCCGCATCCGGATTGGAAGAACCGCATCGATGCCGAATGGCTGCGGCGTTATGGACAGTAGCCCCATGCCCAAGCGTTAGCGGTCCGGTCATGCGACGGCACAGATCTGGTCAATTTCGATTCCTTCCGATTCCTTCACCAAGTCCATCTCGTACTGAACCTGAAGGCGGACGAAGTAGCCTTCGGAAACCCCGAAGAACTTGACGAGTCGCAATCCCGTTCGTGGGGTGATGCGGCGTTTTCCCCGGAGGATTTCGCTGATGGCCATCGGCTGGATTCCAGTGTCCTTGGCCAGTCGGTGGGCACGGACTCCAAGGGGGTCCATGAATTCTTCCTTCAGAAACGTCCCCGGATGCTCCAAAGGAATCAATTTGTCTTTCATAATGATTTCCTCAATGGTAGTCAACGATTTCCACATCGTGGGCATTCCCTTCTGCCCAAACAAAACAGGCACCCCACTGCTTGTTAATCCGAATGCTCCACTGTCCTTGTCGATCTTTCTTGAGAGCCTCCAGATGATTGGAAGGAGGTCGCCGCAGATCGTTGAGGGAAGCGGCGATGTGGAGCGCAATCAGCTTTCGACGGGCGCGAACCTGAAGATCCGCCGGGAATTTCTTGGAGAACCTGCGATGCCAGACCTTTTCCGTTTCCTTGCAGCGAAAGGATAAAATCATCCGTGGTTCCCTGTGTTAAGTTAAGTATTTATCGTGAGACGATAGCACCCGTAAGTCAAGAGGCATGCTGACCGCAACCCGTTTTCAAGCAACAAGGCGGAATTCTTCGTACCTGCGCCTGTTGTCACTCTTTCCGGGACTGACGTGGTTGCTGTTGGGGCTACCCGTGCTGGGAGGGTTGCTAGGGGTGGGGCTTCCGGCGTTTGGCTACTTTCCGGAGTTGGGTGAAAATCATTTTCACCTCGGCCACTTCCGGAGCTTGTTCGCGCATCCGGCGGTTCCGTGGGCGGTCGGGCTGACGCTCTGGACGGGGCTGGTGTCGACCGCGATTTCGCTCGCGCTAGCCCTGCTGCTGGTCGTCGCGGGGCATCAGACTCACTGGTTTCGGAAGCTCGAACACACGTTCGTGCCGCTCTTGGCCGTGCCACACGCGGCAGTCGCGCTGGGGTTGGCCTTTCTGATCGCACCGAGTGGCTGGCTGGTGCGCCTGCTCTCACCCGGACTCACCGGCTGGCATCTGCCTCCGGAGTTTGTGACGGTGCAGGATCCGTGGGGACTGGCACTGATCCTCGGCTTGGTTCTCAAGGAAACCCCGTACCTGCTGTTGATGACGCTCGCAGCCCTGCCGCAGGTGCGGGCTGCGGCGCTGGTGCAGTCCGGACAGGCGTTGGGCTACACTGCGGTGTCGGCGTGGTTGCGGCTGGTGCTACCCCAGCTTTATCCGTTGCTACGCCTGCCCGTGTTTGCGGTGCTGGCTTTCTCGCTTTCGGTGGTGGACGTCAGCCTGATTCTCGGCCCAAGCACTCCGCCTCCGCTAGCCGTGCTGATTCTGCGCTGGGCCGACGATCCCGACCTTCAACTCCGATTTCTTGCAGCGGTAGGGGCGGCGCTGCTGCTCTGCCTCACGCTTGCCGCTCTGGCCGGAGCGTGGCTGCTGGAGCGCGTGGCTTTCCAGTATTTGCGGGGTTGGATGACGAACGGTCAACGCCAGTCGGCTCTTTTGGCAAAGGCTTCCGGACGACTGGCAAGTTGGCTGTTGTTAGGATTTTCGGGGGCCAGTCTGCTCGGATTGTTGATCTGGTCGCTGACGCGCCGCTGGCCTTATCCCCAAGCGTGGCCAGAAACTTGGACACCGCGCAACTGGCTGCGACACGGACCTGCCTTAGCAGACACGGTGGGCACAACGCTGCTCATCGCTGGAGGCAGCACCCTCGTGGCATTGATTCTGGTGGTGGGATGCTTGGAAAACGAGCGCTGGCGGCAGGTGCGGATGATGCCACTCTCATTGTGGCTGCTCTACCTCCCACTGATCCTTCCACAAGCAGCGTTCCTCTTCGGTGTTCAAGTGCTGGCACTGAAACTGAGACTCGACGGCACTCTCATCCTCGTGATCTGGAGCCACCTGCTCTTCGTGTTGCCCTACTGCTTCCTCTCACTCGCCGAACCGTGGCGACGATTGGATGTCCGTTTTTTGACCACGGCTCGCTGCTTGGGGCATTCTCCGTGGCAGGTGCTGCTGCGGGTGCGGATACCGCTCCTGCTGCGCCCGTTGCTGATTGCCACAGCCATCGGAGTTGCGGTCAGTGTGGCACTCTACCTGCCCACGCTGTTTGCGGGTGCCGGGCGCATCGCCACTCTCACCACCGAGGCAGTGGCCCACGCTGCTGGAGCCGACCGCCGGGTGATCGGGGTCTATGGCTTTCTGCAAGCCCTCGTGCCGTGGCTGGGTTTGCTGGGCGCACTCGTTGTGCCACGCCTGCTGTTCCGGAACCGCCAAGGGGTGCAGTGATCGATGGCTGGTTTTCACCACTGATTTTCACGGAGGGACACGAATGGTTTGGATCCGTGTGATCCGTGGCTGTTTACGGCGAGTCGGCTCTGCTTGACTCGCCTAGCACACTTTCCCCCTTTGGAACTCTGGAGCTTTGCCTCTTTGTAACTTTGAAAATGACTGGACTGGAAATCACCAACCTGACCCTACGGCTCGATTCCCGGACGCTGATTGATCTTCTGAACTTGCATATTCCCGGAGGCCAAGTCACGACCGTGATGGGTCCAAGTGGCTCCGGGAAGTCGAGCCTGCTGGCATGGCTCTGCGGAACGCTCGACCCGGTGTTTTCGGTTTCCGGGAGTGTGATGCTCAACGGCAGGCGGCTGAATGGGTTCCCCCCGGAGCAACGGCGCATGGGCATTCTCTTTCAGGATGATCTGCTCTTTCCACACCTTTCCGCTGGAGAAAATCTCGCTTTCGCCCTGCCTCGCCGCTTCCGGGGGCAGTCACGCATGCAGAAAGTGGCTGAGGCGCTGGAAACCATCGAACTTCCGGGGTACGCCGATCACGACCCCGCCCGACTCTCCGGAGGACAGCGGGCACGGGTGGCCTTGATGCGCACCCTGCTTGCCGAACCGGAAGCCTTGTTGCTGGACGAACCCTTTTCCAAGCTCGACCAAGCCTTGCGGGAGCGCTTCCGGAGCCTCGTCTTCACCCACGCCCGTCAACGCAATTTACCCGTCCTGCTTGTCACTCACGACCCTGCCGATGCTGAAGCAGCGGAAGGAGCGGTGGTCCGGATTGGCGATGCACCTGCCAACACCTAAGAGGAACAATGACCCAGCATAACCCTACCCAATCCCTGTTGCTCCCAAGTCTGCGGCTGCAATTGCACGGCGGCATTGGGGTGGCCATGGGCTTTCTGCTAATCTACAATCAGCGCGTTTGCCCCTTTTCAAAGGGAAAAATTGGCGTGTCGCTACTTTGGTTTCGCTTAATCCAAAACTCACGTTAAACAGATTAACCCACGAAAGGAGCCTGCCATGTGTCATAGCCTACGACTTCAAGCTGGTCTGAAGGATCCCAAACGCCGAGAGGGCGGAAGCGGACTCCACTTGTTCTGGAACCGACTGATCACCAAAGCCCGCAGAACCGACAAAAAATCTCACTCTTACTTGCCCCGCATTCAACACACTCACCCCAAATTGGCTTGTCATCCGGAGGCGGGATTTGTAGCCTGATTGTTTTCCTGAGTCTGGTTCCGAATCTATTTCCACACCCATGCAGCCCGTTTCCAACAAGATCAGCTTTCCTGAATTCGAACGCGACCTCCTAAGCTTTTGGCGGGAGCAGCGCATCTTCCAAAAATCCATCGAACAGCGTCCGCAGGAGCGGCCGTTCAGCTTTTACGATGGCCCGCCGTTTGCGACCGGCCTGCCGCACTATGGACACTTGCTCGCAGGCACCATCAAGGACGTGATCCCACGCTACAAGACAATGCGCGGCTTCCGAGTGGAGCGTCGCTTTGGCTGGGACACGCACGGCCTGCCCGTCGAGTACGAGGTGGAGCAAGCGCTGAAACTCAAGGGTCGTCCTGAGATCGAGAAATTCGGAGTGGAGAACTTCAACGAGGAGTGCCGCTCCATCGTGCTGCGCTACACTAGCGAGTGGCGGGAAACTGTGGAACGCATGGCCCGTTGGGTGGATTTCGACAACGATTACAAGACGATGGACCGAGACTTCATGGAGTCGGTCTGGTGGGTCTTCAAGCAACTTTGGGACAAGGGGCTGATTTACGAAGGACTCAAGGTCGTCCCCTACTCGTGGCGCATTTCAACCCCGTTGTCGAACTTCGAGGCGAACCTGAACTATCAGGACGTGCAGGATCCCTCCGTGACCCTGCGCTTCCGGGTGATCGGTGAGCCGGACAGCCACTTGCTCGCATGGACGACCACCCCGTGGACCCTGCCCTCGAACATGGCACTCTGTGCGGGTCCAGAGCTAACTTATGTCAAGCTCCGGGAGTATGCAAGCGGCACCTGCTACTACCTCGTCAAAAACCGGGTCGAGGCGCATTTTGAGTCCGGAAGCTACGAAATTTTGGAGGAAATGCCGGGCACAGCATTGCAGGGCATGTGCTATGAGCCGCTCTTCGATTTTGCCAAAAACCATGTGGACACCTCCAAAGCATGGACGGTGCAGCTTGACGATTACGTCAGTGACGAAAGCGGCACGGGCTTGGTGCATCTCGCCTGCTTCGGGGAGGACGACATGCGCATCTTCCAGCGTGAAGGACTGCCCGTGTTCGATCCTGTTGACGACGAGGGCAACTTCCGGAAGTCCACGGACTTCATCGCCGGGTTGAACATCAAGGATGCCGACAAGCCGATCGTCCAGCGGCTCAAGGAGGAGGGGAAGATGTTCCGACACGAGACGGTGCAGCACAGCTATCCCTTCTGCTGGCGCACCGACACCCCGCTGATCTACAAGCCGATCTCCACTTGGTTCGTCAACGTCGAGGCGTTCAAGGAGCGCATGGTCGCGCACAACCGCACGGTCCACTGGGTGCCCGGACACATCCGCGACGGGCGCTTTGGCAAGTGGCTGGAAAACGCACGCGACTGGGCGATCAGCCGTAATCGTTTCTGGGGCACCCCCCTGCCGATTTGGAAAAACGAGGACGGCGACATCCTCTGCTTTGGCAGCGTCGCGGAATTGGAGGGTGCCGTTGGTCAAGTGATTCCAGACCTCCACAAGCAGCACGTCGATGATTTGGTCATTGAGCACGACGGCAAGACCTACCGCCGCATTCCGGAAGTCCTCGACTGCTGGTTCGAGTCCGGTTCCATGCCCTACGCGCAGGAGCATTATCCCTTCGAGAACAAGACGGTCTTCGAGGCGAACTTCCCTGCTGATTTCATCTGCGAAGGGCTCGACCAAACGCGGGGTTGGTTCTACACACTCGCGGTGCTGGGTTCCGCGCTCTTCGACGTCCCGGCTTTCAAGAACTGCATTGTCAACGGACTGATCCTCGCCGAGGACGGCAAGAAGATGAGCAAGCGGCTCAAGAATTACCCGGACCCGAACGAAATGCTGGATCAGTATGGGGCTGATGCGATTCGGCTCTACATGCTCAACAGCCCAGCAGTACGCGGCGAGGACTTGCGCTTCAGCGAAAAAGGGCTCATCGAAACCACCCGGCAACTGCTGCTCCCACTTTGGAACGCCCTCGCCTTCCTCACCACCTACGCCCGCATTGACGGTTGGGAACCCACGGATGACAAGCTTGCGGTTTCTGCGAAAAATGCACTCGACCGCTGGATTCTTTCATGCCTACAGCGACTGATCGCGGAGGTGCAGAAGCAGATGGACCTCTACGACCTCAACCGCTCGGTCGCGCCCTTTGTGGGTTTCATTGACCTACTCACGAACTGGTACATCCGCCGCAGCCGTCGCCGCTTCTGGAAAGCAGGACAGGGCGAAGACAAGCGTCAAGCCTATGCGACGCTCTACAAAGTGCTACAGGAATTCAGCAAGGTCATCGCGCCCTTCATTCCGTTCATCGCAGATGGTATTTTTCGGACGCTACGCCGTGACGGCGAACTGGAAAGCGTTCACCTCGCGCTCTTCCCGGAACCTGATGCACAACTGCGGATTCCGGAGTTGGAGGCACAGATGGACATCGTGCTTGCTGCGGTCACAATGGGTCGTGCCCTGCGGGCCAAGCACCAGCTTAAAGTGCGGCAACCCTTGCCCAAACTGACGCTGATCACCCGTGACCCGGAAGCACAACAGGTGCTTGACGAACTCGGCGAATTGATCTCCGATGAACTCAACGTCAAGACGCTGGAGGTCACTCCGGATGAGGGTGGGTTGGTGGATCTCAGTGCCAAGGCGAACTTCAAAGTGCTGGGTCCGCGTTTGGGCAAGCGGATGAAATCCGCCGCCCAAGCGTTGTCTTCACTGAATCCGGAGCAAATTCAGAAGGTACTGAACGGAGGTTCCGTTACTGTTGAAGTCGCAGGCGTGTCGATGGATTTTGGCCCGGATGAGATTCTGGTGCAGCGTCAGCAGAAGGAGGGCTTGCTCGTGGAAACCGACGACCGACTTTCCGTGGCACTCGACACCACGCTGACCCCGGAATTGGTGCAGGAAGGATTGGCACGGGAGTTCGTCAACAAAGTGCAGAACATGCGCAAGGATTTGAACCTTGATGTGATGGATCGCATCCGGGTCGGCTTCCAAAGCACCGAGGACGTGCAGTCCGCGCTGGACGCACACTCCGGGTTCATTTGCACCGAAACCCTCTGCGATCACCTCGAACCCCAGGACTCCACGGAAGGAACCGCATGGGATCTCAACGGCGAAGTCTGCCGCATCACCGTCAAAAAGACGGTAGCAGCCTAAGCGGCGGCGTTCAACGCCGCTCCAAAACTCCGGGCGAGCCACACGCCGCCCCAGCAGCAACAGAGGCAAAGCAGGACATTGGCCGCAATGGTGGCGAGCGCCCGCAGACTGGCATCGGCTTGCAGGAGTCCGACCACCTCGTTGCTGAACGTCGAGAAGGTGGTGAACGCCCCCAGAAAACCCACCGTCCACAGGGCCTGCCACTCCGGAGGCAACTCCGTGCGGCTCCGGAACCACGCCGCGAGAAAGCCCAGCAGAAACGACCCCAGCACATTGACCGCAAGCGTCCCCCACGGGAGCGCGGCGCCCAGCCAAAGGCTCACCTGACGCGAAACCGCAAAACGAGCCACCGCGCCCAGCGCCCCTCCGGTTCCCACCGCCACCAACATTGTCCACGTTACAGGCATTCTTTTTCTCCAGTTGAAGTTGCTCGGTTTGGGACGGTTCGTGCAACGGGAGTGCCTTGGTTTCTCCAAGCAAATCCGCAGGCGGGTGCCACCTCTGTTTTTCCGTCAATTGTGCTGTGAAGATCGTGCGCCGACGCCCCAAAGTTTTGCGATACCAGTTTCGCTGGTGGCTGGTGCCACAGGTGTTTTGGCTGACGATTCGCTCCTTCCGAATTGCTCTGCTGGTCAGCGTGCTGCTCACGGCGGGTTGCATGACCTACCTTGCCCAGTGGATCCACGTCCGCCACCTCAGCACCCGCATTCAGAGTTTGGAGCAAGAGCGCGAGCAACGGGTGCTGACGCTCGATTTACTGGAAGTCGAGATCACGCACCTCACGCGTCCACAACGTCTGGAAGCCCTTGCCGTCCAACACCTTGGCCTCTCCGTGCCCTCGCTGGAACAGCACGGCATCCTGCGGCTGGTGCAAAACGATTTCGCTGCACCTGCAACAACACTCCCCACCGCCTACACTGAGTAATGGCGGATTCCAAAACTGTACGGCCCTCCGGAGCGGAGCATTACGAAAGCTTCAGCTTCAACTTCCGGCTGCTCACGGTGATGGGCGTGATGGGCATGGTGCTGGTGGTGGTGCTGGGGCGCACCTACTATCTGCAAATCCTGCAAGGCCCTGCTTTTGAAAAACGCGCCCGCATGCAGCAGCAGCGCAC
>PANO01000013.1 GCA_002707655.1 Deltaproteobacteria bacterium
TCGGCGACTCTGCGGTGATCTTCACATTAAGTTTGGGTATAGAAAATGACAAAAATGATGGAACTGCCCCAAGTGCAACTGACGCCGCAGGCGGCACAGGTTTTCAAGGACGCCTGCACTGCGGAAGCAAAACCGTTGGAGGAGTCGTACCTGCGGATTGACGCGAAGCCCGGAGGTTGTTCGGGTTGGAAATACGAGTTGGGATGGAACGGCTCGGAGGACGTGGGAGTTGCCGACGTGATGCTGGAAAGCGAGGGGGTGCAGGTGGTCGTGGATCGTGAGTGCCTGACCGACATCCTTGGTCCGGTGCGGATAGACTACACGAGTAAAAANCTCGTCGAACAGGGTTTCGTGTTTGAACAACTCACGAGCGGCCACCAGTGCGGCTGCGGTGAGTCGTTCACGCCCGTTCGGGATTTGAAGGCAGAGGCGACAGCCTGATGTCGCCGGTGCTGGACGCTCTTGCGGGAGGGGTCTGTTTTGGACTCTTCCTTTACAAATGGGTGATCATCGCGGCGGTCGTCCTCACTTGGGTGAGCGCTGATCCGTACAATCCGATTGTGCGTTTCATCGCCCGCAGCACTCGTCCGCTCTGGGTGTGGTGCGAAACTTGGATGCCGGTGGGACTTGCGCACCTGAGCGCGTATGCCTCGCTGCTGGTGGTGATCTTTGCACAGGCACTGATTCCGGCCACACTCCGCAGTCTCGGCCAGTTGTTTTCCGGAGGGTCCGGAGCTGATTTTCTCTGGCAACTTGGGGGCCACGGGCTGCAAAGCACGGCGGTCGTCTGCCAGAGCTTGTTCGTCTTTGCCATGCTCATCCTCTTCGTCTGGTTCTTCCTCACGCTCGTCAACCCCGCACTCAACAATCCGGTGGTCCGGGTGGTCCATGTTCTCGCCGATCCTCTGATCACACCTCTCCAGCACTANCTGCCTCGCACCCGCATTGACCTCGCGCCCATTGTTGGACTGGTGCTCTTCTTCCTCATGAACCGCTTCCTCGTCAGTCCGCTCAGCCTTTATGGATTCGAGCAATCCCTGCCTATCCGACTCTGCCTCTACTGATTGATGATGGCCTCGCAAAAAGCCTGTAATNGAGCCAAGTTTCGATTCACCGCAGAGACGCGAAGGACGCAGAGGATTGTTTTCGAAAACATTTTTTCTCTGCGACTCTGTGGTGATTTTTCAGCGATTCATACTTTTTAATGACGGGTTGTCTCCATACTCCTTGAGCCGCGCCAATTCCTGAATTCTGGCTCCTGAATTCTTCCCGTTGTAACCCGCTGTCCGCATAACCTCCAATGATGCTCCTTGGCATCCATATCATCGGCATCAGCGTGATNGTCGCCGTCATTTGGAANCTCGCGTTTTCTGCGGGCAAGCAGGCNGGGCTCCGGCAAGCTGAACTGGANCAGGAGGTGNTGGAGGACGCCTCCGGAGCGGAAACACCGCAAGCGTAGTTTTGCCAAACGTGGTTTCGGCATTGCACATGCGGGCCAGTTGTTCTAGCGTATTCCAAAATGAACACTTCCAAGCCCGCCATGTCCCAGCCCCGCACCCAACGACGACGTCTCGGTTTCAGCTTCATCGAGGTGATGGTGGTNATTATCATCATCGGCCTGCTCTCCGGAGTTGTGGGGGTGTATCTTTTCAACGCCGCTGCCGAAGCGCGAGTGGACGTGAGCAAGACGCANATCAAGGGCATCGAGACGGCCCTCGACCTCTACCGACTGCACAACGGGCGCTACCCCTCCACCGATCAGAGCCTCAAGGCGTTGCTGACCAAACCAGAGGTGGGGATCATTCCCAAGAACTGGAACGGCCCTTATTTGCGTGGCAACAACCTCCCCAAGGACGGCTGGGACAATGAGTTCCGCTACACCAGCAGCGATGGCAGAGAGCATGAGATCACCTCGATGGGGGCCGATGGCATTGACGGTGGCGCCGAACTGGACGCAGACATCAGTTCCAAAGACCTCTAAGCCTTCCAAGCGTCCCTCCGGATTCACACTGCTGGAGGTGATCGCGGCGCTTGCCGTGATGGCGCTGCTCATCGGGGCCGTCATCCCGCAGTTTTCCACCCTCTTCACCCCCGATCACGAACTCGTCTTCCAAAGCCTCGTCCGCAGTCTCAAGGTGCTGCGTAACGATGCGGTTTTCAAGAACCGCTCCTACCGCCTTGTTCTTGATGAAAAATCCCGCCAAATCCAGTTCGAGCAACCAAACAGCAAAGGCGAGTACGAACCCATCGGAGAGGATCGTGTGCTGCGACCGATCCAAATCCCGGATTCACTGGAGGTNCTNGAGGCGACCCATGCAGATTTTGATTGTGACTCCGGTTCGTTCAGCACCTCCAGCACCGACCGTTTGGAGGTCCGCATTGACGGNTCCGGTTTTGTNCAGCCCTTTGCGCTGACGCTGGGGGAGCGGGGGCANTCCCGCCGCTGGAGCATCTGCTCGCAGAATATTCTGGGCACGCTTGCCCTCAAGGAAATATGAACAATGCGCCGTCTTGGCTTCACCGTGCTGGAGGTGCTGATCGCCCTCTCCATCCTCACTCTCAGCCTCACCGCAATCTACCAGACCTACGGCACCGCCCTCTTCTCGCTCACAACCACGGACACCCTCTGGCGGGTGATGTCCCATATTCAGAACCGACTGCTCTTCCACGAACGCTCGAAGGCGCCACCTCCGGTTTCGGTTTCTCAAGGCGAGTTTCAGAGCGACCATGAGCTTGCGGGCTACCAATGGCTTCAGCTTGTGGAGGACGTGGAGCCGCTTCCGGGAGTCATCACTCGGCGGGTGCGTTATCGGCTGACGTGGGAGAAATCTGGGCGGGAACGCTCCTTTGAGGCGGATTTGTATGTCAAACCCGATTAAGCGACCCCTGCGGGGCTTCACCCTGTTGGAATTGCTCGTGTCCATCNCGCTGCTTGGCATGGTGGTGGGCTTGGTTTACACGGCGTTCTTCCAGCTTTCNGGAGCGACCCGTGGCGTCCAGGACACCCTCTCGGCGCGTCAGGAACTGCGCTTGCTCATGAAGATGGTGCTAGATGACCTGCAAGCCGTGCGCTACCTCAAGCACTGGGCCGCAGCGGGAAAAGACAAGGATCGCGTTTCCGGACTCAACGTCAGGCAGCAACAGGGGCCGAACAACGAGGANTCCGGNATCCTCTCCATGCACGCNGCCGTGCCCGCGAAATTTTACGAGTTTGACAAAAACAGCGCAGTCAGCGATCCGGAACTGCACGAAATCGGCTATTTTCTGGAGTACGACGCTGGCGAGCAAATCTGGAAGTTCATGCGCCGGGAGGATTTCTACCTTGATGACGAATTCACGGAAGGGGGCAAGCGGCAGGTGCTTTCACGAAGGGTGAGAAAATTCATTGTTGAACTCCGGGTCGCTGAGAAAGAAGCGGCATTTGGTGGAGGTTTTACAGATTTGTGGGAATCGGTGTGGCCCGCACAAACGCACGACTGTGTAACCAACAAGAATGTTGGTTGCCTTCCTCTGGCAGTGAAATTGACCATGGGGATTGGATTGAGTGAAGACGAAACCCTCGAGCAGACGCAGGAAATGAACCTGACGGTGCGTCCGCTCAATACGGAGTTGTTCAAGTGACATTGCCGAAATTCCCGGAACACGAGGAGGTGCTGCACTGGGTGTGGGCAGAGCAGCATTTTCGGACNGAGGACTTGCAGACGAGCGACGGTGAAGCGGTTGTGGTGGAATTTCCAGGCTGGGCCAATCGAGGGGCAGGGCCGGATTTTCAGGAGGNGCGTCTCCAGATTCAGGAGGCTTCCGGCGAGTGGGCCACACATGTTGGCGCGGTGGAACTGCATTTACGCAGTTCGGGATGGACTGCGCACGGCCACCACCGCAATCCGGACTACAACGGTGTGGTCCTGCATGTGGTGCTGTACCGTGACCGCAAAGCGTTGGCGTCACGGGAAGACGGGCTTGCGATTCCGGAGGTCGAACTGGCNCCGCTGCTGTGGGATGCGTCGTTCCCACCCCACAAGGAAGCCAAGGTGCGGATGCAAAAACTTGCGGCGCTTCCCGGACGTTGCGGCGTCATCGGCACACCACCAAACATTCGGCGGGTGGTGGAACATGCCGCCGAGCGTCGCTTGCTGACGAAGGCGACCGCGCTGCTGGAACGCTGGGACGAGGGTGATCCGGAGGAACTGCTCTTCCAGCGCATCTTCCGTGCGCTTGGTTACTCCGCCCACGCTCAGCCCTTTGAGGAATTGGCAAAGCTCTACCCGCTGCAGGAACTGACTTCGCACTTGCGACAGCCAATCCGCAGCGCACGTGCCACTGTGCTTTCCCGCTGGTTCGGAGCGAGTGGACTGCTCGATTCCCGGCAACTTCCGAGCGGCCCGACAATCCGCCGAGAACTCCAGCAATGGCAATCCGAGTGGAAGGCACTGCCTCAGCAAGTCCGGGTGTCCAAGAAACTGCGGCAATCGTCCCGTCCGCAGAATGCTCCGGATCGCCGCTTGTTGGCGATGTTCCATCACTTGCGGCACGCCGCCACATCCGGGCTTACCGCGACTTGGCTTGAAGTGCTGGCCACACTGCAAGGACAAGCCGAGCAACCGAAGTTCCGCAACTGCATTCTTGAAGCCAGTCTTGTACGCTTTCCTACCCCGGAATGGGAATCGTGGGAGCAGTTGGGGGATTCCGGAACCTCGACTCGGCTGGTGGGACAGGATCGTCTGGTGATCATCTGGGGCAACGCGCTGTTGCCTTTTTTCTTGGCACAAGCTCGTCGTCAGCAGGACACGGCGTTGGAACATCTGCTCTTCCGGATTTTTCTTGTGTTGCCGCCTGAAACGGACAATCACATCACGCGCTTCATGCAGCAGCGACTTGCGATCAAACCCTCACGCCAGTCTCCGGAAAGCCTTGGGCACCGTCAGGGACTCATCCAGATTCATGAGGATTTCTGTCGGAATTTTCACCAAGGCTGTCGGCGTTGTGAGTTGCCGGATTTGGTGAGTTTCCGTTAAAACTCAGAAGAGTCCGCTGATGGTGAACTCGAAGCGGTCGGGGGATTCGTAGCTGCGCGGGTCGAGTTTGGAGCCGTATTCAAAGCGTAGCACACCGACCGGCGTGATCACTCGCACTCCAAAGCCGGCACTGCGGCGCAGGTCCAAAAACGCGGGTTCCTTTTCTCCCAGCAGGCTGTACTGCACGCTCTCCGCGTTGACGTTCCCTGCATCCAGAAACACGACACCCCGCACAAAGCTACGCTCGTCCTGACTGAGCGGGAAAATCAGTTCAAGGTTGAAGATGCGCTCGGCGGTGCCTCCGCCCACAAGTTGGGCCTTCTGGTCGGAACTCAGGTTGACGGTGCGTTTGTCGCGGGTGGTGGTGGAGTTGTCCGCATTGATGATGGTTTCGAGGTTGTGGGCGTAAACCGCTCCACCGTAGGGTCCGGCGATGCGGAAGTAATTGTGGCCGCGCACGGTGTTGATGCCGCCGATGCGGTAACGTTCCTCGCTCGGAATGGCTTCGCTGCCCTGTTGGGCGAGGATTCCGAGTTGCGCCTTGGCCATCAGGATGAGGGTACGCGTGGGGTTGAGTGACCAGAATTGCTGGTAGTTGTAGCGGTATTCCCGGAAGTGGACGGTGCCCCCGAAGGGACGCCCGGTCTGGGTGACACTCAGGCTGCTTTTGATGCCCTCTGAGGGGAAGACCGGATGGTTGACCGAATTCCAGCTAATGCCCGTGGTCACGGAGCGCTTGAAGACGTTGGTGGCGTTGTCGGACTCGTAGAGGCGGTTGAGGGCACTGACTGAAACCGAAGCCCGCAGGTTGCGGTAATAGACCGGAACGCTGAAGCCGAGGCTGTACTGGTTTTCTGTGATGCTGCCGCGCTTCAACTCCGTGGAATCCGTGGAACTGCTACGGGAGAAGGAGATGCTGGAGGACACCTGCGACTCAAACAGTCGGGGGTCAATGAGAGTGATGCTGAACTGGTTGGTGGTTGATTTCTCCGCAAACTGCGCACTCAAGCGCAGGGTGCGTCCGGTGCCGAGGATGTTGCCCTTTGAAAGCGAAAGTCCGCCGCTGAATCCGGAAAGGTCGCTGAAGCCCATCTGCGCCTGAAAGGTGCCAGTCTGCGTTTCCTTGAGGCGAGCGAGGATGTCAAGGATGTTGTCGGCATCGGCGCGTCGGGAGCGGTTCAGCGTGAGTCCTTGCTCGAAGAAGCCGAGGCGCTGGATATTCTCTTGGCTGAGCCGCAGTTTCTTGCCGTTGAACAACTCGCCTTCCAGCACATCGAATTCGCGCCGGATGACGTGATCCTTGGTTTCGGCGTTTCCCGCGATTTCCACCCGCCCGATGTACGCTTTCTCGCCCTTGATGAGCTGGTAAGTGACATCCACGGTCTTGTTGTCCTCATGGATGGTCTGACGCGGGATCACGCGGGCAAAGGCGTAGCCCTGCTCTTGGTACGCTTCGTTGAGAAGCGAACGGTCTTGGTTCTGGAGGAAGGGATTGTAAACCTCGCCCTCTTCCAGTTGCAGCTTTTCCAGCAACTCCTGCTTGTCGCCGAGGATGTCTCCGGAAATATCAATCTTGCCCGTGAAATACTGGTCGCCCTCGGTGATGTGGAGTCGCAAATCAACGCGGGTGTATTCCGGGTTGTGGATGAAGGTGACTTTCGGTTTGTCCAAGAAGACCTTGATGTAGCCGTTTTTGAGGTAGCGCTGGGTGATGAGCGCAAGGTCTTGGTTGACCATCTCCTCTTGAAAGATCCCGGAGTTGTTCATCCAAGGGAAGCAATCAATCTCGGCACTGAGGATGAGGCGTTTGATCTCAAGTTCGGAGAGGAACTCGGTTCCGGAAACCCGGATGTCGGTGAGGAAGACACTGGGGCGCTCCGTGACCTCGATGAACAGTCGATACTGCTCCGGGGTTTGCTTCTCGATGCGGCTGCGGATGACGACCCGCGAAAAACCCTCCTTGCGGTACTCGTTGCGGATGATCTCGATGTTCTGCTCGACCTTGAATGGATCGTAGAAATCCAGCGCCTTGACGGTCAATTTCTCAAGGGTCTGGTCTTTCGAGACTTGCACAATTCCGGTCACGTTGACCTCGGAAAGGCGGGGACGCTCCTGCACGACAAAGCGCAGACGATAGCCATCCTCGATGGGTTCGACCTCGGCGCGGGCATCCACGAACAGTCCCATTTCGTAGATCGTTTGGAGGTCTATGCGGATGTTGCGGCGGTCCAGCGGGTCGCCGACTTGGCTTTCTAATTGATGGAGGATTTGCGCAGCCTCCAAGTCAGAGGTTCCAGAAATTTCGATATCCTGAATGAGGTAGGACTGTCCGAGGACGAAGCTCGGCAGACACGCCAGTAGTACAACCAGCCACAGTCTGCCTCGGAGCATTTGACGAAAAACAGAGAACAGAGAACAGAGAANAGTTATCAGTGAACGGAGAACGGAGAACGGAGAACGGAGAACAATCGATAACNGATCACTGATAACCGATGACCGACAACTGATAACTGATGACGGATAACTGTTCACGGGTAACTGTTCNCTGTTCATTGTGTGGGGCGGAGGGAGCCGTCCTCCAGCCGCAACTGGCGGGCCATGCGTTGGGCGAGCGCCAGATTGTGGGTGATCATCACCAAGGTGCCGTTGCGCTCGCGGTTGAGGTCGAGCAGGAGGTCCACGACTTGGGTTCCGGTCTCGATGTCCAAGTTGCCNGTCGGCTCATCGGCAAGCAGGATTTCTGGATCGCCCACCAATGCCCGCGCNACGGCCACTCGCTGTTGTTCTCCTCCGGAAAGCTGATTGGGCTTGTGCCCCGTGCGCTCGTCCAACCCCACCTGCCCCAGCAAACGCTTGGCCACCTTCTGTGCTTGTGAGGACGAGTGCCCCCGAATGAGCAGGGGCATGGCCACGTTTTCTAGTGCAGTGAAATCCTGAAGNAGTTGATGGAACTGGAAGATGAAGCCGATGTGACGGTTGCGGAATCTGGCCCGGGCGTTGCGCGAGAGCAGATGGAGCGGTTCGCCCTGAATCAGCAGGTTCCCGGAATCCGGAGGTTCCAGTNCGCCCAGCAGGTGCAGGAGCGTGCTTTTGCCAGCACCGGATGCCCCCACAATCGCCACCGAATCCCCGGCTTCCGCCTGAAAATCAAGCCCCTTGAGGATTTCGAGGTGACGACCCTCGCCGTCGAGATAGCTCTTGTGGAGTCCGGAAACGTCGATCTGCATCCGCAGGATGAGGAAAAANCCGTAAACTTNTTAGCATACGGAATCACGGATGCAGTCTCAAACGCTTTTCTGTTTTGGTCGTCGGACATGCCGGAATTCTTTTGTTTGGCAACTGCTTTGGGACGATTCATTTTGGCTNTCCACTGACGATAGAGAGGTCAGTTTCCAANCNGACCATGCTGAACCCCGCCCAAGATTTTCCAGAAAGGCGTTTTCGAGAAAAGCCAAGCAGGAGCAGGCGATGAGGTTTTCAGGAATCGGAGTTTTGGTGGTGGGGCTAGGCGTGTTGTGGGTTTCGGCGGTTCAGGCGCAGCAAGTGGGCTTCACGCAAGCGGACCGGGAGCGGATGGTGCGCATGGAAACCACGCTCCAGATGTTCATGGAGTCCACAAATCGATGCTTTACAGAACAGCGTGAGGACATCAACCAGCGCTTTGAGCAGGTGATGCTGACCCTGCAAATGATCGCCGCTGTCTTCACCGCGTTCTTCCTTGCGATGCTGGGCTATGCCTGGTGGGACCGTCGCACCATCGTCCGCAAGGCCAAGGAGGACACGCTGGAGGCTCTGGCAAAACGGAGGAAAGCAGAAAAAATGCGCTGGTGGAACAGGNGGTTGCCGAAGTTATTCGCCGTTTAGAATCCCGCAAAGCAGCCCTGTCCCAATCGGAACCACTTCCGGCGACGAGCTAACGGGAAGCAGCAAGAGCCGGGTAAGCACAATCAGAGCATGCTTTTCCTCGTCAGCCGACTCGTTCCCTGTTTGGAGCGTGTTCGGCTTTTTTGTTTTCGGTGNTCGGTTTTCAGTTCTTCCGCCGCAGATTTGCGCGGAGGTTCACGGATGCTNGGGTTTTTGATCCNCGAAGTCCGTGGCGTTGGCCCGTTTGCGTGGCACGGTGCACCTGCTCAACCGTAGAGCGCGTCAATTTGTGTTTGGAACTGGTCCTCGACGACAGTGCGCTTGAGCTTGAGTGTGGGGGTGAGCAGGCCGTTGTCAATGCTCCACTCCTCGGCGAGCAGTGCGAAATTTTCGGGCTGCTCAAAGCCGGCGTAGTCGGCTCCGTAGCGGGTGAGTTCCTGCTGAAGGCGTTCCCGGATGCGCGGCTCCTGAAGCAACGCCTCGCCGCTTCCGCCGAGGCTNTCGGAAACCGCAAAGTCCTCCACCGTCTCCATTTCCACGACAATCAGCGCGACCGTGTGGGNGCGNTTGAGCCCGGTGACGAGGATCTGGTTGATGAAGGGACTGAGCTTGAGCGATTCCTCNANCGGGGCCGGGGCGACGTACTTGCCGTTCTCCAGTTTGAACTGTTCCTTGACGCGCCCGGTGATGTAGAGGTAGCCCTCTTCATCGAGGTGCCCAAGGTCGCCGGTGCGCAGGCCTCCGTCTGCCGTGATGGTGGCTTCTGTCAGTTCNGGGAGGTTGTGGTAGCCCAACATGATGACCTCGCCATAGGCAATCACCTCGCCATCTTCGGCTTTGGAGCCTTCTACGGATTTGTCAATTTCGATGCGCACTCCAGAAATCGGCTTGCCCACCGAGCCGAATTTGCGGTTGCCCTTGTAGTTGATNGTGAGAGCGGCGGTGTTTTCGCTGAGACCGTAGCCCTCGTACACGTCAATGCCGAGGTCGTTGACGAACTCTGCGACCTCTGGACTGAGCGCACTCGCCCCACTGACCGCCATGCGCAGGTTGCCGCCGAAGCGTTGCTGCACCTTTTTGAAGACAATCTTGCGGGCAAGGCCGAGNAGCAGCCGATCCATTCCACTCAACGGTTGTCCTGCGCGCTCCAACTTGGCGCGGCGCAGTCCNCCGTAGAACAGGTTTTGAATGAATCCGGGTTTCTCCTTCATCTGGCCCTGCAAGCGCTCGTGGATGCGGTTGTATACGCGAGGCACGGCGAAGAGCACGGTGGGCTGGACGAGTGCCAGTTCGTCCACAAGGGTGTTGACGTCTTCAACGAGCGCGGCGCTGCCGCCTTCTTGAATGAGTCCATGAACCTCGGCGACCTGTCCGAAGATATGCGCCCATGGCAGGAAACAGAGGGTTTTCATTTCGGCGGGNTCCCAGCCCTTGCGCAACAGCGGGATGCCTGCGGCAGTTTGCNCGAGCATGTTCTTGTGGCTCAGCACGACCCCCTTGGGGTGNCCCGTGGTTCCGGAGGTGTAGATCATGCCCATTGGCGATTCCAGTTCTGGAGAGCTGGACGCGGCGGGTTTTTGCTCNCCNACCACNCAGAGCCGATCGAAAGTCTGTTCGGCGCCGCTGCCTTCCAGCAGCACGACGTGCCGCATCGAGCTGATCTGTTCCGGAAAGGTCTTGGTCTGTTCGTAAATCTCAGAGTTTGCGGTTAGCAACACCCGCGCTCCGCAGTTGCGGGTGATGAACTCCCACTCCCGGAGCAGTTGTGTTTCGTACATTGGCACATACTGCGCGCCAAGGCTGTAGGTCGCATACGCCCCCACCGCCCACTGCAAGGTGTTGCGGCTGATGACCGCGACCTTGTCCCCCGGCTCCACACCCAGCGCGGCGAGTCCGCCCCGGAACTGCTCGACCAGTTTTCCNAATTCACGATAGCTCGTCCAAGCGTATGCTCCACCTCGTTTGGTTCCGTAGAGCGGACGATCCGCGTACTTCTGCACGGAGTCCTCCAGCATCTCCACCAAGTTCTGGTACTGAATCTTGACTTCACCCATGGTCCTCTCCCGATTGTTGGTGGTCTGTGTTTCCACACGCTTGCCCATTGTAAGTGTATTTCCGGGCAATGCAATAGTNCTCTTGTGGAATTTTTGACGTTCTCCAAAATCCNCGCTAATCTTCTGTGAGGGTAAGGTGGAGGTTCTGCACACTCGCGGAACCGAAACCNTGGACGGATTCCGGAACAAGGCAACCTCCGAGTTGCAGAAGGTGCTGGGTGTGCGGCCAAGGTGGAGATTGCCGAATCCGGCTCCATCCCTCGTATCGATTTCGAGGCTCGACGGGTGCTTGACGACNGCGACCTCTTCCGCATCCTCAGTGCGCAGTTGGAAGCGTGACAGCCTCCAAAAAATGCGGACCAACCCCCTCGTTGGAGTTGGCGCCCGGAGTGCGGGCGGGCAACACGCGGACGCTGGCGCGGCTGATCACCCGCATTGAGCAAAAACGGTTAATCAACACCACCCACTGGAAAGAAAATGCCGATTTACAGCATTGGAGAACACCTCCCGCAACTGCACGAATCCGTCTATCTCGCCCCCGGCGCCTGCGTGATTGGCAAAGTGACCATTGGGGCCGGAAGCTCGGTGTGGTTCAACTGCGTGGTGCGTGGCGACGAGGCCACAATCACGATTGGCGAGGACAGTAACATTCAGGACTTGAGTGTCTGCCACATCGACCCCGGCAAACCCTTGGTGCTGGGAGACCGCGTCACCATTGGTCACCAGTGTGTGATTCATGGTTGTGTGATCGAGGATGACTGCCTGATTGGCATGGGAGCGGTGGTGATGAATGGCGCCCGCATCGGTCGGGGCAGCATCGTTGGAGCGGGAGCGGTGGTTCTGGAAGACACGGAGATCCCCCCGTTTTCCCTTGTGGTTGGCTCTCCGGCCAAGGTCCGGAAAACCTACGACGAGTCCGTGCTCAAGACCATCAACCGCGCCTCCACGACCTACATGGAACGCGCGCAACGCTATGCGGAGATTTTGCAGGAACCGGCTGGTTCCGGCTGGCGCTGAGANCCCGGAAGGCCCGCCGCTTTTGCTGAACTTGAACGGCGGAGTTCGGTCACTCCTCTCCGGGCAGTCNGGAACGGGCTTTCAGNCCTTTGCCTTTCGTGGCCCACCGCTCATGGGGGTTGCCCCATGCTGGTATCGTCTGAGTCGTTGGCCCTCAAACAAACACGCTAAACACATACGCTGCTCAGGCGGAACGAAGCTACGAATTTGGTCTCTCAAGCGACTTGCGGGGTCGGTTCGTGAACCGCAACCGAATCTTGATGGTGCTTGAGGAAGGAGACCACCGTCTGGAGTTCCGTCATGGAGAGGTCCGTGAGGGAGGCGTGTTGGGTGTGCAGGGTGCGGTTGAGAAACTGGAGTTGGGCCGAGTTGTCGTGGTAGCCCAAGCGCGCCAGTTTTTGTTCCAGCGCGGAGTAAATCGAATGGACGTTCGGAGTTGACTCCGCAGGCTGTGCGGGGGCTTCCGACAAAACCGATGCCGATGCCTCTGTGGGCGGGTCTCCCGGCAGGGAACTGCGGGCAAACGCGCGGCGTTCCTGAATCAGCTCCACCGAAACGATGAGCGTGGTGATGAGCAGGGACAGCAGGCAGAATCCCAGCAGCATGGTCTCCATGACAATTCCTAAATAGGCGTGAGCATTGGGGCACCATCGCCCCCTCCTTGGGGCAATGGGGAACAGGGGCCGGGCAAGCTTTTCCTCCCCGGACACCGCTTGAGTCCCCCCTGCCTAAAGCACAAAGCAGGCCAAAATTCCTTCCGGTCTGGTCCCACTCAGGGTTCTGAGGAAACGCCTCAAAAACTGGTATGCTTTTTGCGCAGGCAGAAGTGATGAACTACAAGACCTGAAATGTCGGACCCTCTCTTGAAACCCCCGNCTCCTGTTGACCTGAAACGCACCGCCCGGCAGCGGACGGGCGAGTCGCTGCGTCACAATGTGCTGGCGGGCAATCTCAGCGCGATGGAATCGCAACTCCAGCACTTGATGGCGTTGTGTCAGGACAAGCAAGGTGGGGACCGGAAGGTGTTGATGAAGTGCCTTCAGCACGCGGAACTGCTGGGCTTTCCTGTGGTGGTTCCACGTCGCCGTTGTGTGCTCACGATCCGGGAGATGCTGCGCATGCTGGAGTTGGGATTCCGACTGGGCAAGGTGGATGAACGCTTTGAGATCAAGCTGATTGGTGGGCGACGTTTGCCCTACTACAAGGGTCGGGAAATTCCCGAGTCGAAATGGGGCAGCCCCCGCATGTGCGTTCTCAAACACAACGCCTGCACCGCGCTATTGCAGACCTTCCGGGAAGCGCAATTGCACGCACACGATGCCCTCCGTCCCACGCAGGCCAACCGTCGTGTGAACGCGAAACGCAGTCGGCAAATCAAGGAGGAACTGGAGGAACTGATGTTCGATTTCAAAGTGCCCACACGCTTTGATCTCGCCTCGCCTCCGCTGCTGAAACCGGACACCTCCAGCTTGGTTTCTCAGGAACGGAAAACCCAGCACAGCGCCCTCCCCGCTGCGGCGAAACATGCGTTGGCCTTGCAGCAGGAAGGCAAGTTGCCCTCGCTGCTAAATCCGGAAACGCAACAGGCGCTGCGATCCGTGAAGCACACGGTGGTTATCCTGCTCGATGTCAGCGCTTCGACCTTTGAGCGCGAGATTTTCAAGATGGCGAACCTTGGTTGCGCGGCGTTGCTCAACACGCTCAAGCAGTTGCTTCCCAAGGTTTCGGTTTCGGTCATTCCCTACAGCGACTCCGCCCAACATTCCCAGCAAGAGATCGACAGTTTCCTCTCGCCCGGAGGCACCACCGCCTACGATGCCGCCTTTGAAGCGACTCAGGGATTGCTAGCGAAGGCGAAGGGATTGCGTTCGGTGATTCACCTGACCGACGGTCTCCCGAACAGCTTGGATGATGCTCAAGCCGCCGCTCAGCGTTTTCAAGCGTTGCACATCCAGTACGGGCAGCTTATTTTCGGGCACACCAAGCGCGTGGGCGACCTTGCCGACTACCTTCAGGTCGAAGCGGTTGCGATTCCGGGAGCCGAACGGGAACCCACACGCTACGAGCGTTACATCCGCTGTTTCACCTCGGTTGCTGAGGCGTGCAGCGGTGTGCAGACGGTGCTTTGGGTGATGTGCGAGCTTCCGGATTCACTGTTTTCCCTGATGGATCTTGTTTTGGGCTGCGGTTTCCTCGAACACCATCCGGAGTACCAACACCTGCAAACCACCACTGCTGCCGCTGTCTGAGCGGTTTCCGATCCCCGCCGAGAGCTCCCGACCACCTGCCTTTCTGGCCTTCCTGCTGCTGGCATTGAACTTGTATTGCTTTGGGCACCTTGGACCATTGTACCCAGATTGCTTGAGCTACCCATGAAACGATCCCGGATTCGCCGCCAATTACTCGCCGTCGTCAGCCTCGCGCTGCTCGTGTGGGCTGATGCTGCGCTGGCTGTGCGGGTCAAGGACATCGCGGCGTTGCGCGGAGCACGAGACAACCAGTTGATCGGCTTTGGCATCGTCGTGGGTTTGGACGGCACGGGGGATTCTCCGGACAGCCTGCTCGCCCGCAAGCCGATCGTCAACGCTCTGGAACGCATCGGCATCAGCCTTGGCAGTCAGGACATTCAGGGTCAGAGCGTTGCGGCAGTGTGGCTGACCGCAACCCTGCCGCCCTTTGCAAAATCCGGACAGCGCCTTGACGTCACAGCGGCAACGCTGGGGGATTCGATCTCGCTGCGTGGTGGAATTTTGCTGATGGCCCCTTTGCGTGGACCAAATCGGCAGGTGTACGCGCTGGCTCAGGGGCCGGTTGCCGGAATTCCGCGCGGTGTGAGTCGCGCCGAAGCCCTGCCTCCGGAAGAACTGGAGAACCTGCCCATTGGCTCACGGATGGTGGCGTCGGTGGGGATGGTGCCCGGAGGAGCGATTGTTGAGCGCGAGACTAACCTCAACCTCAACAGCCGCGCCCGACTTTTTATGAACCTCGACCGTCCGGATTTCACGACGGCATTCCGGCTGGCGAAGCTCATCAACCAGAACCTCGGCATCCGGACGGCTCGTGCCAAGGATGCGGGCACCGTGGAGGTGTTGGTTCCGGACAGTTACTTGGGAAACACCGTTGAACTGGTGTCCTACATCGAGAACTTGGAGATCACGCCGGATAGTGTTGCGCAGGTTGTGCTGGACGAGCGTTCTGGAACCGTCGTGATGGGCGGCAGTGTCCGGATTTCCCCGATTGCAATTTCTCAGGGCGGACTCCAGGTCGAGGTCAAGATCCCACAGCCTCCCACACAGAACGAACAAGGGGAGTCGGTTGCACAGGAAATCACCGTGCAGTCAAACGTGATTCTCTTCAAAGGTGGAGCTGATCTCAAGGAGATCGTTGATGGCTTCAATAAAATTGGCGCGTCCAGCGACGACCTCATCGAGGTTCTCAAGGCGATCAAGGCCGCTGGGGCGCTGCACGCAGAACTTGTGATTCGCTAGAAAGAAGACATGATCCCTCCTCTTCAAAACGGTACGGCCTTTGTGATGAACCAAGAGCAGCAGCGTCTGGACAGGCTGCAGAGCGCGCAACTGAGCGACGAGCAGAAACTCCGGGAGGCGGCCAGCGACTTTGAGGCGATCTTTGCGCAGCAGATGTTGAAATCCATGCGGGAAGCCACACTGAAATCGGACCTCATCAAGGTTTCCGAGGGGGAGCGGGTGTTCCGGGAAATGCTGGATCAGCGCCGCTCCGAACAGTTGGCCGATTCCGGCTCGCTGGGTTTGGGTGAGATGATCTACAAGCAACTCCAGCCCCACTTGCGAGAATGACTCAAGTTTTGTGGCCAAGTGCCGATAAGGTTAGTGAGACCACCAACTTTCCAAGCCCGCAAGGCTTGGGGTTGGTCTGGGGGATCACTCCCCCTTCTGTCCGCACGGTGAGTGTAGACCGCAGTCGGCACACCGGATGGGNGCACTGTTTCAGTGCTTGCATCCGGGGACGTCGGGCCTTAAGCTGAAGGCCATGCTGCGGACTTGCCGTCAGCAACCATTGTCACGCAAGAGGTGGACATGAAGATCACTGGCCAGCAACCCACGGTGCTCCAAGATGTCAAGGGAGGACACCGCAGGGATTTTGAGCAGGCGCAGCTCCGTGAGGGCGGCTTGCAGCCGGAGAGTTCGGTGAGGGCTGAANCCTTCACCCTGAATAAAATGAAGCTCCGCCTTGAGGCTGAGCCGGAAGTTCGTGCCGATAAGGTCGCGGAATTGAAGGCGAAGCTCAAGAGCGGGGAATACGAGGTGGATTCACAGAAACTGGCACGTAACTTGTTGCTGGAAGGACTTCAGGAAGGTATTTCCTGAAGTCACCCCACCACATCGAGGCGCGTCAGTCTTCCGGGATCCCCGCTTTTGAAGGGATATCTTGACCCCAATGCTGGAACGGCTGACCGCCATCCTTCACCAAGAAGTCGAGCTGCATGAGCAATTGCGGAACCTGCTGGAGTCCGAAGCGCAGAGCTTTGGTTCCGTGTCGGGTTTGGAGTTGCTGCGGCTTCAAGTCTCCAAACAACGCCACAGCCGCAAGATCGAACGGCTGGAGCGCGAGCGCCTTCAAGTCGTCCGAAAACTTGCTGACGACTGGGGCGTGAATCCTCAAGAACTTCGTCTGCGCGCCATCATCGCCCGCATTGAGCCAAAACAGGCTGACGAACTTCGGGATTGCCACGAGCACCTCACCCAACTGATCACGGAAATCCGCGAACGGGCTGACCGCAACTCCGCCGAAGCGGGTGCACGCTTGCGCTCCGTCGAAACCGCTCTACGTTTCATGGTGGAACTCCACGGCCATCAGCAGACCTACTCCGGAGTTGGAGAGCTGCAACATGCCGGGAGTAAGATCGCCCGCGCTGCCATTTGAGTCCCGTGATGTCAGCTTCGTTCCGTAAGGTGCCGCAATGCCAAGTCTGAACAGTGCCCTCAATATGGGCAGCCGCGCCATGAGTGCGAGTCAGCGTGCAGTGACGACCGCGGGGCACAACATTGCCAACCAGAACACCGAGGGTTTTTCGCGCCAGCAGCAAAGCACCCAGACTGCGTTTCCGCAACCTAACGGGATTGGCAACGGCACCGAACCTTCGCCGACGACTCGGGTGTTTGACCGCTTTGTGCAGCGCAAGATCGTGCAGGAAACCCCACGGTCCGGGGTTTTCACCACCCGTGAAGAGTTCTTCTCAAAGCTGGAGCTTGTCTTCAGTGAGATGAGCGATAGTGGGCTGCACCGGGCGATGAACGACTTTTGGAACTCGTGGAGTCAGTTGGCCAACCAGCCGGAATCGGACGTGGTGCGCACACGAGTTCGGGATCAGGGNGACACGCTGGCTACGCGCTTTCGGGAGAGGCACGCGCAGTTGCAGTCGTTGCGCAAGGAAGCCGATGCCCGCATTCANGGNGCNGTGAACCAGATCAATAACCTCGCCCAGCAGGTCAAGGAATTGAACCGACAGATTTACAGCTACGAGATCAGCGGGCACCAAGCGAACGACGCCCGCGATGCCCGGGAATTGGCAGTGGAAAAACTCTCCAAGCTGGTNGATGTNAACATGATCGAAAATTCCAACGGGCGCACCTCGGTGATCATTGGACGCGATTGGACACTCGTGGAGGGGGATCAGGTGTTTGAACTCGATGCCACTTTGCGCGGTGGGGAGGCGGGCATGGTGAGCATTGACGGCATCGCNACCCACGACCACCGTCGTGACCTCACCCGCAGCTTCCGGGGCGGGCAGATGACCGAACTCATCCAGATGCGTGACGAGACCATTGTTGGCTACATGAACCAACTGGATGAACTCGCCTTTGGCGTTGCCACGAAAGTCAACCANCCTCATGCGACCGGAACGGGGATCAGTTCTGCGACTGACCTGATGAAGAGCGCCTACGCACTCACTCCGGAAGCCCGTGCCCAGCCCATGCCGTTTCTCCAAGACGGCGTTTTCCAACTCCACCTTGTGGACCGCGACAGCAGCATTCTGGAAACCTACGAGATTGAGGTGCAGGCCGGAGTGGATTCGTTGGAAGACATCGTGAAGCGCATCAACCAGACGGTCAACGATCCCAATTTGCTGGCTGCGTCCATTGGAGAAGACGGCTCCATGTTCTTGGAAAGCGGGCAACCACGACGCTTCATTTTTGGAGATGACCAAACCGCCATCACTCAGGTGATGGGTTTCAATAGTTTCTTTGAAACACTCAAGGGAGCCGCCGATCTTCGGATCAGTCCGCGCATTCTTGAGGATCCCAATGCCATTTCTACCGGACGGGACCTCATCCCCGGGGACAATCAGGTTGCCCTCGCTATTGCCAAGCTGCAAAACCAGCCGACGATGCGGGATGAGACAGTCACGTTTGGCGAGTACTATAACAGCATTTTGGGTGACATTGGACTCAAGGTTCAGCGCAATCAGGTGGAGAAGGCGCAGCAGGACAACATGGTTCAACAATTCCGGGAGATCCGCAGTTCGATCAGCGCGGTCAACATGGACGAGGAGTTGGCCGACATGATCCAGCATCAGAAGGCTTACGAGGCATCGGCGCGCTATGTGAGTACGGTTGACGAGATGATGCAGACCCTCATCAATATGTGACGATGCGAGTGACCGAAGTCGCCAAGCGCGAACAAGTGATGGGCAACATCCAGCGTAACTCCGCGAAATTGCAGGAGTTGCAGATGCAGATGGCATCCGGCCAGCGCATCAATCGCCCCTCGGATGATCCGATGGGCGCAGTCAAGATGCAGGACATTGTCACCAAACTCTCCACCAGCGAGCAACTGCGGGGCAACCTTGCTGAAAATGTTTCCTTTTTGGAGCGCAGCGAGTTGGAACTGGGGCAGATGCTGGAAATTCTTGGCAAGGTGCGCACCTTGACCCTCTCGCAGTCTGGCAGCGATTCCAACGATGAATCTCGGCTGATGACCGCCCGCGAGTTGAGCGCGTTGCGCAAAGGACTGCTGGATGCCGGAAATGCTCGTGAGGGCAAACTTTATGTGTTTTCCGGGGTGAAAAGCCTCACGCCGCCGCTCAAAAAGAATTTGCCCCATCAGCCCGCAAAGGTCGAAACCACTGGAATTTTGCAGCAGGACATCCGGGAATTGCTCGATGTCTCGCAGTTTCGGGCACAGTTCGACGGACACTCCTCTAACGACTACCGCATTCGCATCACAAAAACCGGACTTTTCGGACAGGCCCGCTGCCAGCTTTCCGATGATGGTGGCAAGACGTGGACCGAAGACGAGGTGCTACGCCCGGCAGTTCACATGTTCAACCCCAAGGGGCGTCCGGACGACCGCGTGTTCCTGCGTTTCTCCGACGAGGAGGGGCGCTTGGGGAATCAGTCGGCGGGCTACTTTGACATCGATCTGGACCGCGTGATTGATTTTGACGTGGAGGAGATGGACCAACTGCTGGGGTCGGAGGCACAGGGAATTGTCTTCCCGGAAGGCATGGAGTTTATCTTTGCCAAGAACCCCGAAGTGGACTATGTCGGGTCTCCGGAGAAGAAAGAGATCATGATTGCCACCGGGGTCACGTCCCTTTTGGGCGTGACGGCGGAAGAGGCGCTGCTGGGCAAGGGCGAGGGGGAGGTGGATGCCTTCTCCCTGATCGCCTCACTGGAGCGCGCCATGCTGGAAAACGATGGCACTGCTATTGCAAAACGCTTGGGAGAGCTTGAGCTGGCCGAAAAGCAGATTCTCAAGCGTCTGGCCGACACCGGAAATCTGGTGCGCGAACTCCAGACGGCTGAGATGAAGCTAGAAGACCAGACCTTTGAGCATGAGAAGCGTTTGTCGGAAATCCGGGACGTGGATCTCGCGAAAACCTCCTTGGAGGTGAATACTGCCGAGGTCAACAACCGACTGGCGTTGGACACGGGTAGCCGTCTGATCCAACCCACCCTTGCGGATTTCCTGCGCTGATCGGCGTTGTGATAGTAATCGTCCCCACATGGGCACAGTTCTGGTGAATTTACCGCCACCACCGGAACAACAAGTTGTGCCTGCTGGGGAAAATCCAGTGGACAGGCATGCTGATACTGACAAGGAAGTCGGGTGAAAGCATCACGATCGGGGATGACGTTAAAATCACGGTCATCGAAGTCAAGGGCAAGCAAGTCCGGATTGGCATCGATGCTCCGCGAAGCTACGTGATCCACCGCGAAGAGGTCTACATCCGCATTCAGGAAGAGAACAAGCGAGCCGCCGCCGAATCACCGGTGTCGCTCAAGAACCTCAAGGGGTTGTTTAGTAAAAAGTGAGGGTGATCCGGAACTTCCGGAAGCCAGAGGAAACCGCGCCGGGTTGACCGTCGTACTTGTCAAAAGGGAATCATGAAGATTCAGACCACGCGATTTGGAGAAGTCGAAATTCAGGAGAGCGAAATCCTGACCCTGCCCAATGGCATGTTGGGGTTCACGAGTGATCGGCATTTCGCCATACTGGAGGACGAGTCTGGGTCTCCGTTCCAGTGGATGCAGTCGCTCGACAATCCCGAACTGGCGTTTGTCACCATTGATCCGGATTTTGCGATCTTGGACTACCAGATTGAGGTCTCCTCCGAACACCTCAAGAAGCTCGACACCGAAAATCTGGAGGATGTGAGCGTCCGGGCGATTGTGACGATGACCCGTGATTTGAAAGATGTCACGATCAACCTTCAGGGGCCGCTGCTTTTCAACTTCGACAAGAAGCTGGGTATGCAGATGGTGATCGCCAGCGGACACTACAACACGCGGCACCTCCTCTTTGGTGATAAGCTGGAAGTCCCCGTTGCTCAGACCGAACAGAAAAAGCCTGCCCGCAAGAAGCGCGTTGTGGCGGCTTGATCTGCCTACCCTCTTACACTACTACTCCCTCCAACTCCCGCAACTTTCAATCACGGTTGCGGGAATCCCTGTGATCCTCGACCCCACACGATGAGCCGCTGACACGGTTTATGATGTGGAGGTCATTCAAAGTGAATGGATACCTTGAGGGCACCTGCGTCCTGTGGCGCGTGGGCAAGGTGCATCGCTTTTTCGATGTCTTCCACGCTGAAGATGTGACTGAGGAGCGGGGCCACATCGATCTCTTTTTCAGNNATGAGCCGCAGTGCTTCTCGAAACGACGCAGCACCCGGCTCGTCCTGTGATCCGTAGTCAGAGATGGCTTTGAGCCGCTTGCGGAAGAATTGTTGAAACTGGAAGGGGATGTTGCCATCCACGCTGGGTAAGCCAAACCACATCAACTCACCGTCCGTCCGCACCAGATCAACNGACTGGAGGAAAGTTTCGGAACGCCCCACCGCCTCAACAACGTAATCGGCTCCCTCTCCGTTGGTGAGGTCATTCACGGCGGCGAGCAGGTCATCCTGCTGGGCGTTGATGCAAACNCCTGCTCCGTACTGCTTGGCAACGGCAAGCCGGGCATCCGACAAATCTGCGGCGATCACTCGCTCCGCTCCCGCCCGCTTCAGCAAGTAGGTCCAGAAGAGGCCGGCGGACCCCTGACCCATCACGACCACCGTTTTACCCTGCACATCACAGGGATTCTGGTTCATCGCGTACAACACGGTTCCGAGTTGTTGTGCCATCATCAATTGCGAGCGTGGCAAATCCGAACCCGGTAGAGGCACGCAGTAACTGGGGCCGATGCGCTGGTATTCGTTGAAGCACTCGCCCACCGGAGGATTGGGGAAGGTGAGAACATGTGTGCCCTCGCTCAAGTNGACGGACTTGCTTTCAACAACGATCCCNATGCCTTCGTGTCCGGGGTAGCCGTGTGGGCAAGGACACGGGTGCCCCAGCCCAGCCCCCATCATCACGACATGCAGATCGCTTCCGCAGATTGAGGCCATTTCACTGCGGACCATGACCTGTCCGTCTACAAGGCGTGGGATTTCGATCTCCTCACATTCCATTCTGCCCACCTCGACCATGCGGGTAGCGCGCATCTTTTCCATCGTGAATCGTACCTTTTGTTTAAGTTTTACAAATCGCTGGAAAACACCTTACACCCCTTGCCCTTTTGAAAGCAACCGGAATGTTGGAATCCAACCCACGAAGACATGATCATCAGGTTAGGGTTGTAANCGGACCANCGGCAGGGCAAGCTGATTTCTGCCCATTGTTTGACTTTGGGTGACCGCTGTCAACCAGTCTATCGGATACGGGGTGTCATCCCAACCTCTTTGCTGGAACCACTGGGTTCCAGAACTTTCTTCATACCTGCTTTTGTGACCGCACCACCACCATCGAACCGAACACTCGGAGTGCCCCTCGTCCTTGCGGCAGGCGTATTCTGGAGCACTTCCGGGCTGATCTACCGATTGATTGCCGAAGCGTCTCCGTGGCAGGTGTTGTTCTATCGCTCGGCGGCGCTGCTGGCCATGCTCGCGTTCTGGTTGGGAATCTGTTACCGAACCCGAATCGTCCGTGCCTTTTCAAATGCTGGAGTTCCGGCAGTGGTTGGGGGCTTGTGCCTGGGCATTGCCTTCATGAGCTACATCCTCGCCCTTGAACACACCACCGTTGCCAATGCGATGTTCATCTTGGCAGCGGCTCCGTTCATCACGGCGTTGCTGGGGCGGGTGCTGCTAGGAGAGCGCATCGCAGGTTACACCTGGGGCTGCATGATCACCGCCATGATCGGGTTGGCCATCATGGCTGGAGAAGAGCTTTCGTGGGGGCGCGGGCTGGGGGAACTGTTTGCGTTGTTGGCAGCTCTGAGTTTCTCGGGACTCACCGTGTCCCTGCGGGCGCGGCACACGGTGGACATGCTGCCCGCGATTTTCATTGCAAGTTGCTTCGCCACGCTGTTTGCGACCATCGGAATTCTAGCCAAAGCCGAAGGGTTCCTGTTGCTCCCCCTCGATATGCTTTATAGTAGTGGGATGGGTTTGTTTCAGATCGGCTTGGGTTTTCTGCTTTACACCGCAGGTTCACGGCATTTGGCGGCAGTCGAGCTCACGTTGCTGTCCCTCACCGAGATCATTGCTGGACCCATTCTGGTCTGGATCGGACTCGGGGAAACGCCCACGGGAGTTGCACTGGTCGGGGGGGCCTTGATCCTCAGTGCCATTGTAACGATGGCGCTGATGAGTTCCCTTGTCGCAGGAAAGAAATTGGTGGTGGAGTCGCTTGTTTCCTGAAAACGCTAGTTGCGGTTCAGGAGTCTGCCACTCACCGCAGGTTAAAAAAACCAGACAGATGGAACAAGCTGATGAAACTGATCGCCGATATTGACACTGGCATTGATGACGCCCTGACCTTGTTCTACCTCGCCCACGCGCAACGTCAGGGGCAGGTGGAACTGTTGGGAGTGACGACGGTTGGAGGCAACGTGCATGTGGAGCAAACCACCCGCAACACGCTCAAGGTGCTGGAGTTGCTAGAACTCGACACCCCCGTTGCCCGAGGTGTGGACAAACCCTTGCTTGCTCCGCTCAATCCAGCACCGTTTGTCCACGGGGACGATGGACTTGGCAACACCCACCTCGATTCACCGGGGCGTTCGGTGATTCCGGAAGCCGCAGATGAATTTCTGCTGCGCTTGAGCCGAGAACACGAAGGCGAACTGGTGTTGCTGACCACGGCACCGCTGTCCAATATCGCGGTGGCCTTGCTACGTGATCCGGACTTGGCGAAGCGCTTGAAAAAAGTGGTCGTGATGGGTGGGGCTGTTTTCACTGGAAATGTCTCTCCAGTTGCAGAAGCGAACATCGCCAACGATCCGGAAGCGGCGCAGATTGTTTTTGCAAGTGGGGCCGACCTCACGATGATCGGACTGGATGTGACCCACGAGGTTTACTTGGAAGAACCGGACCTTGCCCCGCTGGAGGCACTGGACAACGAACGCTCTGCGTTCCTGCTCAAAATCATCCGTTTCATGGTGGACGCTTACGGCAAGCTCACGGACTGGCCGCGTTGTGTGTTGCACGATCCGCTGGCCGCAGGTGTGGTGCTGCATCCGGATTTGGTGCGCACCGAATCACGACACATCGCTGTGGAAGTCCGGGGGGAACTCACACGCGGCATGACCGTGGTGGACCGCCGGGGTCGCGAGTCGCTGGGGGAGGGCATTGTGCAGGTGGCACTGGAAGTGGACGCCCCGCGTTTCAAGTCCGCAATGCTCGAATCTCTGCTCGCGTGGGCACAAGCGGAGTGATTCGCTTGACATGACCTCCTCAATTTGTCATTTTTCTAGACTGACAACCGCATCTGATCGGCTCTCCGATCCGCTGGACCTACGGTGCCAACCACGGTCCCACGGACGATAGGGTGTCTCCGGAAACAGAGGCGCCTCCCCTTACTTTGGAAAGGAGAACCCTGTGATCGATTCTTACGGTCGCAACATTAACAAGTTGCGGATCTCGGTGAGCGAGATCTGCAACATGGCCTGTACTTATTGCGTCTCTAGCCTCCGAGACCACCGCATCGCACCGGATCAGCTTCATCCCGATGAACTGCTCCGACTCGTGCGTTTGCTGCACGATCACGCTGGCATCGAGAAGGTCCGGATCACGGGCGGGGAACCGCTGCTCTACCCGGATTTGGTTCCATTGGTCGTAGGAATTGCTGACTCCGGAATCCAGAACATCGGCCTCACCACCAATGCCCTGACCCTGCAAAAATTCGCCAAGCCGCTCCGCGAGGCCGGACTCCGTTCCCTCAATGTCAGTCTGGATTCACTTGCTCCGGAGAACTTCCGCAAACTGGGGCGTGTAGGGCGTGTCGCTCAAGTCCTCAAGGGCATTGACGCCGCATTGGGCGCGGGACTCCGCATCAAACTCAACATGGTCGTCATGCGCGGACAGAACGACCACGAGGTGGTGGATTTGCTCGATTACGGGTTGGCTCATGGCATTGANGTGCGTTACCTCGAACTGATGCGCATGGGGCCGCTTTANCAGTCCAACGAGTTTCCGCTTTTCACGATGCAGGAAATCCTCGACAAAATCGGAGAACGCTATTCCTACACACCTGCCGAGGCCGAAGCGGATTCCACNTCTCAACGCTTCNGGGTTCCGGGCGGTTTCTTCGGAATCATCCCCAACGAGAGCGCTCCGTTTTGCAGCACCTGCTCACGGTTGCGGCTGACCTCCAACGGCAAGCTCGTCGGTTGTCTCAGTAACCCCACAGAAATTTCAATCCGCGATCTGCTCGACCATTCCAATCCCGGAACTGAACTACAAAACCGTGTTGCCACCTCCGTCACCTACAAACAGTCCACCGCATTCACTGGTTCCGATTTGGGCATGTCCCGCATCGGTGGTTNAAACGGAAAATTTGAAAAAGCTCCAAGCGGGTGCGCTCATTGCCCTTGTCTCTCTGTGGGGAGTTGGGTAATCTGGGGCATTGTGTCGCTCACCTCCCAAGAGGTTCATGACCCGCATTTACATCGGCATGGTGCTGATGGCGAGTCTTCTTGCACCTACGCGGCGCTGGCAGTGGAACCGGCCCCGCGCAGCGCCGGGACGCTGAGGGCTTCTCCCTCACCGCCGTTGTCCGTGTCCTGCGCGAAGCCGCCCAAGGTAGCCCACCCATCGCNAACGCNCTCAAGAACGCCTCGCTCCTGTAGCCCACAAGGCTTCTTGCCCTCACCCTCCGTAAGCAGNCCCNCTCTCAGCAGCAGAGGGGCGAGCGCATTCTATTTCAGGAAATTTTTCCCTTTGAAAAGGGCGCGGATTCAACTCGTAAGTGCAACACCCTACGGCTCTGAAACNATTGGTTTTTCTGCCAGCACCACCAGCCGCCCCAGCATTTCCCGGAAGTTGAGCGGAGCGACCGTGCGAGTGTTTGAGGCCCGTTGGCGCAGTTCGTTGCGTTTGGGCAGGGGACCGTCCAGCGTTCCAAAGAAGATGACATTGCCATATCTGGGCTGGGTGCTCACCTGCATGGCGTAAGGAAACACTCGCGTCCAGCGTTTGCGGTACTCCGGAAAGGTTTTCACCTTGCTCCACGCATTGCCCACCGCCCAGCCTCCGGGGGCGAGCCGTTCCCGCAACGTCGACAGCAACGCCTCGCTGTTCATGCGCTCCGGAGCGCCAGAGGCGTTGAAGGTGTCGAGAAATATNAGATCGAAGTCTTCGGTGAGGTCAGGAATCGCCTCGTAGGCATCCGCAATACGCACCTCAAGCCGAGAGTCCTGGGGCAGATTGAAAAAGAGGTGGGCTGCCTCTGCGACCTCCGGAATCAGTTCAATCACCACTTGCTGGAGTTTGGGGAAGGAGCGGTGCAGAAAAGTGGGGAGTGATCCAGCACCCAAGCCAAGGTGCAGCACACGCTGCGGTTGGGGACGTAGCAACAGCGCGAGCATCATGTGCTGAGGGTAGCGCAACACCAGATGATCAGGGTTGGCGAGCGTGAGTGCGCTTTGGATGATGTGGTTGCTGAAGCGCAGTTCTCGGCGTCCGGGTTTTTCCCAGACCTGCACGGTTTCGTCGTGCCAACGCCGTTCCCAAAGCAGGCGTTCCTCGTGGGGAGGGCGCAGGGTTGACCAGAAGGCTTTGAGAATGCTCATGCCTAAAACTGCTTCCGGAGGGTGGCCTTTCCCGCAAGGAAAGTGAGAGGAGGCGCAGTCAGGCGCGGCGTGCTTGNTCGGCCTTGAGCCGCTGCACCGCGATTTTGGCGGAGCGTTCCGAACGCTCCAGTGCTGGATCGGCTTTGGACGCTAGTCTGAAAATTGAGAGAATGCGAGAGAAGAAAGGCATAGAAACACCGGAGTTGGAGCAAGGTTGCTGAAAGTAAATTCAGCAAGAGCCGTACCAGTGCCAACTCCGGACGCTTAGCGGCGCCAGAAGGCAGGGTGGAAGAGGACGAGCAGGGCATAGATGTCAAGCCGCCCGGCGAGCATTGTGAAGGAAAGGAACCATGTTCCGGCATCAGAGATGTGTCGGAAATTCGCAGTGGGGCCGACCATCCCAAAGGCGGGGCCGATGTTCCAAAGCGTTGCCATCACCGAGTTGAAGGCGCTCCACCAGTCCATTTTGCTCAGCAGGGTCATCAACACACCACCCACCAACACATAGAGGATGTTGAGCGCAAAGTAACCTAAAGCGGCTCCAAGGATCGAGGGTGCGATGGTTTCGCCACTGACGCGCACAGGATGAACCGAGCGNGGCTGGATTGCGTGCCGGAGTGCAAGCTGGATGTGCCGCCAGATCAGGACAAAATGGATGATGCGCAGGCCGCTGGTCGTGGAGCCTGCACAGGCACCGATGAAGAGGCAGACGAAGATCAGCGCCTGTGCCGCTTCCGGCCACTGCGAATAGTCGTCGGTGACAAGTCCGGTGGTGGTCAGGATCGAGACGACCTGGAAGAAACCGTAACGCAGCGCGTCCAGCAGCGAGCCGTGGGTGTTCTGCGTCCAAAGGACCAGTGAGGCCAACAGCCCGAGGACAAGGACAATGCCGAAGTAGGCTTTGAGTTCCGTGCTTTTCCAAACGGTCTGCCAACGCCCCACCAAACATTTGTGCTGGAGGGTGAAATCCAACCCGCCCAGCAGCATGAAGATNATGCAGACCCACTCGAAATAAGCACTGCCGTAAGCCCCAAGGCTCCCGTTGCGGTTCGANAAGCCCGCCGTGGCGATCGAACTGGTGGCGTGNATGAAGGCGTCAAAGAAGGGCATGCCTCCCGCCCAGAGCAGGGTGATTTGGATGACGTGGAGCCCAACGTAAATCCCCCAGAGCCAGCGGATGGTTTCTCGCACCCTTGGCATCAAGCGACGCCCCCCCACGCTCTGTCCCGGAGCGGCCTCTGCTTGAAAAAGCCGGAGGCCGCTGGAGCCAATTCCGGCAAAGAGGGTGAGGTACAACACCACCACGCCCATGCCGCCAACAAAATGGGTGAGCGTGCGCCAGAGCAGCAGTCCGTGGGGTAAAGCCTCGATGTCAGTGAGGACGGTTGCGCCCGTGGTCGTGTAGCCGGACATGACCTCGAAAAACGCTTTCGTGAACGAAGGAATCGAGCCATGCCAGACGAAGGGAAGCGTGGAAATGACATTGATCACGATCCAGCAGAAGGCGACCAGCACAAAGCCTTCCTTGGCTTTGAGCTCAACCAGCCGCTGGTATTTCCGGAAGCCAAACCAGAGGACAATCCCAACGCTCATGCTCAGGACAATGGTGAGCAGCAGCGCGTACCAATCTGGTTCACGGTAGAGAACGCTGCAACCAAGCGGAACGAGCAGCAGCCCGGCAATGGCCAACAGCACCCCTCCGGTCAAATGCAGCAGNGTGGGCAGGTGCATGGGGAAAGCGGTTGGGACGCGAAACCTGAGCGGGGTTTCAGGNGGGCGGGGCCCCGGTTTCGGGATCGAGCCGNAGCAGTCCTTGAATGAAATATTTCACCAATTCCCGATCATCGAGTGATTCGAGCAGGTACTGCATGGGAGTGCCGTCCCCTTCCGGGGGNGTCTGGATGCCGATGAGATGCCCAAGTTGTGCCTNGATCTGGGGCGTGATCTGNTTGTGAATTTCTGGAGACGCAAGCAGCACGACCGGGATATGGGACATTTTGGTGCGGTTGCGCCCACGCAGAAAGGCCAAAACCTTGTTCAGCGGAAGATGCTCAGGATNCAANTCGAGGACGTACAGGGTGAAGCCCAAGTCCGGAATGTCCTGCGGCAACGGCAGTTCCGTGAGTTGTTGCAGCCCGGCATCCTCCGAGAAGGAGGCTAGCAGATGCTTGGTGGGCAGCTTGGGATTGTTGGACACCACACAGACCTGCATGTTGCGCAAAACCTGCTCCGCTCGCTCCCCAGTACGCTCGGCCTCGATCTTGAGGAAGTTGAACGCCTTGGTGTTGTTCTGCAACTCCTGCCAGCGGATGGCACAGCCAAGCGCCGTGGTTTCCACAAGTGCCGTGCGTTGCTCCACCAGCGGGGACATCCACGAGCCTCCCTGTTCCTTGTTCGCTTCCGTCTCCACCGAGGCGTTATGCTGCTCCTGAAGTTCCTGCTGGAGTTTGGCCATCTCCTCTTCGATTTGGAAGAGTCGGTAGTGCTTGCCTTTTTTGACCCCCATCATACGGGAAACNGTGGTGAGGTCATCGTGGGAGATGATCTGCCGAGTGACGAGGTCCAACTCCCGGCGTTCCTCTCCGCGCTCACTGCCGGAGGCGTCTCCAAGAATGCTCTGGATCAACTCATTCGGATTGGTGGAAATCACGTCATGGAGATTCCGGGAGGTCAGGATGATGTCTTCCGGCTCCAAAATCGTCTCCTCCTCCCCTTCTGATACGGGCGCGAGCCGGAGCTTGACGTTGAGGGTGCCGTTGGTCTCCACGTTCCATGCGTTGATGACCACGACTTCATACTGCTGGAACTCCGGATCGTCGCGCATAAACCGCTGATACGCCCGAGGCCCGTTCAATTCCGGATGCTGCTGCTTGAATTCGTTGAAGCGCTGGAACAGTTCGATGGAGTCCATCGTGTGGATTTTGACGCGAGGAAAGCGGTGCTGGACCAGAAAATCCACGAGGTGGCTGCGAAAGTCGTCCACGATGAGGTAGCGCGTCAGCCCGCGCATGATGCCCCCAAACTGCGTGCCGCTGTGAACCTGCTTGGTCGCTTCCAGCAGTACGATTTGCAGCAGGGAGAAATACGCCTCGTCAAAACCCGTGAGCCGGAGGTCGAGTGCCTGCACCTGCATCTCGTTCGCGCTACGTTCCTGAACGAACTTCCAGTACGCGCTGTAATTCTCGCTCAGCGCTTGAAAACCGGGGCTTGCCAGTCGCTCCTTGAGTTCCTCCTGCAAACCGAGGAAACGCTGCTCCAGTTCGTTCCGGATTCCAAACGGACGGGACGGCGCTTTGGGGAGCCGGGCGGGCAGTTCGTTATCCACCTTGAAGATGCGCCGCGTGATGCGCTGCACCTCCCGGACGTCTCGGAAACTTTCGGGGAATCCGCAGTTCACCAGCAGGAAGAACTCGTACTCGCGCAGCAGTTCCGGACGCAGTTCCGTCTGTTGGATCACCGCGACCTGCTTCAGTCCCCAGTTTTCCAGCCGATGCTCAATGCGTTTGGCATCCGTATCGTACAGTCCGGGATGCACAATCACCAGCAGGCGGTAGTTCACCTGATGCTGCTGGAGGGCGTTGGCATCGCGCTGCACATCGCGGGCGCGGAGCAAGTCCTCTAATTTCTGGGTTGTGTGTGTGCCGTTGAGGTAGGCTCGGATGGTTTGCGGTGCGGTGAACTGCTGAGTGACCAACTCCAGCATCCGCCCTTTTTTGCCGATCCCCGTGGTCTCGCGGGTGATGTCCGTCCACTGCTGAAAGCGCGGATCCTTCTTGAGTTGGAAATGCGGATGCTTGGTGATGGCGACGATGATGCTCTCGGGGTTGTCGGCTCGGTACTGTTTGAGGATTTTCGTGGCCTTCAAGATAAAACCATTGCGGCCCAGCGGCGTCACCCAGTGCGGCACCGTCATGCTGAGAAAGATGAGGTCGGCAAAGCGGTAGGGCTTCGCTTGCATTTCCTCGGCGCGGAGCAGCACAGGTCGGATGCCAAGGCGGTTCCAGATCAGCGAGGCTTCGGCAAAGAACTCCTCAATCGGTTCCAGTTCCCGGCGCATAGCGCGCTCCAAGTTCTCCACGTCCATCGTGTTGTGGCTCAGCGTCCAGACCTCGCTTTTCTCCTTGGGAAACTGGATTTCAGCGAGCAGATAGACAAACTGGATTTCAAGCCCGGACTTCCCTTGCCGCCAAGCTAGGGTGCGGCGGGAGTCAATCAGCTTCAGCAGTTCTTGGGAAAGAGCAGGAGTGCCACTCTCCTTGGCGGCAGAAGCAGACGGGGCAGTGGCCATGAAATCGTCTTTGGTGTGGGTCTGTTGAAAACCGTGGTCAATCCGTGAATCCTAGCAAACGCCTTGCAAACATGCGACCCATTTTCTATTCCAGAGAGTACGGTTTGGCTTGCGAGCGTGACCACAGGTGTGAAAACCTGCCTGCATTACATCCTTGAACCCAATAAAATTTCCACTCATGCCCACCTCAATTGCAACCCGTTTGGAGCAACTCCGGCAGTGGCTGGCAGCCGAGCAGCTGGAGGCGTGGATCGTCTCCACCTCCGATGAGCATCTCAACGAATACGTCCCGGACCACAAGCAGCGACTGGCGGCGCTGACGGGCTTCANCGGCTCACTCGGCACTGCCGTGATTTTGCGGGAAAGTCGCCCGCAGCTTTTTGTGGATTCACGCTACCACTTGCAGGCTGAGCAGTCTTGNGGCGCACTCTTCGACATTCAAAAGCAGGGCAATTCCGGAGTGCTGNNNCCACACGAGTGGCTCCNCGNNNCNNCCCGGAANCCTGCGGATGGGCGCCGATCCGTTTGTCACGGCACCACGCACATGGCGACGGTTTGCAAAGGCTCTGATCGGCACCGCACACACCCTGACCGCCGTGCATCCGAACCCCGCCGATACGATTTGCACAGATCGTCCCGCGCCGCTTTGCAACCCCATCTACCCGCTTGGCGTGGAATTCACGGGCAAAAGCACCGCCCAAAAACTGGAGGAACTGCGCACTGCAATGCAGGAGGCAAAAACCACTGCACTCGTTCTCACCCTGCTCGACGAAATCGCGTGGCTGGCGAACCTCCGGGGCAGCGACGTCGCCCACAATCCGGTGTTCGAGGCGTATGCGGTGATCACAGACAGCGAGGCTTTTTGCTTCTGCCATCGTCCGGAAAGCGGCCTGCAAGACGCACGTCCGGAGTGGAAATTCCGCCCTTACTCCGATTACCTCGGTTTCCTCAAGGAACTCGCCGNGCACGAAGATCTCCGGGTCTGGCTCGATCCTGCCGGAACGACGATGGGCACACGGCAGGCGTTTGCAGACGAACAGGTTCATGAAGCCCAAAATCCGGTGGTGCTGGCCAAGGCGCTCAAGAATTCCGTTGAACTAGAATGCAGCCGCACCGCACACCGCCGCGCAGGCTCGGCACTGGTCCGGAGCTTTGTAAAACTGCGCAACGCCTTGGATTCCGGAACGGCGGTCAGTGAACGAAAATACTCGGACTGGCTGCGGGAGGAATACAGCCGCGAAGCAGGCTTTTCCGATCTCAGCTTCACCACCATCGCAGGCTCCGGGGCCAACGGCGCGATCGTGCATTACGGNAATCCCAGTCCGGAAAAATGTCTGGAACCNGGCGAGATGCTGCTCGTCGATTCCGGCATCCAGTGTGCCGGAGCCACCACCGACGCGACCCGCACCCTTGCAGTCAGCAGCGCCAGCGACTTGCAACGGCGGCGTTACACACGGGTGCTGCAAGCACACATCCGGCTGGCGCGGCAAGTGTTTCCGGAGGGCACCACCGGAGCGGCACTGGACGCGATCACCCGCTCCTGCCTCTGGAACGACGGCTTGGATTTTGGACACGGCACCGGACACGGCGTGGGGGCGTTTCTTGGCGTTCACGAAGGGCCGCAGCGCATCTCGCCCACCTCTCACGATGTTCCGCTTCAGGAGGGCATGATCGTCTCCAACGAACCGGGTTTTTACGAAAGCGGCTGGGGCGGCATCCGCATCGAAAACCTGTGTGTGGTCGTCAAAGCCGAAGCTCATCCGCCGCATCCGGGGGGCAAGCCGTGGTTGCAACTCGAAACTCTCACGCTCGTGCCCTACGATCCCGTACTCATCGACCGCCGCTTGCTCAATCCAGACGAGCGGGAGTGGCTGGATGCGTATCAGGTGCGTGTTCTAGAGGAAATCGGACCTCTCCTGCCCGACAAATCTCACCAACGCTGGCTGGAGCAGGCGTGCGCGGCTTGAACCTCAGGAGTCAGAAGCGGAAGCCAGAAGCCAAAGTCAGACCTTTGCGTACAGCGACTGCGCTTGCGCTTGCGNGTTTTTCAAGAGAAGGTAGTTTTTAATTNTTATCCTCTCACCGAAAAACCACATGAGTCGCGCCTTTCGTCAGCAAACGACCGAGTCCAACACCCACTATCCCCGACTGCTGGGTACCCACGGAGCGGTTACTAGCGAACACTATCTGGCAACACAAGCTGGAGCCGATTTGCTCAAGGCCGGAGGCAACGCAGTGGATGCGGCGGTCGGCGCGGTCCTCGTGGAAGGCGTGGTCAACCCGCAGATGCACACCCTCGGCGGTGAATGCCCAATCCTGATTTGCATGGCAGAAACGGGGCGAGTGGTTTCGATCAATGGCAATACTGCCGCTCCGGAACGTGCCACTCCGGAAGCTTATCGCCAGCGGGGTCTGTCAGAAGTCCCGGAAACGGGTATTCTGGCCGCAGGGGTTCCGGCGACACTGGGGGCTTTGCTGACGGCCCTGCGCGAGTTTGGAACGCTTGCTTTTGCGGAGGTCGTGGCTCCCGCGCTCGATTGTGTCCGCAACGGTTTTCCAGTCCATGAGGGCTTGTTTGGGCAGGAGCGTTATGGCCTCCGTGACCTTGCCGATCAGTTCAAAATGGAGTGGCCCGCAAGTGCTACGGTTTACCTGCCCAATGGCACCGTTCCCCAAGTCGGGGAGGTGATTCGCAACTCCGCACTGGCAGACCTGTTTGATCACCTGAAAGCAGCGGAAAGCCGCCAGTCCGGAAACCGCGAGGCGGGTTTGCAGGCGGTGCTGGAGGCGTTTTACAAGGGCGATCCCGCCTCAGAAATTGAACGCTTTTCTCAAGAACGAGACGGCCTGCTCGCACGTTCCGATTGCGAGCGTTTTGAGACGCATCTGGAGGAACCCGCTGCGCTCGATTTTGCCGACACCACGGTCTTCAAATGCGGGCCGTGGAATCAGGGTCCGGTGCTGCTGCAAGCCTTGGCGATTCTGGAAAACTTCGACCTGCGGGGCATGGGACACAACAGCACCGAGTACCTGCATTGGGCCACCGAGGCGGTCAAGCTGGCGTTTGCCGACCGCGAGCAGTTTTATGGTGANCCCCGGCAAGTTGATGTGCCNNTGGCAGGNTTGCTNTCNAAGGACTATGCGCGACTGCGGGCNNAATTGATCGATCCGGAACGCGCCAACCCAGAGTTGCGTCCGGGCGACCCGCGCAACCAAAAAGCCTTGCTTCCGGTGGAGGAACGGCTGGGCGGCGCGTCATGGGGTCCGGGAACCGTGCATGTGGATGTGATCGACGGTGAGGGCAACATGGTGGCCTTCACTCCCAGTGGGGGCTGGCTCAAGTCATCGGAAGTGGTTCCTGCACTGGGTTTCCCGTTGGGCAATCGGCTGATGACCTTCTACCTCGAACCGGCGCAGCACCCGAATCTGATCGCTCCTGGAAAACGACCGCGCACGACCATCAGCCCTTCGCTGGCCTTTCGCAACGGCAAACCGTGGATGGTCTGGGGCAGCATGGGGGGCGACCAGCAGGACCAGTGGCAACTCCAGTTCTTCCTCAACCGCGTCGTCTTCGGCATGACGGTGCAGCAGGCCATCGAAGCCCCGAAGTTCAGCAGCGAGCACTTTCCGGGTTTCTTCACCCCACATGATCGCTTTCCAAATCTGCTGCGTGTCGAACCGCGTATTCCTGTCGCAGTTCGTGAGGAACTGGAACGGCGTGGACACGAAATCGCCGTCGGTGCTGATTGGTCCGAAGGCTACCTGCTCGCCGCTGCCCGTGATCCCGAATCCGGTGTTCTCGAAGCCGGGTGCGATCCCCGTGGCACCAAGGGAGAGGTCTTCCCGGCGTTTGCGCTTTGTTGGTGAATTACAACGTCCGCCACCAAAGACCGAGGGTGGTGGCGTAGCCGACAGTGGCTCCGTCGATGTTTCCGGATTCGTCGAGGGCATAGACCGTGGGGAAGGCGCGGATGCGGTAGGCGTTGAACAATTCCGGGGTGCCGAGCAGCACCGGCACATCGAGGGCGTTGCGTTCCAGAAAAGCTTCGATGCTGTGCAAATCTGAGTAGGAGAGCGCGACTGCGAAGAGGGCGACCGAGTCCTCGTCCCGGAGTTTCCGGACCCAGTTGAGGTTGCCGATGCTGAGGTCGCAGACTTGGCACCACGGCGCGAAAAAGTAGAGCAGCACCCGCCGTCCGCGCAAGTCTTCCAGCGCGACCGGTGGTCCGGAAAAGGCCGGAAGCAGAAATGCAGGCGCAGGCGTCTGCTCCGCAACCAAATTCCGACCTTGCCATGCTGTCACGGCCAGAAAGGTGCCGAGGATCAGCACTCCGTTCAGCAGCCAGCGTTGCCAGTTTCCAAAAGTCATTGCTGCCTCAGTAGCCCGGCCCCAGCAGGTCAATGGTGCCGTCCGGCCAATCNAAGCTGTTGGGATAAATCATGACGTGTTCGTTCCACCACGGGTTGGCTTCGGGGGCTGCCGAGTTGGTGGAGTTGACGAAGCGATTGCTCACGCAGCGCACACCGAGCTTTTCGTAAAACCCCGGAACGTCCGTTTGGAAAAGCGCGACGTCGAATCCGGGTTGTCCTACCTTTTCAAAGGCCCACTCCACGACTTTGCGACCGATCTGCCGACCCCGGAGTTTGGCACAGACGCACACGCCCGCAAACTGCATGATCGAGAGAGTCCCACGATTTGTAGCAATGACGCCGGGCAGAAAGGTGGCGTGCCCGACGAGTCGCTGGTCCTGCCACGCGAGAATGCGGTACTTCTGCTGATCGTTCATGGTCTGAATCGTTTTCAGGATACGCTCCTGCGGCCATTCCGGATCGGGCCAAGTTTCGTGAAGCAAACGCGCCACTTCTCCTAAAACTTCATCCGCAAGGACTGCGTGGGCGACGCACTGCCATTTCAGGTTTTCCAAGGCCAATTCCATCACTTGAGCCGGATTTCTTGCAACCGTTGCTGGAGATACGAGCGCGCGGTGTAGTGTTCTGACAGCACTGTTTCCGGATGCGGATGCACGAAAAAGGGCATCGAGTAGCGTGAGGTGTTCTCGACACTGCCGCCGGGGTTGACGACGCGGTGCGTGGTGGAGGGGTAGTGGTGTCTGGAGCATTCCTGGAGCATGTCCCCGGAGTTGACCACCACCGAACCGGGATCGCAGGGCACGTCCTGCCACTCGCCACTGGCGTTCTTCACTTGCAGTCCGGATTCGGTCCCCGCCACNAGNAGGGTGATGAGGTTGATGTCCTCGTGCGCCGCCGCCCGCACCGCNCCGACTTCCTCGTGGCCGTCGAGCGGAGGGTAGTGGAGGATGCGGAAGAGGCTCTGCGCACTGTCCGCCATCATTTCTGGAAGCTGCTTGGAAAACCATTGGCGCACGTCCTCCGGAGTGTGCTGTTCGAGCCAGCCGAGCAACGACAACCCAAGTTCCAAGAGCGCATTGTAGAGTTGTCGGGTTGGNTGCTCCACTGCTTCCGGAACCGGACNGTGCGGATAGACATGGAAGAACTCCTTGAGGTCCATGATGCTTGAATCCTTCGCCTGCTCGCAGCGGAAAGGAAAGTAGCCCTCCTGAATCTCAGGATCGTGCGTGTACTCGTGCTTCGTTTCGGANGCGAAGAATCCAGACCAGCCGTGATAGACCGCCGTCATCAACGCAGGCGGAATCGGGTGGGGGTTGAGGACGGCAAACCCCGTGTCCTTCAGGGAGGCGGCAAAGCGCTGCGCTGCATCCGGAGCGGCGTGGTCAATGACTTGGATCGCGTCGGCAAACTGTGCAGTCATGGTCTTTCTNGAAAAAAGTGACGCTGTCGCGGGTTTCTCATTTCTCCAAAAATGGGAGGTGATGTCAAGCGTCTCTTGAGATTCTGAAGCTCAGGAGAGATGAGGGGCGGACGGCAACGGAAGCGCCGCCGTCCGGAAAGCAGAGGCGGGGGNGTCTCAGCACCCCCGTGATCCGCANGGATCAGTTGATGGTGATGAGCTTGCGCTNGGCCTTGGCGGCCTTGGGGATGCGCACGGTGAGCACGCCGTTGGTCATCTCGGCGCTGATGCCCTCGGCGTCCACCTCCTTGGGAAGNCGCACCGCGCGCTGAAAGCTGCCGAAGCTGCGTTCAGTGTGACGCAGTCCGTTCTGCTCCTCGTCACGCTCGCTCTGCTTCTCGCCCTTGATCGTGAGCACACCGTCCTCCAGATTGAGGGTGACGTCCTCCTTGCCCAGCCCCGGAAGCTCGACCACAGCGAGGTACGCGCCGTCCTCCTCACGCAGGTCGAGCGCAGGCCGGAAACTCCGGGCCAGCGGACGGCTCTCGNTGAGGACGTCGTGGAANAAATCCTCCACCAACGCGGCGAAGGGGATCGGGGCAGTGTTGCGGGTGATGATGGGATGCAACATGATTCCTCCTTTCAATGAGGGTTTGAGTTACTTGTTAGCACTCATNATANTTGAGTGCTAACAAGATGTCAAAACTTTTTTTGGTGCCTCACAAGCAACTCGCCTTCAAGACTGTGCTGAGGGCTGGCTGCTACGCCGCGAAGTGGCTGATGCTTCACATTGAGTCGTTCAGAAGCTCTACTGCTGTCCCATCAAGAGCAACCGCCTCATCAATGAGTCTGGGGAGCAGGGGGACCTGCCACAGGGCAGGCTCGATCTCTTGGAGCCTGTAGGGGCGGGTTTNAAACCCNCCCCNNCCCTGTTCGTGTCGTAATCCCTTTTAAAATCAGGTCAATAGACCTTATCGTAAATAAGCGCGTGAGTCGGCGCGGAGTTTTTCCGTTACGGTTTCTGGGTTCATGCCGCCTTGAGCCATGCCTCGATGGGGAAGTCGCTCCTGAGATTGTGCAGTCCGCAGGCGGTT
>PANO01000014.1 GCA_002707655.1 Deltaproteobacteria bacterium
TGGATTTGGTGGAACTGATCGAAAGCTTGCGGGCAGCTTGCTTACCAAGGGAAAGCTTGAGAGCCTTCACCTCGTTGAGGTCGCCCGTGGGCGTGGAGGTGCCGTGCGCGTTGACATAGTCCAACCCTTCCGGAGCCAGATCAGCATCGCGCAGCGCCATTTTCATAGCCCGCGCCGGGCCTTCGGCAGAGGGAGAGGTGATATGGTGGGCATCGGAGCTGAACCCGTAGCCTGTCACTTCGCAATAGATTTTCGCGCCGCGAGCCTGTGCGAATTCTAAGTCTTCCAAGATGAGAATACCCGAACCTTCCCCCATGACAAACCCGTCTCGGTCCACATCATAAGGGCGGCTCGCCTTTTCCGGCTCATCGTTGCGGGTGCTGAGAGCATGCATGGCTGCAAAGCCCCCAACCCCCAGCGGGGTGATGCTCGATTCTGCACCTCCGGAGATCATCACCTGCGCGTCTCCCCGCTCGATGATCCGGACTGACGTGCCCAGCGCATGGTTGCTGGACGCACAAGCCGACACCGTGCAGGCATTGTAACCCCGTGCCCGAAAAAGCATCGAAATATGCCCCGGAGCGAGGTTGCTCAGGGTCATCGGAATGAAAAACGGGCTAATCCGTTTTGGACCCTGTTGCATGTACACCTGCTCGTAGCGCTCAATGCAGCCCAAGCCCCCGATGCCCACTCCTAGCGAAACTCCAATCTCTTCTTCCCGCTCCGGGGTAATCTCCAGATCCGCGTCCCGCAACGCCTCCTGAGTAGCCCCAATCGAGTATTGGATGAAGAGGTCCATCTTCTTGGCCTCTTTGGGTGGAATGATGCTCGGAAGCTCAAAATCCTTGACCTCTCCGGCAATCTGTGCGCGGAAAGATTCGGGGTCGAACCGGGTGATGCGGACAATCCCGGATCGACCATTCCGGCAAGCGTCCCACGCCACGGGCACACTGTTGCCCAGTGGACCGACACACCCTAAACCGGTAACAACGACTCGTCTGCGCATGGCCTTCCGGGGCTGTGGGCGGTTATCCTTGGGCTTCCTTGATGAAGTCCACCGCCGATTGTACTGTCGTGATCTTCTCTGCGGCATCGTCTGGGATTTCGATGCCGAACTCTTCCTCCAGAGCCATCACCAACTCGACCGTGTCCAGCGAATCGGCGTCCAGATCTTCCATAAAATTAGACTCCATGGTGATCTCGGATGCGTCTTTTCCCAACTGTTCACCTATGATCTCAATAATTTTTGCTTCAATTTCGTTCATGTTCTCCCTTTGCGTGATGGGTTGTGGTGCTTTCTTAGGCACCCGATTGTTCTCTCAAACTCTGGGAAAATGGTCAATCCATTTGCCTCCTCAGTACATTCCTCCATTCACATGGAGGACGGTGCCGGTGATATAGGCCGCTTGCTCTGAACTCAAGAACGCGACCGCATTGGCAATGTCCTCGACCGATCCCATTCGTCCCAATGGCACCTGCTGGATGATTGTGGCCTGCTGCTCCTCGTTCAGTTTTTGGGTCATCGCGGTGTCAATGAACCCGGGGGCCACCAGATTCACTGTCACCCCTCGAACTCCCACCTCACGGGCCAGCGATTTTGTGAAACCAACCAGCGCCGCTTTGGTGGAACTGTAGTTCACCTGTCCGGGGTTTCCAGTAAAACCCACCACGGAGGACAAGCTGACCACACGCCCAAAGCGTTGCTTGACCATGGGGCGGACAACCGCACGAGTGACGTTGAAGACTCCGTTGAGGTTGATGTCCATCACCTGTGACCACTCCTCCGGCTTCATCCGCAGGAACAGGTTGTCACGGGTAATGCCGGCGTTGTTGATCAGGATGTCGATGCGCTCCCACGCTCCAACGATTTCCTTGACCATCGCATCCACAGCCTCACCATCGGTGACGTTCGTCCGGAAAGCCAGGCAACGCCGCCCCTGTGATTCGATCTCGGACTTGACCACCTCCACTTCGTCAGAGAGGTCAGTGAAGGCGATGTCCGCTCCTTGAGCGGCCAGTTGCAGAGCGATGGTTTTTCCAATCCCCCGGGCTGCTCCGGTGATCAGCGCAGTTTTGCCGTTAAAATCCATGAGCCTCTCCTAGCGAATCTTGAAGTAAATGACGGCCGCCAGCACAAACAGCCAGATAGATTTCAAATGAACGTGCCAGATCACACGGCTGTTGACCTCTTGCGGAGTCAGCAGCTTGTTCTCCTCCGGAACCGGATTGATCCCGATTTTCTTGAGCAGGAGCAGCCAGACCGACTTCACCTCCTCGTTCTCCGAATAGGTCCAGAGACGCTGGAGGTGGTGGTGATAAGGCGCCCGCAGGAAAAAGCGATACTGTTCGGCAGTCTCACGCCCCTTCCAGTGCAGCATCAGCTTAAAGAATCCACGCTGAAGGACTGTGGAAAACACGGAAAACACGAACATCCCCCCGACAATGGGCAGAAACAGTTCCGCTTTCACGAAGATGAACATTGCGGAAACCATACTCCCCAACGCCAAAGCCCCAAGATCACCCATGTGGATCAACGCCGGAGGCGCGTTAAACTTCAAAAAGGCAAGCCCCGCACTCAACACCCCTGTGGCCATTAGCGTGAGTTCCTTGACATCGTGCGACAGGAACGGGATTTTCAGCCGCGCCGCAAGGTCCACGTCACCACCGATGAACGCAACCGCTCCCACGAACAACGCGCAGGTCATCAGAGGCACCGTTGCTAGCGAATCCATGCCGTCTGTCAGATTCACAGCGTTTGCGCCACCCACAATGATGAAGAGCATGAACGGGATGAAGAGGTAGCGGGGCAAGTAAGGGTACCAGTCCTTAAGCGGGACAAACGGAACCACAAGGTGTCCGTCGATGTCAACGTAGAGGTAGAGCCCAAACACCACCACCAAGGCGATGGCGAATTCCGCGACCAGCCGATAGCGTCCGCTGATGCCATCGGCCTTGTTGCTGTAGTGCTTCCGCGCTTCCGCTCCGGCTTCCACCCGGCGGCGATGCCGAACCTTTGCCAAGTCATCGATCGCTCCAACGAGTCCGAAACTCACCAAAATCACCACCAGTGCCACCATATACTGGTTGAAGTGTCCCCACAGTATAATCGAGCAGATGATCGCCAAAATAAGCACCCCACCTCCCATGATTGGTGGAGCACCGGTGTAGGGTTTGATTCCCGAGGTCCATGGCTTGAAATCAGAGGTGATCCCGCGCTTCCGGAAGTGCCGGATGACCACCGGCATCACCCATGTGATGAGCAGGTAGGTGGTCAGAAAGGTCATTCCGCTCCGAAACAGAACGGACTTGTAGAGTTGGTAGGGCCATAGGGAATAGAGAAGCGCGGCCAGCATGACGCTATCAGTCGTTCAGGAGTTCCTGCTCCTTTGCAGAGACCAACTCGTCCACCTGACCGATGTGCCGGTTCGTCAGTTCCTGGACGTTGGCCTCGGTCGCCTTCTGCTCGTCTTGGGAGATGATCTTCTCCTTCTCCATCTTCTTGAGGGTCTCGTTGCTGTCCCGCCGCACGCTACGGATCGACACCTTGTTCTCCTCCCCAACCCGCTTCACCTGCTTCACCTGCTCAAGGCGACGCTCCTCGGTCAGCGGCGGCATGGTTGCCCGAATGACATTGCCATCACTAGAAATCCCAAAGCCAAGGTTGGCTCCCTGCAAAGCACGCTCGATCTCCTTGAGCGCACTCTTCTCCCATGGGTTGATCACCAGCAGTTGCGGTTCTGGAGCTGACACGGTGGCCATTTGCGGGATGGGCGTGGGATTGCCGTAATAGTCGGCCTTGACCCCTTCCAGCAACGCAGGCGTCATGCGCCCGGCATGAATGCCGCTGAGTTCACGGCGCAGGCTGTCCAGCGCACCGTCCATCCGCTCTTCGGTGGTTTCCTCCACCTCTTCAACAATTTCGGGAAGCATGGTGTTTCAATGGATGAGTGTCCCAATCGATTCGCCGCAGACGGCTTTCAGAATGGAGTTTTTAGCATGGATATCCAGCACGATGATCGGAAGCTGGTTGTCCCGACAAAAAGCAATTGCCGTAGCATCCATCACCTTCAAGTTGCGCTCCAGCACCTCGTCGTAGCTGAGGGTCGTAAAGCGCCGGGCATCCGGATTCGTCAAGGGGTCCTTGTCATAAACGCCATCAGTCTTGGTCGCCTTGATCACCACTTCCGCGCCGATTTCCGAAGCACGCAGCACCGCAGCCGTATCTGTGGTAAAAAACGGGTTCCCTGTGCCAGCGGCAAAGATGACCACCCGCTGTTTTTCCAAGTGCCGGTCCGCCCGACGCTTGATGTAAGGTTCAGCAATCGCGTTCATCTCAATAGCGGAAAGCACCCGTGTGGGCACCCCCCGCTGCTCAATCGTCTCCTGAAGACAGAGGCTGTTGATCACCGTCGCCAGCATCCCCATGTGATCCCCGGCGACGCGACCAACGTGCCCCTCCGAGGATTTCGCGCCCCGGAAGATGTTCCCCCCGCCGACCACGACCCCAATCTCCACCCCCTGCTTGTGGATGGCGATCACGCTTTCCGCAATCTGTCGGATGGCTTCATAATCAAAACCCGCTCCCTGCAAACCGCCAAGGGTTTCGCCACTCAGCTTGAGGAGGATGCGTCGGTACTTGGGGGTCACGGGCTTCAGAACTGGAATTTGACAAAGCGCTCAAAGCTGATCCCTGTGCCCAGTGACTTGCTGGTGTCCTTGACCAGTTGACCCACGGTGATTTGGGGGTCTTTCACAAACGGCTGTGTCTCAACACAAATCTCCTTGAGNAACTTGTTCACGCGCCCGGCGATCATTTTCTCGATGATCTCCTCTGGCTTTCCGGATTCGCGGGCCTGAGCCGCCAGCAGTTCTTTTTCCTGCTCCAGCACANCATCATCCACCTGATCGGGGCGCACAGCCTCGGATGGCGTGGCGGCAATGTGCATGGCGATGTTCCGCGCCAAAGACTGCAAGCGATCATCGTCACAGGGAGCTTCGGTTTCCAACGGAACGAGNACGCCGATCTTGCCGGTCATGTGGACGTAACTGCCCACCGTCCCGTTGGCCACCGCAACCTGCTTGGCGCCTAAGAACTGTATGTTTTCACCAAGCTCCGCCACATTCTGGGCGAGCAGTTCCTGAACCGTGTCGCCTCCGGAAGTNGTTTGACCCAACACGTTGTCATCTTGATGCGCCAAAACCTGCTGGGAGAGTTGCCCCAACAGCGTCTGGAACTTCTCGTTCCGGGCTACGAAATCGGTTTCGCACGCGAGCTTGACGAGCGCGGCACTCTTCAGGTCCGCACTTGCCGCCAAGCCGACNGCTCCTTCGCTGGTTTCCCGCGAGGATTTCTTCAGCGCCTTGGCCTGTCCTTTTTTGCGCAGGAACTCCTTTGCGGCGCCCATGTCTCCATCGCACTCTACCAGCGCCTTCTTGCAATCCATCATTGCAACGCCGGTGACTTCCCGCAGTTCCTTCACTGCGGCNGCTGTAACTGCTGCCATTGATCTGGTTCTTTCTTTGCTTGATAAAAAATTAGGCGGAGGTTGCTACGGTTTCCGTTTTGGCTTCCGCAACTTCCCCTGCCGCGCTTTCCGGAACCGGGGATTCTGCTGCACTTTCCGCTTTAGCCTCTGCTACAGGTGCCTCCGGAGGTGGAGCTTGCCCTGCTGCACTGACGACCTTCNCTTTCGGAGTCGAAGCTTCCTGCTTGCGGTTTTGCGCCAACTCACTGCGTCCTTCCAAGATGGCGGTCGCAATCACGTTGGCATAGAGGGACACGGCCCGAGGAGAATCATCGTTTCCGGGAATGATACAGTCGATGCTGTTTGGGTTGCAGTTGGTGTCTGCCACAGCCACGATCGTGAGTCCCAGCTTCTGCGCTTCCTTGATCGCAAGGTGTTCCTTGTGGGCATCCAGCACGAACAGCATTGTGGGCAGCGAACGCATCGTCTTTACTCCACCCAAGGACAGTTCCAGCTTCACGCGCTTCCGCTCAACCCGCAGGGCTTCTTTCTTGATAACCCCTTCGTAGCTGAAATCTTCGCCNGCCATATCCTCGTATTGTTGCAGACGGTTGATGGACTCGCGCACGGTGCTAAAGTTNGTCAGCAACCCGCCCAGCCAGCGGTAGTTCACGAAAGNACTGTTACAACGCTCAGCCTCCTCCCGGACCACGCGGCTGATCTGGGGCTTGGTGCCCACAAACAACACCGTCTGGCCCTGAGCCGAGGACTTTTTCACAAAGTCGTAAGCGTCCTTCAGCTTGCGCAGGGTTTGACGCAGGTCAATGATATGGATACCGCCCTTGGCACCGTAGATGTACGGGGCCATTGCCGGATGCCAGCGTTTGGTCTGGTGCCNAAAGTGAGCGCCAGCTTCTAGGAATTGTTTCATCGATAAGACAGCCATGAGGTCTCCTGTGAAATGGCTTGGGTGAACCCTTGGNACAAGGGGTCCGGATCAGGGAAATNTGAATCTTCGCCGCAGGCGCTCACGATCTGGTCCCGCAGATTTGAACTCTCCTTAACGACGTGCGCAGTTTTGCGTCAGGTAAACAGNNTTTTATAACCGATGGCCNAGCGATTTTCAAGCTATTTCTCTAGAGACGTGTGGGAGTGGCGTCTCGGAACCCCCGAAGAGTTGAGTCGGTTCGATACAATTTGCTTCGTGCGTCCGTGGCAATCTCAGGATTTCGACCAGATGCTTGCCCAGAAAACCATCCATGCTTGGACGGGTCGGATTTCAGGAGAACCGGCCGGCTACGCCTGCGTGCAGTTCATCCCGCCAGAGCTTGAGATTCTACGGTTTGGAGTGCTCCCGGAGTTCCGCAACCAAGGACTCGCCCGGAAAATCTTGAAGGAACTGGAATCGTGGGCGAGGAAGGTCCGAGGGGAAACCATCTTCTTGGAGGTCCACGCAACGAATCATCCGGCCAGAAGGCTGTATGCCGGAAGTGGCTTTCGGGACGTGGGAATCCGGAAGGGCTACTACACCGACCCTCCGGGAGATGCGCTGCTGCTCCAAAAAACGCTCGGCTAGGCCGCTCCAGAATCCGGCACAGACAAGGCCGTTCCTGGGGCCATCCCGAACAAAGGCGCAAGAAACTGCCCCGTGTGACTATCGGGAACATGGGCGCACTCTTCCGGAGTTCCTGAAAAGAGCAAGTGACCTCCNGCCCCCCCTCCTTCCGGTCCCAAATCAACAAGCCAATCTGCTGTCTTGATCACCTCNGGNTTNTGTTCGATGACNANCACNGTGCTGCCTTCGTCCACCAGTCGATGCAACACCTTTAGCAGGCGGGCTACGTCGTCTACGTGCAATCCGGTGGTCGGCTCGTCGAGGATGTAGAGCGTCCCGCCTTTGGAACGCTTGGCGAGTTCCGCCGCGAGTTTGATGCGCTGGGCTTCGCCTCCGGAAAAGGTGTGCCCAGCCTGCCCCAGCTTCATGTAGCCCAAGCCCACGTCCTGAAGCGTCTGGAGGATGCGGCGAATGCGGGGCTGAGCTTCGAACAACTCCAACGCCTGCGTGATTTCCAACCCCAGCACATCAGCGATCGTCTGCCCTCGGTAGGTCACGGTCAGCGTCTCGCGGTTGTAGCGCTTGCCCTTGCAGGCATCGCAGGGAATCCAGACATCCGAGAGGAAGTGCATCTCGATGAGGTGATAGCCCTGCCCATCGCAAGTGGCACAGCGTCCTTCGGCAGCATTGAAGGAAAAGCGACGTTTCGTGAAACCCCGTGCCTTGGCTTCGGGCATCATCGCAAAGACATCCCGGATCGGATCCAGCGCCTTGGAGTAGGTCGCAGGGTTCGAGCGCGGAGTGCGGCCAATCGGTTCTTGGTCAATGACCATGAGTTGCGAAACGTACTCCAGCCCCGTGATTTTCCGGTGCGCCCCAACCTCGACTCGCTTTCCGGACACCCTGCGCTCGNCGGCCCGCAAGAGCGTGTCCACCACCAGCGAGGATTTCCCGGAACCCGAAACCCCNGTCACCACCGTCAGCACACCCAGCGGGAATTCCACATCAACCTCCTTGAGGTTGTGTTGGGATGCCCCCTGAATCCGAATGGCGCGTTGCGAATTGACCGGCCTGCGCTCTTCCGGAATCAGGATTCCCTTTTTGCCACTGAGGTACTTTCCGGTAATCGAACTGCCTTTGTGTTCGACCTGCTTCGGACTCCCGGAGGCCACCACCATGCCACCGTAGTGCCCCGCCCCCGGTCCCACGTCCACCAGGTGATCTGCTTGTCGGATCACCTCAAGATCGTGTTCGACCACGATGATCGTGTTGCCCAAGTCCCGCAACCGCTTGAGGGTGCGGACGAGACGGTCCGTATCGCGGGGGTGCAGGCCGATGGTGGGTTCATCAAGAACGTACATCACACCTACCAATCCAGAGCCGATCTGCGATGCCAGCCGAATGCGCTGAGCTTCTCCGCCGGAAAGGGTGGCAGCTCGCTGATCTAGCGTGAGGTAATCCAGCCCTACACTTTCCAGAAACTCCAGCCGCGTGAGGATCTCACGCAAGGGCTGCTCGGCGATCACTTGCTCGTTGCGCGTCAACCGCCACGACTCCAGTTCTGCACGAGCCTCACACACATTAAGTCGGCAGAGCTGGCTGATGTTGAGCCCCGCGATTTTCACAGCCCGCACCACCGGCTTGAGGCGTTCGCCTCCGCAGTCCGGACACTTCGTCTCCCCGCGATAACTGGACAGTTCCCCCAAACCGTCACAGTGCGGACACGCTCCCACATGCGAGTTGAACGAGAACATCCGGGGCGTCAACTCCTCCTCCAAGAAAAAATCATCTTCCACATCGGCCGGAACTTCCGAGAGCCATTCCGTCTTTTTCTTGTCCGGAAAACGCAGTTTAAGCAAGCCATGTCCTCGACTGAAGGCAGTTTCAAACGCCTCCGCGAGCCGTTTCTGTTCCTCGGCCTCCACCCGCACCCGATCCACCACGAGGTCCACACTCGTTTTCCGGGTGAGCTTGCGCGGCTTTTTTGCCGTGTCCCACTCGTCCAACAGCACGGGCTTGCCGTTGACGAGCATCCGTACAAAGCCATCCTCCCACAAGGACGAAACCACACTCGACAGGTGATCCGGACGATCCAGTAGTAAATCCTTTGTCGAGCCGGGCAGAAAGAGCGGAGCCAGCACTTCCACGCGCTCGCCGTCGTGATGCTCGGTGACATGCAGCGCCGCCCGGGTGGGGGTGAAGTGCCGGAGCGGACGCCCGGACTTGGGTGAGTGCGGTTTGCCTATGCGGGCAAAGAGCAGGCGCAGGTAATCGTAAATCTCGGTCGTTGTGGCAACGGTGGAGCGGGGATTGCGACTCGCTCTCTTTTGGTCAATCGCAATTGCCGGAGTCAACCCTTCGATCGAATCCACTGGCGCCTTGTCCATGCGTCCGAGGAAACGACGGGCGTAGGTGGAAAGTGATTCTACATAGCGAGCCTGTCCCTCNGCAAAAAGCGTGTCGAACGCAAGGCTCGTCTTCCCGGAACCCGAAACCCCCGTGATGACCGTCAGCTTGTTCGCCGGAATGCGGACATCCACATGCCGCAGGTTGTTCTTGGACGCGCCCTTCACCACCAAATCCCGCAACGGCACTTTGGGAAGTGCGCGGAATTTTGCGGACGAGTCCGCGATTGTTTCCGTTGCGGAATTGGTGTGGGCGCGGGTACGCNGCCTCGTGCTACCGNCAAGTCCCTTTGGAACTTTGCCCCTCTGGAACTTTGCCCCTTCCCTCAGCACTTGGGCGAGGAACTGCCCCGTGAGCGTTTTCTGCTCAGCCAAGTGTTCCGGAGTGCCCACACCAACGACTTGGCCTCCGTGCTTCCCACCACCTGGGCCAAGTTCAATGACGTGATCCGCGACTTTGAGGACGTCAAGGTTGTGTTCGATGACCAACACCGTGTTGCCCTGCGCGACCAATTCGTCGAGCGCTTTCAGCAGAACCCGGATGTCCTGAAAGTGCAGTCCGGTCGTCGGTTCATCGAAAATGTAGAACGTGTTGCCCGTGGCTTTTTTTCGCAACTCAGAGGCGAGTTTCACACGCTGCGCTTCTCCTCCGGANAGNGTCGTGGAGGGTTGCCCAAGCCTGACGTAGCCTAGCCCCACGCTTTGCAGGGTTTGCAGGATGGGAGCGATCTTGGGCTGGCTTGAGAAGAACTCTGCCCCTTCNTCCACCGTCATCTCTAACACATCGANGATCGTCTTACGCTTGTAGCGGATTTGCAGAGTTTCGGCGTTGAAGCGTTTCCCCTGGCAGGTGTCACAGGGAATCTGCACATCCGCCAAAAACTGCATCTCGATGGTCTGCACTCCGTTGCCGTTGCAGTCCCCACAACGCCCACCCCAGACGTTGAAGGAGAAACGGCTTTTGGTGTAGCCCCGCACCTTCGCTTCCGGAACCTTTGCAAACAGGTCGCGGATGGGGTCCAACACCTTGGTGTAGGTCGCNGGGTTGCTGCGCGGGGTGCGGCCAATCGGGGCTTGGCTAATCTCGATGACGCGGTCCACATGCTCTAGTCCCGTGATGCGGTCGTGTGGTCCCGGAACCTCAACACTGTTTGGGATGAGTTTTTGGGCGATCGCCTTTTTGAGAATGCCATCGATGAGCGACGATTTCCCGGAGCCGGAAACCCCCGCCACCGCCACGAAGCAGCCCAGCGGAATCTCGACCGTCACATCTTGCAGGTTGTTGAGGCGGGCACCGTGGACGGTGAGCCTGTTTTCGCCAAGAGTCCGGTGCTGCTCCGGAAGCGCGATTTGCTCGATGCCTGCGAGGAATTTTCCGGTGACCGATTCCGGGGTGTTCCGAAGATCACTCACGCTGCCTTCAGCAGTGATGTACCCACCCTCCAACCCAGCGACTGGGCCGATGTCCACCAAGTGATCGGCAGATTCGATGGTTTCTTCGTCATGCTCGACCACCAGCACTGTGTTGCCACGATCCCGCAGTTTTTTGAGGGTGCGGATGAGCTTCTGGTTGTCGCTCTGGTGCAGGCCAATGGAGGGTTCATCCAAGACATAAAGCACCCCTTGGAGTCCGGCTCCAAGTTGTGAAGCGAGCCGGATGCGCTGGCCCTCGCCGCCAGCGAGTGATCCTGCGGAGCGGTCGAGGGTAAGGTAGCCGACCCCAACATCGTTGAGGAAGTGCAACCGGTCACGGATTTCCCGGAAAATGTCCCGGCCAATCTTCTGCTCGGTTTCGGTGGGAACGAGGTTCACGAAGAAATCGAGGGCTTCTTCGATGGACACCTCGCTGAGTTGGTCAATCGTGCGCTCGTGAAAGCGCACCGCCAAGGCCATCGCACTGAGACGCTTGCCGTGACAGTCCGGACAGATCGAGGAGTCCTGGAACTTTTCCATCGGCCCCCGCACAAAGCGATAAACGAACTCCAAAATTGGCACCACTCCGGGCCAGTGCCCCTGCTGAATCTTGCGGCGGAGTTGTCCGGGAAAGCGAAAGACATTGGACACGCCCAAGGGGGCACTGCCCTTGCCGTGCAGGATGAGGTTGCGCTGCTCTTCCGGAAGCTCACCCCACGGAGTGGACCAACTCACCTTGAGCTTGTTGCTGGCGGCCTGAAGGTGGGTGTGGTCAATGCGGGTAAAGAGGATATTGCCGCGCTCGGTACAACAAAGCAACGCCCCATCCCGCAGTGAAAGTGCGGGATCGCAGAGCTTGTCCTCGACAAAGGTGTTCAGCACCCCAAGGCCGTTGCAGGTGGAACATGCCCCTTGCGGAGCGTTGAACGAGAAGAGCCGAGGCTCCATTTCTGGAAGGGCGGTCTGGCACTTCGGACACGCAAGCAGTTGGCTGAAGAGGTGATCGTGGTCGCAGTAGTTCAGCACCACCAGCCCGTTTGCGAGTTGCAGAGCTTTCTCCACGCCCTCAGTGAAACGACTCTTTTCGTCGGAGCTGAGCGTGAGGCGATCCAGCACCAACTCGATGGTGTGCTTCTCGTAACGAGCGAGAGTGATTTCCTCATCAAGCCGCCGCACCTCGCCATCAATCCGCGCCCGCACAAAGCCCTCCTTCGCCCAGCCGACCATTTCCTTGCGGTACTCGCCCTTGCGTTCGCGGACCATCGGCGCAAGCAGCAGGCAGGTTTCGCCCTCTGCGTCGGCATACGCGAAATCGGTGATCTGCTCCGGAGTTTGGGTGGTCACCGGAACTTGACACTTGGGGCAGTGCGGAGTGCCCAACCGTGCGAAGAGCAACCGGAAGTGGTCGTACACCTCCGTGATCGTGCCCACCGTGGAGCGTGGGTTGCGGTTTACCGTTTTCTGGTCAACAGAAATGGTTGGACTGAGCCCCTCGATGTGTTCCACCTTGGGCTTGTCCATCTGCCCAAGGAACTGGCGGGCGTAGGGCGAGAGTGACTCGACAAAACGTCGCTGGCCCTCCTTGAAGATGGTGTCAAAGGCGAGGGAGGATTTCCCGGAACCGCTCACTCCCGTGAAGACGGTGAGCGCATTGCGGGGCAGGGTGAGATTGACGTCCTTGAGGTTGTGTTCGGACGCACCGACAATGACGATTTGGTCAGACGAATCCGGAGCATCCATGCGGGATCAAGCGATAGTGTCAATCTAACAGGGAAAACTCTAGGCGTACTGCTGAACCTTGCTTCCGCAGCAACGTTTGTACTTCTTGCCGCTGCCACACGGGCAGGGTTCGTTACGCCCCACCACCACAGCCTTGCGCACGGGAGCAGCTTTCTTGGACTTCTTTTTGCGGTCCGGCTCGGCTAATGCTTCCTCTCCGTGGTGGAACTCCATCTCCTGCTCCTGCTGAAGCGGCTGCATCGGCTCCGTCATCGGGTGAGCCATGGAGAGATGGTAGAAAGTGGTCACGGCCTCGTTGCTGATACGGGCCATCAAATCCGAAAAAATTACGAACGCCTGCCGCTTGTACTCATCGAGCGGTTTCTTCTGTGCGTAACCCACCAGCCCGATGCCCTCCCGGAGGTGGTCCATCGAAAGCAGGTGGTCCTTCCACAAGCCGTCGTTGACCCGCAGCAACACCTGCCGCTCCAAGTCGAGGAGCGTGGAGATGAAATACTGCTCGCGCTCTTCCGGCGTTCCCCCATCCGGAAGGAAATTGAGCGTCACCATCTTCCGGAAATACGCCACCTTTTGCTCATAGAGTTTCCGCACTTGCTTTGCGAGTCCTTCCAGTAACTCTTCCGGCTTCTCTGAGTGTTCCGACCAGTCCTCGACCGGAAGTTCTCCGAAGACCTGTTCGAAGGCGCGGTTGAAACCCTGGACATCCCACTGGTCCGCGTACTTCTCCTGACAGTGCTGGCCAAACAATTGCTCGATCACATCCTCGCAGAGCTCCAGCATGAGGTGCTGCACCCCATCGCCCAAGATATCGCGACGGCGGGTATAAATGATGGAACGCTGTTTCTCCATCACATCATCGTATTCTAGGACGTGCTTGCGGATGTCGAAGTGAAAACCCTCCACCTTCTTCTGCGCGTTGCTGATTGCCTTAGTGACAAAGACGTGCTCGATAGGTTCGTCCTCCTCGATCTTGAGCTTGTCCATCAGCTTGGAGATGCGCTCTCCCCCGAAAATCCGGAGCAGGTCGTCTTCCAGCGAGAGGTAGAACTGGGAGGCGCCCGCATCGCCCTGTCGTCCGGAACGCCCCCGGAGTTGGTTGTCAATGCGACGACTGTCGTGGCGTCCAGTGCCTAAGACAAACAAACCACCCACCTTCAGGGCTTCTGGAGCTGGCTTGATGTCGGTTCCGCGCCCAGCCATGTTGGTGGCGATGGTCACGGCCTGAAATTCGCCAGCCTTGGCGATGATTTCCGCTTCGCGCTCGTGGTGCTTGGCATTGAGGACTTCGTGTGGAATGTCCGCCTGCTTGAGCAACTGGCTGATCGCCTCGGAGACCTCGATGGACACGGTGCCGACCAGCACGGGCTGTCCGTTCTCGTGGAGTTCCTTGACGTGCGTGACAATCGCCCGGTACTTCGCCTTGCCGGTTTTATAGATCACATCCGCCCGATCTTTGCGGATGAGCTGCTTGTTGGTGGGAATGACTACCACACCCAAGTTGTAAATCTTCTTGAACTCGTCCTTCTCGGTCTCGGCGGTTCCGGTCATGCCCGAGAGCTTGCTGTAGAGCCGGAAGTAGTTCTGAAAGGTGATCGTCGCCAGCGTCTGGTTTTCCTTCTCGATTTGCACACGTTCCTTTGCCTCCAGCGACTGATGTAGCCCATCGCTGAAGCGACGTCCCGGCATGAGGCGTCCGGTGAACTCGTCCACGATGATAACCTGCCCCTCCTGAACGACATAATCTACGTCGCGCTTGAAGACGTAGTGCGCCTTCAACGCCTGATTGACATGGTGAAGGATTTCCATATTCTCGTAATCAAAGAGGCTCGTTTCAAGTTTGAGGTGGCTTCCTAGCCGCGCTTCGATTCTCTCGGAGCCCCGCTCGGTGAGCGAGATGCCGCGAGANCGCTCCTCCAGCGCATAGTCTCCATCTCGGACGACCTCGTGATCCTCGCGCATTTCCCAATCCTCAACAATTCCATGCGCTTCTTCAGCAGGCAGTTTGCCGACCTCTTCCTTGCGAATCTCACGGCTGAGGCCGTGGACCATGCCATTGATCTGGTAGTAGAGATCAATGCTGCCCTCGCTGGGACCACTGATGATGAGCGGAGTCCGGGCTTCATCCACAAGGATACTGTCCACTTCGTCCACGACCGCAAAGTTGAACTCGCGCTGTACATAGTCTCCGAGCGAGAATTTCATGTTNTCGCGGAGGTAGTCGAAACCAAACTCGTTGTTCGTGCCATAGGCGATGTCACAGCCATACGCCTCACGGCGCTGTCCATCCACCATACCGTGCTGGATGAGGCCNACATTGAGACCGAGGAATTCGTAAATCTGCCCCATCCATTGGCTGTCGCGTTTGGCGAGGTAGTCGTTTGGAGTGATGATGTGGACCCCACGTCCGGCAAGGGTGTTGAGGTAAACCGGACAAGTGGAGGCCAGCGTNTTGCCCTCGCCAGTGGCCATTTCCGCGATGNTGCCTTCGTGCAGAGCCATGCCGCCCATCAACTGCACATCGTAATGCCGTTCGCCGATTTTCCGACGCGCCGCTTCACGAACGAGGGCAAAGGCTTCCGGCAGGACGCTATCCAGCTCCTCACCGCCCTCGACCCGCTGTTTGAACTCTGCGGTCTTACTTGGAAACTCCTCGTCCGGGAGTGCCTCCATCTGCGGTTCCAGCATATTAATTTTCAAAACTACCTTGNGGTAGCGCTTGAGNATCCGTTCGTTTTCNTTCCCGAANAGCTTGGTGATCTNCTTCAGCATTGAGCCTTGTNTGGTGCAATCTGGAGGTGGGCGGGAGGTTGCTCCGGAAGGGGNCGGAAGTCCCGGACTCACCGCGAAATGATGGGCTGGCGCAGCCTTGAGTGGTTCTAGGAAATTTTAGCAGACCACCGGGATGAGTCAAGCCGTGCCACAGTTTGCCTCTCAGCCCGAGACAGGGCTTTCGCCGAGGCCGACACTTCGCGGGTTTGATTCCGGATATACTGTTCGGCCTCGCACAGAAAGGCGTGAATCTCCACCGCCAACGCCTCCGGAATGCCCGGTGCTTCCGCGATCTCGGCCACTGAGGCCGACTGTAGCCGCTTGAGACTGCCAAAATGCCGTAGCAGCCCACGCTTGCGCTGTGGCCCCACTCCGGGGATCTCGTCGATGAGCGAGCGCAGGTTCTGCTTGCGCTTGAGGGCACGCTGAAACTCGATAGCAAAACGATGGGTCTCATCCCGGATGTTCTGGAGAAAGTGGAGGACGACTGAATTCCGAGGCAGCCGAATTTCGTTCTTTTGATTGGGACGTACCACATATTCGAAATCCTCGTTGTGCTTGCGGCGGATCCGGCCCCGGCGTTCGCTTCGACCTTTTGCCAACCCCAGTAGCTCCACCTCCCCGCTGTGGATGCCGAGCCTTTGCAAAACGGCGGCGGCGGCGTTGACTTGCCCCTTGCCCCCGTCAATGAGGATCAAATCCGGGAGCGGCATTTCTCCACTGGCGACTCGTTTGTAACGCCTAGCCAGCACTTCCTCCATGCTGGCAAAATCATCTCCATCCGAAACGCTCCGGATCCGGTATTTGCGGTAGCCTTCCTTGCAGGGGCGGTTCTGCTTCCAGCACACCATCGAGGCGACTGTCATCGTTCCGGAAAGGTGGGAAATGTCGAAAGCCTCCACCATTTCCGGAAGCTTGCGCAAGCGCAGGAAGCGCTGGACCTGCTCCAGCACGTTGCTTTCCCGATCAAGGCGTCCGCGCTGCTCCGTGAGGTTGAATTTAGCGTTGTTGAACGCCATCGTCACCAACTCGTGCTTGCGACCTTTTTTTGGGACGGAAACGTACACCCGCCGCTCGGCCCGCTTATTGAGAGCTTCCGCCAGTGCCTCCTGATCGGAGTATGAAAACGGCAGCAGGATTTCGCGGGGGATGTGCGCGGATTCGCCCGTGTAAAGTCGGTTGAGAACAAGTCCAAGCAGGTTGTCCTCCGACGCTTCGCTGCTTCCGGATTCGTAGAAGAAGTCGCTCCCCAGCAAACGGCCATTACGAATGAACAACACCTGAACGACAGAACTTTCGCCCTCGCGGTAGAGGTTCAGCACATCCTGATCCTCGCCCTTGGTGCTAAGAACCATCTGCCGCTCAAAGACGCGCTTGAGTGATTGAATCTGATCCCGGATGGCCGCCGCTCGTTCAAACTCCAAACGCTCAGAGGCCTCCTGCATATCGGTTTCAAAATCACCCATCAACTCCTTGTCCCGTCCCCGTAGAAACATCCGGACGTGGTTCACAACCTGCTGGTATTCGCTGACCTCAACGGTTCCCCGACAGGGAGCGATGCAACGACGCAACTGGAAATTGAGGCAGGGGCGATAGGCTTTGGTGCCGTCCAGCACCATCTTGCTGGTCCGCAATGGAAAGTAGCGGCTCACCACTCGCAGCACCTGCCGNGCGTCCTTGACTGAAGGATACGGACCGTAATACTCGGCTTTGGGATCGTGCTTCTCACGCACCAGAAACAGGCGCGGGTACCTCTCGTTGACTGTGAGCTTGCAGAAAGGATAGGACTTGTCGTCCTTGAGCAGGACATTGTAGCGCGGACGGTGGCTCTTGATGAGNTGCTCCTCCAGAATCAGTGCTTCCGCTTCCGTGTCCGTGATGATCAGAGTGACATCATGAACCAGCGAGACCATAATCTGGATGCGTAGGGTGTGGTTCGCGGAGGGCTGGAAGTAAGAGCGAACCCGCTGGCGAAGGGACTTGGCCTTGCCAATGTAGAGGATGTCGCCCACAACACTCCGGAACTGGTAAACCCCCGGAGCGTCAGGCAAGTGCTGGAGTTTTTCACGGATGGGGGCGTCGCCCCACGATACCTTTCCGGATTCTTGAACTTGCTTGGTCAAGCTCTGCTCCCTGTTGTGGAAATCCGTACGTGGTTTGAGGCATTGTTACTCCTCAAAAGGAGCAGATGACCTACGAAGCGAAGAAATCACTTTGTCAGCAAATCTTCAAAGGTTTCCGGCACTTTATCTGTAAAATCAGCCATTGACCCGTAGCGGCCAATGTCCATCTTGAGGCTGCCCATCAGGATCACGCTGGGGGTACCAGTCACGCCATACGCATTGGATTTCTGGATGCCTGCCTGAATGGCTTCGTTGACCCACGGTTTGTTTTTTTCTTGCGAGTACACAGCCCCCAAGCCAAGCGAGCGAGCCAAATAGTTGCAGATGCCCGCATCAAAGACCTCAACCCCGTGGACGAAACGGGCATCAAACAGGGCTGTCCGAACCAAGTCCCCCTTGCCGACTGATTGGGCAACATAGTAGAGCCGCAGGGGTGAATCGTCCTGTCCTCGGAAGGTGATCGGAATATCTACGAACTCTACGCGGTCTCCCCATTGTTTCCGCAATTCTTCAGAGGCCTTGCGCAAATTGTTGCAATGGGCGCAGCCAAAGTTGATGATCTCCTCATAGATCACCTTTTGCACACTATGGGATTCAGGCTTGGTGCCCACCAAGGAGTAGTGGCCGCGAATCTTAGCGGCAAACAAGGGAGTGGAAAGCAGGAGCAATCCTGCACTGAGAGCCATCCATCGCATCTGTGAACTCGGTTCGGGTTGATAAGTGGCTGATTTACGCTAGCTGTTTTCCGGAGAGTTGCCAGCCATTCCTGCGAAACCCAAGTCTCCGTGGAGGAATTGCAGGATCGCCGCAACGCCCAACACCGCCGTTTCCGTGCGCAGAACCCTTGGCCCCAAGGCCACCTCACAAAAACTTCGGCTCCGTGCCCATGCGACCTCATCCGGATGCAGCCCGCCTTCCGGACCAATCAACACCTGATGGGTTGGTACCATCAGGCTCCCACCTTGGGTCAGCAAGCCCCGTTGAGCTTCCGGAGTCAGCACCCAGCGCTGTGTCGGAGTTGCGGTTTTCTCAACGGCATCTTCCAGCCGCTCCCGCCATTGCAGTTGCGGAGGAAACTGTCGTCCGGACTGCTTGCACGCCTCCTCAGTGATCCGCTGCCAGCGCTGAAGCCGATTCTTCGTGGAATCCGTGTGTTTCGGAGAGAACTTTCCGGGAAACAAAGTGAGTCGAGAGACTCCCAACTCGGTGCTTTTTTGCAGCACGAAATCAAGGGCCTTTTCTTTGGGAAGGGCAACCAGCAGTTCCAAAACCAAGGGAGACAGCGGTGGCACCGGAAGCTTCGACTCCACCCGGAACCTCACAGAGCGGCGCTCCACACTACTAACGACCACGGCCTGAAACCGTGCCCCTGTGGAATCCTGAACCTCGATCCGCTCTTCCGGTCGCAGTCTGCGGGACTGTTTGGCGTGCTGAGCTTCCGGACCAATCAGCGTTGCACTTTCTCCGCTTCCCAGCTTTTTATTGTAGCGAAAATAGGGCATGGGAAAAAGCCCCCCCGGAGCAGCNAAGCAAGTCAGGAGTACTGNAAAATGAGCTGGTCCTCTTTGAGATCAATAGTCACCTCCCCGCCATCGGTGAGCTTGCCAAAGAGCACCTCGTCAGCAAGAACAGTCTCGATTTCCTGCTGGATGAGACGGGCCATCGGGCGGGCTCCAAACAGCGGATCATAGCCTTTCTTCGCCAGCCAGTTCTTGACTTCGTCCGAGACGCCAATGATCACCTTCCGCGCCTGAAGCCGAACCTCCAATGCCACAATGAGTTTGTCCACCACCATCCGCACCACCGGTTCCGGGAGTTGCGAGAAGGTGATGATCGAGTCGAGTCGGTTACGGAACTCTGGGTTGAAGGTGCGCTCGACCGCCTGCTTTGACGGCGACTTGGGGGTGCTGCTACCGAAGCCGATCACCGAAGAGGCCATCTCCTTAGCACCGATGTTTGAGGTCATGATGAGCACCACGTTCCGGAAATCAGCCTCACGTCCGTTATTGTCCGTGAGGGTGGCGTGGTCCATCACCTGAAGCAGGATATTGAAAATGTCCGGATGCGCCTTTTCAATCTCATCCAGCAACACGACGCAGTGGGGGTTCTTGCGGATCGNGTCGGTGAGCAAGCCCCCCTGATCGAAGCCGACATAACCCGGAGGCGCCCCNATCANCCGGGAAACCGTGTGCTTCTCCATGTACTCGGACATGTCGAAGCGGACGAAGTGGATGCCCATGATCTGGGCAAGCTGCTTGGCCAGTTCAGTTTTTCCAACCCCCGTTGGCCCCGTGAAAAGGAAAGAGCCGATGGGCTTGTCTGGATCACGCAATCCGGCACGGGAGCGCTTGACCGCTTTTGCAAGAATCTCGATCGCGGAATCCTGCCCGAAGACCTGCATCTTCAACTCCTTCTCCAAACCTCGGAGCTTGTCCTTGTCCGTGCTGGTCATGCGCTCGAGCGGGATACGGGCGATGCTGGAAACCACGCGCTCGATGTCCTGTGGGTTCACGGTTTTGCGCTTCACGCCCGGACGCAACCGCACCATCGAACCGGCTTCGTCAATCACGTCAATGGCCTTGTCGGGAAGGAAACGATCGTTGATGTGCTTGGCAGCAAGGTCCGCTGCTGCGCGCAAGGCCGGGGTCGTGTAACGGAGTTGATGGTGCTGCTCGTAGTAACCCCGGAGCCCCTTCAGAATTTGGAAGGTTTCCTCTGTGGACGGCTCAGTGATGTCAATTTTCTGGAAGCGTCGGGACAGTGCCCGATCCTTCTCAAAAATCTTCTTGTACTCCTCATAGGTGGTGGAACCGATGCAGCGGATTTCTCCTTGTGCCAGCGCCGGCTTGAGGAGGTTCGACACATCCATCGAACCACCGCTCGTTGCGCCTGCGCCAATGATCGTGTGGATTTCGTCAATGAAGAGGATCGAACCCTCATGCTGTAGGAGTGCCTTCAGCACAGATTTGATGCGCTGCTCGAAATCCCCTCGAAACTTTGTCCCGGCAAGTAGGGCACCGATGTCGAGCGAGAAAACCTCGACCCCCTCCAGCACATCCGGCACCTCAGCAAGATGAATCTTGAGGGCAAGCCCTTCCGCAATCGCGGTCTTCCCGACTCCTGGATCTCCAACGTAGATCGGGTTGTTCTTGCGGCGGCGGCAAAGGATCTGGACCGTGCGGTCGAGTTCGTGCTGGCGGCCGATCAGCGGATCGAGTTTCTTGTCCTCGGCGAGTTTTGTGAGGTTGACCGTGTAGAGTTTGAGGGGGTCTTGCTCTTTCCGACTAGAGGGGACTTCCTCCTCGTCAGAGCCGTCATAGTTGAGCCCCTCCTCCTCCTCTTCAACCGGCACCTTGGCAATCCCGTGGGAGATGAAGTTGAGCAAATCGAGGCGTGTGATGCCCTCCTTCTGTAAGAAGTAGGAGGCGTAGGATTGCGATTCCCGGTGAATCGCCACCAGAATGTCGCCCACGTCCGCCGAGGATTTGCCCGAGCTGTTGACGTGCATGATCGCCAAGTGCAACACCCGCTGAACCGCCCGTGTCTGTTGTGGGGATGAGTTTTCTTCCCGGATGGTTTCCTGCTGGGAGAAGAACTCTTCAAGATCGGACTTGATGCGGTCCACGTTGCCGCCGCAGCTTTGGATGATGCGGACTCCGGCGTCATGGTGCAGGAGGGCGTAGAGAATATGCTCCACGCAAAGGTATTCGTGCCGACGTTCTTTGGCCTCGTTCTGGGCCGCCATCAGGCACATTTCCAAATCCCGGGTGAACATAGGGGTGTCTCAGGCTTCTTCCATGCTGGATTTGAGGGGAAACTCATACTGTTCGGCGAGGTCATGCACAGCGGACACCTTGGTTTCGGCGANCTCGAAGGAATACACCCCGCAGACGCCGATACCGTTTTCGTGAACCCGGAGCATGATCTGAGTCGCCTCTGAAGGACTTTTGCGGAACACGGACTGGAGTACGTACACGACGAACTCCATAGTGGTGTAATCATCGTTGTGCAGCAAGACCTTGTACTGGACCGGAGGCTTGAGCTTCTTCCGGGTCTTGGTGACAACCTGCTCTTCCGTCTGTTCTTCCGTTTTGATCTCACTCACGTGGAACTCTCCTTGCGCTACTTTTCCCGATAGGGTTCTGAGTCAATTAAGCAAGCTCTGGAAGCTTTAGGCAATCGCCCGTGCAAGTCAACGCAATTTCTACGCAAACGCCTTTCGCTCCCGAACTTCCTGCTGGAGCGAGGGATCCTTGAGGTAAACCCGGCTGTTCGGAGGTACACTGTGAGTGAGCCAGATGTTCCCGCCGATGATTGACCCCGCACCAATCACGGTGTCACCGCCAAGGATCGTCGCTCCAGAGTAGATGATGACGTTGTCCTCAATGGTTGGGTGGCGCTTGTCCAGCGGATGCCCCTTGTGCTTGACCGGGCTAAGCGCTCCAAGCGTGATCCCCTGATACATCCGCACATTGTCTCCGATGGTGGTGGTCGCTCCAATCACAACCGCCGTACCGTGATCCAGCATGATGCCTTGGCCCAGCCGGGCGTTCGGATGGATGTCGATGCCAAAGCGGGAATGCACATGCTCCGTCATGATCCTTGGGATGAGCGGCACCCCATGATTGTGTAGAAAGTGAGCGATGCGGTAAACGCTCAGTGCTTGCAACCCCGGATAGGCCAAAACGATCTCACGCTTGCTCGTGGCTGCCGGATCTCCTGCGAAAATTGCATCAACATCCTCCGCCAGAATTCCGCGCAGTTCCGGAAGGTACTCCAGAAACTCAAAGACGATCCCCTCCACTTGATCCCGGAAATCCTCCCGCTGATGGCAGTCTTCCCCGCCTTGGGAATACTCCCAGCACAACACCTCTTCAATGTACTCCTGAAGTTGCTCGAAGACCGTGGCGGTCCTTTGCCCCATCGCATAGNGAAGGTTCAGAGANTCGAAGCGCTNCTGGCGAATCAGACCGGGAAACAGCAGCACTTGGATGCCTTCGAGCAACCGCACGATATTCTCCTTGGTCGGCAAAGGAGTTGTTCCAATCCGCTCGATTTCCGGATACTTTCCGTATGAAGCCAACAGTCCATCAACCGCATTTTTCAGGCGTTGCTGCCGGTGTTCTTCCGACTCGTCCTGCAAAGTGACCGGACTGAGTTGGCTGTTATCAGCAAATGCTGATACTATTTCAAGGTTCTCATCATTCGGTGCCATCATGAATTCTTACAAGTTTGAGTTCGCTCAGTTTCTCATCCGGGAGCAAGCCCTACAGTTCGGTCAGTTCACGCTCAAGAGTGGCCGGGTCTCTCCGTATTTCTTCAACTCCGCACGGTTCAACACGGGACGCGCTCTTCGGGAATTGGGCGAGTTTTATGCCCGCGCCATTGCCGACCACCTGCCGGGATGCACTTCTGTTTTCGGCCCGGCCTACAAGGGCATTCCCCTCTGCATCGCCACCGCGCAGGCACTGGAAATCTTCTCTAATCAAACTATCGGATATTTCTTTAACCGAAAAGAAAAAAAAAGCCACGGCGACGCCGGACGGCTGGTGGGACGCACTCCCACGCCGGAGGATCGGATCGTCATGGTGGACGATGTGATCACCGACGGCCTCACCAAACTGGAGGCGGTCGTCATGGTCCGGGAAACCTGTGGGGTCGAGTTCGCAGGCATCGTTGTTGCCGTGGACCGCATGGAGCGCAACCAATCCGGACAAGACGCTCTGCTGAGCTTGGAAGAGCGCGTGGGAGTTCCGGTGCGGGCGCTCATCAACATCCGGGAGGTTTGCGAATTGCTCACTGATGTCGAGGTTGACAGTGCGGTGGTGCTGGATGTGACCAAGCGGGAACAGATCGAAACGTACCTGCGCCAGCACGGCGCTCAGGACCGCTGACTCGCTCCACCATGCAAAAAGCCACTGCCAGTGATCGAGCACTCCGACGCGCTCGCATTTCTTGGGAACAATCTCAGGAAGACCTCCGCATCGCCAAGTCCCGCATCCGTGACTCTCCGGAAGTGAGCTGCCTGCAATCCACGCAAGCCGCCATTAACGCCTTGGGGTCTGTACTTGAGGCGCAGGGGCATTTTCAGCTTCCTGCGTTTTCATCCGTTGAAATGCTGGATGCCTGCGTTTCGATTGTTGCAGACTTGGAGTCGATCCGCTCCCAGTGTTATGTCCTCGACAGCATGCTGGAGCGCGACATGTTGGGCAAAGCCCGTCAGAAAAACGTGCGCTTCACTCCGGCGTTTGCCAAAACCTGTCAGCGCGCCGCCGAGAGCATTCTTAGCGAAATCCGGAAGTTCTGGAGCCAAATCCCAACCCCGCGCACCACCTCATGACACTGGCGGACTCGGGGTCGCTGGAGCAGATTCGTTCACGCCTCTGCAANCTCAACCTTCCCCTCAACTCCAAGGTTAAAAAGCGAGCCTCCGTGCTGATTCCGTTGCGTCAGATCGATGGTGAGTTGCACCTACTCTTCACCCAACGAGCCTCCCATCTGAACTCACACTCCGGACAGGTCTCCTTTCCCGGAGGCAAGCAGGANCCCCAAGATCGCTCTGCGCTTGAAACCGTACTTCGGGAGTGCGAAGAGGAAATCGGACTCGCTCCCGAACAAGTGGAATGCCTTGGCCAGATTGACCAGATTATTTCGCTCTACCACTATCTGGTCACACCTTTTGTTGCGATCATCGCTTCGGATTTTATTTCTCGTCCCAACTCGGATGAGATCGACGCGGTTTTTGAGGTACCGCTTTCGTTTTTCCTCAACCCAACCCATCACACNTCCGAGGAAATTTCTTACGAGTATCCCAGACTTTCTCACCATTTTCTCTTCGGTAATTACGACATCTGGGGATTGACCGCCAAATTGGTGATTCGCTTTTTGGAGCTNGGCATCGGATATGTTCCCGAATATCCGATTCATCATCACAAGGGTCCGAACTGGCTCCGGNTGGCCCAACGGTTCACCGGACAACCCCACAAGCCGTCTCAGTAATATTCCGCGACTTGAAACAACGGAAGGTAGATGGAGAGCAGGAAAACCAGCACCCCGGAGGCAATCAGGAGCATCAGTGCTGGTTCCAAATAGGCGTTGAAGCGTCCCAAGGTGCGTTCCACCTCAATCCGACAATTCTCCGAAACATGAGTGAAGGCTCCGGCCAAATCCCCGGTTGCCTCACCCGCGCTCACTGCGTTGGAGAATCTTGGCCCCAGTCCGGCAACTTGCTGGTATGATTTACCCAAGCCTTCTCCGTGTTCGACCCGCTCCCGCAGTCTTGCAAGCTCGGACGAGCGAAAATCCATCAGCATCGGCTCCATCAGTTGCAGGCACAGGNTCAACGGCATCCCCGAATGCAGGCCNGACGACATGGTTCGCGCATACATCATCATCTGAATCTCTCTTCGCAGTTCCCGGACTCCGGGAACCTGCGCCCAAAGGTTTCCCCATTTTCCATAGTGCCGGAGTCCCAGCCCACCAAGTCCGAGCAGAAGGACTGCGGCGAACCAGCCTTCCGGACTACCTCGCAACAACTCGCTCAGGGCAACCATCACTTGCGTTGGCCAAAACAACTGATCCCCGGCAACTGCGTACAAGCGACTAAACATGGGGATAACGTACAGCAGCATGCCAACAGCCAAGAGTACAAACACCCCCAACACCGTCAGTGGATACAGCAACAACCGTCGCTGATCCCGTGAAAATTTTTGGCGGAGCTGCAACAGTTCACACAATTCATCGATACTTTCTGCNAGCCGATCCGAGGATTCTGCCGCCACCAAAGTCCGGGTGACCATGCCCGGAATCACCTTTGTGTTCGCCAGCGCATTCCCGAACGATTCTCCTTTGAGAAGCTGGTCACGAACCACACAGAGGTGGTATTTGAGATTGTATGGTTTGAAGTGCTGGATCGCCTCGTTGAGGCTGAGGTGGAGATTAATCCCGGAACCGAGCAAGCGGCCTAGAAAACTCAGCACGGCGTGGAGTATTTCCTCACCAAGATTTTGCTGAACCGCATAATCCGAGAGTCTGCGGAGCGAAATCCTGAACTTGCCCTGTCGGTTTAATTCGGCGGTGACCGCGACCGCAGAGTGTCCTCCGATCGCCCCGGTTTCCTGAATGCCCTGCTCGCCGATGCCCGTCCACAAAAACCGAGACACCGTCTGGACTCAGGAATGTGGCACGCGGTTGGACTCGCGTTTGCGCCAAACCAACTTGAGGGGAACTCCGGCAAAGCCGAAATGGCTCCGGAGTTGCCGACTGAGGTAGCGCTCGTAAGCGCGGTTGGTCTTGTCCGGATTGTTGCTCATCAGCACAAAAGTAGGGGGCGCCACCTGAACCTGGCTTCCGAAATAGATTTTGGTGGGGCGTCCGCCTTTCGCAGGGGGTGGATGCTGGGACACCACCATTTCAAGAATAGCATTCAAATCAGAGGTTTGCACACGGCGATTGTATTGCTCGTAAACCTCCAACACCTTCTCAAAAATCTGCCCGGTGCGCTGATTGGTTAAGGCACTGACAAAAATAATGGGCGCAAAGTCAATAAAGTAAAGCTGCTCGTACACGCGCTCTCGGACTTGCTCAAGCGTGGCGCTGTGCTTCTCAACCAAATCCCACTTGTTCATCACGATCACCAGCGCACGCTGGCGGTCGTTTGCATAACCAGCAACTCGCATGACTTGCTCAGTCACGCCTTCCAGTGCGTCCACTACAAGCAGCACCACTTCCGACCGCTCAATCGCCTTCAGCGCCGAAACAATGCTATAGGTCTCCAGCTTCTGGCTGACCTTGGCCTTGCGCCGGATGCCCGCCGTGTCCACCAGCACAAAATCCTGTCCGTGGTAGCGACAAATGCTGTCCACAGAGTCCCGAGTGGTGCCCGCTACCGAATCTACGATCATCCGGTTTGCATGCATCAGTGAGTTCACCAATGAGGACTTTCCGGCGTTAGGCTTTCCAACCACGGCAACCCGGATTCCTCTGGACTCGTCCTTCTGCTTGCGCGGATCAAGGTTCACCCGCAGATGAACGACATTCAGCAGTTCCGTGATCCCATTGTTCTGTTGTGCAGAAACGGGATAAACCTCCTCGACGCCAAGCTGGTAGAACTCCGAGGACTGATCCGAAAGCCGTTGGTTGTCGGCCTTGTTGGCAACCACATACAACGGCTTGCTTGACCTTGAAAGAATCCGGTAAACTTCCTCATCTGAGGAAATCCACCCTTCCTGTGTGTCCACCATAAACAGCACGGCATCAGCTTCTTCCACCGCCAGTTGCGCCTGTTGACGCATTTGTGGAAGGAGATTTTCCTTGGATTCCGGCTCAAACCCCCCAGTGTCAATAGCCAGAAACTCGTAATTGTTGTAGCTCGCTGTCCCGTAGTTCCGGTCCCGCGTCACTCCGGGAATGTCATCCACAATCGCCCGGCGTCGGCCCACCAAGCGGTTGAACAGCGTGGATTTGCCAACGTTGGGGCGTCCAACGATGGCGAGAACAGGCAGGTTTTCAGACATCAAACGTCCAGATTCTTGACCCGCAGCGCGTTCTCCTCAATGAACTGCCGCCGTGGTTCCACTTGGTCCCCCATCAGAACGGTGAACATTCCGTCCGTTTCCACCAAATCCTCAATTTGCACCTGTTTGAGCGTGCGATGCTCCGGATCAAGGGTGGTCTCCCAAAGCTGATCGGGGTTCATCTCTCCCAGCCCTTTGTAGCGCTGGATGTAGAGACCCTTCTTGCCAAACTCCAGTAGAAAGCTCTTGATCTGCCGCCATTCCTGAAACTCGGTGCGTNTGCCCGATTGCAGCTCCTCGACCTGCACGGGCACTTGCCCCAACCGCTCATCAAGAAACCCGTAAAGCTCCCGAAGCCTTTCGTAATCAGCGACATGCAGATTGCGCAACAATCCTAAGGTGAGTTCCAACACCAACTCCCCGGACACGATCCGCAACACCCCACCTGATTGCTCGGCATCAACCTCGATCAACAACTCTGGGTGCTGTGGCCGCAAGCCCTCCAACTTCCTGAGAATCCCTTCCACTCCACTGGTTTCCTCCAGTTCAATCCCACTACCCAACATCATGCCAAGGAGTTGGTCCAATTCTGGGTTGAGTCCCATCCGATTCCGCAGTTCCGTGTACTGCCGCAGAATATCGTTCAATTCCTGCAACCCGATTCCGGAGTACACTCGCCCATCAGCCGCAATGAGTTGGACCTTGGTTTGAGCAAGGCCAAGTAACCGCTCGTTTAACGAACGCTCATCCCGAACATAGAATTCCTCCTTGCCGCGCTTCGCCTTGTAGAGCGGTGGCTGGGCAATATAGAGGTGCCCGCGCTCGATGATCGAGGGCATTTGGCGGTAAAAGAACGTCAGGATGAGTGTGAGGATGTGGCTACCATCAACATCTGCATCTGCCATAACAATGATCTTGTGGTAGCGGAGTTTTTCGACATCGAAATTTTCCCTGCCGAATCCTGCGCCCAGTGCGGTGATGATCGTCCTGATTTCATTGTTGCTGAGCATCTTGTCGTCCCGTGCTTTCTCGACATTCAGGATTTTACCGCGCAAAGGCAAAATCGCCTGATTACGACGCTCACGTCCTTGCTTAGCCGATCCTCCTGCAGAGTCTCCCTCGACCAAGAACAGTTCGCTGAGGGCCGGATCAGACTCTTGGCAGTCCGCCAGTTTTCCTGGCAAAGCACTGATTTCCAGCGCGTTCTTCCGGCGAGTCAGGTCCCGAGCTTTGCGAGCAGCCAACCGGGCATGTTGTGCGTCAACAGCCTTGGCAATGATTCGTTTTGCCACAGCAGGGTTCTCTTCCAAGAATGCCGACAAACGATCTGAAACCATCGACTCCACCTTGCCGCGTACTTCCGTGTTGGTGAGCTTGATTTTTTTCTGCGACTCAAACTGCGGATTGACGATGCGAACGCTGATGACGGCAATCAANCCCTCCCGGACATCCTCGCCACTCAGGTTTTCCTTGGAGGCACTTCCGTTTCCGTTTGTNACCAAGTAGTTGTTCAGAGTTCGAGTGAGGGCCGTCCGGAACCCCGTCAAGTGGGTTCCTCCCTCAATAGTGTTGATGTTGTTGACAAATGCGAAGATCTGGTCCGAGTAGGAATCGTTGTACTGGAACGCGACCTCGACTTCCAAGCCCTCCTCCATCCCCCCCCCGGCAATGGAGACCGGCGGGTCGTGAAGCACCGTCTTATTCTGGCCCAGATGTTCGACAAAGGAAACGATGCCTCCCTCATAGTGAAACTCCTGTCGCCGGTCCGTGCGGTGATCGTGAATTTTGATCAGGACTCCTCGGTTCAGGAAGGCCAGCTCCCGCAAGCGCTGGGCCAGCAATTCATAGGTGAACTCAACCTCGTCGAAAATCGTGTCGTCGGGCCAAAAGCGTGTCCGCGTCCCAGTAGCTTGACTACTCCGGATCTGATTGAGAGGGGAAACCACTTTCCCTTTCCGATATTCCTGACGCCACAAGAACCCTTCACGGTCAACCTCAACGATCAGGTGGTTGGAGAGCGCGTTGACCACCGAGGCTCCAACGCCGTTCAACCCTCCGGAAACCTTGTAGTTGCTGTTGTCGAACTTTCCTCCAGCGTGGAGGCGCGTCATGATCACTTCCAGAGCCGAAACCCCTTCGTCCTCATGGAGTCCCACCGGAATGCCACGTCCGTTGTCGTGGACCGTCACACTGTTGTCGTGATTCAGGTCCACGCTAATCTCAGTGCAGTAGCCCACCAGTGCCTCGTCCACACTGTTGTCCACAATCTCAAAGACCAAGTGGTGCAGGGCCGCTGCATCCTTCCCNCCGATGTACATGCCCGGTCGGAGCCGGACGGCCTCAAGCCCCTTCAGAACGGTGATGTTTGATTCATTGTAGTTCGTTGCTGCCACTACCTCTGCCATTGAAACTCCTTTTCTTAGTCTAAAAAATGCAATTCAATCTTTGAATCCGTATCACTCCACAATCCGTCCTTGAATAATCTGGATTTTCTCGCCATGAACCGCTCCTCCTTGAGGAAGGGTTGTCGAAGTAATAAAGACTTGGTTCTCCATTTTTTCAAGCGTTGAAATTGTATGGTTGACTACCCTTTGATCCAACTCTGAAAACAAGTCATCCAAAATGATGACCGGATGGTTCCCCGTCTTCTTTATTAATACCGAATTTATACACAATTTTAAAGACAAATATGTGATGCGATACTCTCCTTGAGAAAAGAACTCCCGATCTCTTCTCTCACCAAGTTGCATCCGGTAGTCATCCCGGTGAGGACCAACCAGCGCATGGCCGTATTGTCGTTCCCTCTCAAGGGAACTCTCAATTTCATGAAGAACCGAACCCTCTCCTTTATCCCAGCTACGGAGAGCAGGTTCGTACTGCAATTCAAGAGCATCCTCTCGCCCTGTCAATTCCTGAAAAACCGAGGAGAGTGTTTCGTTGACTTGTGCAACAAATTTCTGTCGTTTTTTTGTGATGCTGACTCCATAACGAGCGAGCAGTTCGTTCCACGGTTTTATTTCCGCTTCACGTTGCTGTTTTTTCAGCAGAATATTTTTCTGACCCAGCACCTCCTTGTAGCTCTGCAAATCGGCAAGATGGGTTGAATCAAGCAATGAAAGGGTTCGGTTAAAAAAACGGCGGCGTTCCTGAGGTTGATTCCGGAACAAGCTCACACCTTCTGGAGCGAAGGCGAGCGAGGCAAAGGACAACATATATTCGGAAGTCCGCTGGAGCACCTTGTGGTCCAAGAGGACGCGCCGACCTTTCTCGTTGACCGTGATGTCGATTTTGTGAAGGACGGAGTTCCGTTCAACTTCGCCTACAAGACGGGTTGCACAACTCCCGGTGTTGAGCAGGATGGTGGTTTTGCGCGTCCGGAAGGATTCGAGGTTGCAGAGATAGTGGATCGCCTCAACCAGATTGGTTTTTCCTTGGCCGTTGCTCCCGATGATCCAATTGCAGGAGGGCGAGAACTTGGCGGAAAGTGTCTTGTAGTTTCGAAATCCCGTCAGGTTCAGCCCGCGAACTACCATTCAATCCGCAAAGGCATAATCACCGACAGGAAGGAACCATCGGCTTCCTCTCGGACTACACTGGGACTCATGGGGTTCTTGAACTCCATACGAACCTGAGCGGTCGACATCACTCCGAGGGTATCCAGCAGGTAGCGGGAGTTGAAGCCGATCTGGAAATCCTCTCCGGAATACTCTGCATCCAGTTCATCACTAACCTCACCATACTCGGCCTTTTCACTTTCCACCCGGAGNTTCCCGGAACTCAGCGTCAGTTTCACAGGACGGAGCTTTTCCGTGCTGATGGAGGAAACAATCTTGAGCGAACTGACNAAACGCTCCCGGTCCACTGTGGCCACCAAAGTGTTGTCCTTGGGAATGATCGGATCGCAGTTCGGGAACTTTCCCTCGATCAGCCGTGTCTTGTAGGCGAGGTCATTGCCCATAAACTGCATCACGCGATCATCGAAACTGACCTGAACGGTGTCCCCAAACAGCTCAACCGAGCGTCTCACCTCGCTCAGTGCTTTCCGGGGAATGATCACCTCCTGCACTTGGGAAAAGCTTGTACTCTCCGTTTCGGAAAGCACTTGTGCAAGCCGATGCCCGTCCGTTGCCAACCAACGCACCTTTCCCGTCTCCGGAGTGGTCAAGTTCACCCCCATCAGGTTTCTGCGGGACTCGTTCGTCTGCGCCGCGAAAAGCGTCATGTCGATTCCGCGCTTCAGATCCTCGACCGGAATTGAGAGTTTTTCCGGAAGGTCCTCAATCTCCGTCTGCGGATACAAGCCGACCTCCACAGTTGGAAGCCGGAGTTCCGAACTCCCGCAGGTGGCGTTCACCCAGAGTTGCTCTGTCGATTGAATGTGAACCATCTCTCCGGAAAATTCCCGAACGATGTCATACATCTTTCTCGCATTGACGCAGATGCTCCCTTCCTCACGAACCTCAACGGAATGTCTTTCGATCAAGGACAACTCATAATCTGTTGCCGTGAATTCCGCTTGGGTCTCATCTCCTTCGGCCTCCAAGGTTTTGATTAGAAAATTGGACAGAATTGGTTTCGCCAAACTCTTGTCGATAACGGCAATCACATTCTGAAGAGCGTCTCGTAATACTGAAGTCTTAATTAAGATATCCATAATTCTCTTTAAATAGTAGTTAGAGGGCAGTTGATTTGTTGATAACTCTACAATGTACTGAATTTAATAAATATTTTAGATTTATCAAAGGTCTGGAAGAAGTCGATAGAGTTTACCAAACCTTTATCCAATGTAGCAAGAACTGGACGAAACTACAGGATTTTTTTGGTTCTGTTGATAAATGTTGGAAGAGTTTTGAAGGAAGGGTTGATAACGTAGCTATCTTTTTGATTTCATAGATTTTATGAAAACTCCGGAAAGAATGGCTTCGTGACTGAGACTGAGTACGCCATCCAACCAAACCTCTTGCTCAGTGATGAGGGGAGGGCAAAGACAGTGCAACTGAAATTGAAATCCATTCCAATCCGGTAGCAGAATGATGGTTGCATCCTGAAATGTCAGAGGAACTCGACAGCGGGGAAACAGGCATTTGTAGATTGATTCCTTGGCAGAAAAGATGGCCTTCAATCCCAAATCAGCTTGAGCGGAGTCAAGGCTCTTCAGCCAAGTTATCTCATCCTCGGTGCAGACGAGCCGGGCAATTCCGGGGTTGACGGATCGTTCGATCTGTTCCACATCGATCCCAATTGCTGCGATTTCAGAAACTGNNGCTGCTGCTGCTGCTGCCCATTTTCCTGAGTGGGTGATGCTTCCAACGACACCATCTGGCCAGAGGGGTTCTCGAGTGTCCGGATTTCTAGGAATAGGTGAGTCGATCTGCATTTGCTGAAGTGCGAGTCGAGCGCAATGCCGTCCGCGCCGAAACTCCTTGAGCCGGAGCGGGGAACTGATGGCAGAGGTTGTGGCTTCCTCTTCGGGCAATGCCAAAGGAGGCTCAGGGATACTGGACGCGAAAAAGTGGACGCTAGAAGGAAAAGGAGAGGGAAGTTCAGAACGCGATTTGTAAGCCAACCGTGGTCATGCCTCCNGAGTAGGATTTTTTCTGTTCAACGTTGCTGGCGGTATGAGAACTGTAGTCTCTACTGCTGCCTTTCAGTCGATCAAGCTTGGGGGTGCTAAGGACGTGGTATCCCAAGTGAAACTCCAGCATGTTGTAGAAGGGCAGACCAATGTGGATGAACCCTTCAGTGACATTGCCTTTGTCGCTGAGGTCTTCTGTACTGGAATCTAAGTCTGCATTTGCGGAGGTCTTGATCGTGCCAAATCCTACACCAACTGCCATGGTGACCACAGGAAAGGGAATGTGGTAGAAGAAGTTGATCGTTTGGAGTTTGACCTTGGTTACCAGATTCAGCTTGGAAGAAGAGGGCGAGGTGACGCTGCTAGTTTCTGTATCTGTGAAAGCAAGGGCGCTCCCGCCAATGTTGGGAATCAAGGGAATCGGATGGGTGATGCCAATGGATCCTCCACTCAAGCTTTTTGCAGTGACATTGGTCGCCGAGTAGGCGATTGCGACATCTGTGCTCATCCCGATAAATTGGGCATTGGCCGACCCACCCCAAGCCACAGCGGTGAGGACGAGGACAGCAGTGGTTAACGATGCGGTGCGGTTGAGCCCGGCCATGAGGATTTTCTAGAATCCGATCTTGACACCGATTCCTGTAACCGACCCACCCANATTTGCTTTGGTGGAACTACTGCTCTCTCGTACAACGGTGTGGGAGGAGACCTTTCGGTAGCTCAGGTGAACATCGATCAAGGGCAAAATGTTGTAGCCAATGCTTGCTAGAAACTGAGTGGGGTTGCCAGCCTTCCAGTCGGTGCCCAACTCACTGGAAGTTGAGGAAATCTTTGTCTGCCCGGNACCCAGNCCGAGTGTTATGTTAACAATGGGAATGGGCAGGTTGAAGAGGATATCGGCCATGGTTGTGGAAACCGTTGTACTGCTGAGGTCNGNNCTGCNANTTGNCTTGAGCTTGGTTTCGTAGGACTCAACTCCAAAACCGATGAGGAACGGGAGGGTGAGTCCGAGAAAGACTCCAGAGGTGCTACCTGCCGTGATGCTGGATTCTGTTCCNGAAGAGGTGTATTTTCCAGAAAACTGGTGTGAAAGCGGGATGCCCACGCTTACAGAAATGGTATCCGCCTTTGCCGAGTTCAAGNTTCCGAGTAGCAGCAGCCCTGCAACAAGGACTGCACTGATTTGCTGAATCTTCCTAGTCTTCATCTTCANTGGATTCTATTTCTTTCCAGTCATCAATGACCCCCCCCATGGGGCGTACAAACGTAAAGCGGAACGGACTGACGACCAGTGCGTCCCAAGTTNCCCCTGTGCTTCCCGAGGTCAGAGCAAAGGGAAGGACCACCAAGAAAACCCCTGACCCAATAACGGTGGCTCCGATACCAAACACACGCAAGGGAAGATCCACNACAATTGCTATTGCNTNGGGAGCCTTTCGTTCAGCGGCCTCAAGTCCGGTTGAGGAAAATGCAAGAAGCAGGCAACCAATCAAAGGCNANCNTCAGTCTTTGGCAGNGGAAGGGCATCATTAAGAGCAGGTCCATTCCAACTCGCAGATTACAGGAGCATGATCAGAAGGCTTCAAAGCCGCACGGGGCTCCATGTCGATCCAGCATGACTTGCAGGCTTGCTGTGCTGCGGAATTGGCGAGGATGTAGTCAATGCGCATACCCTCGCCTCGTTCAAATCCACAGGTTCGGTAATCCCACCAGGAGTAGTGCCCGGCTCCAGATTCGTCCTTGCGGAAAAGGTCCGTGAAGCCAAGCTGCTGCATTTGGTGTAACCAAGCGTGTTCGTGCGGATGGAAGCTGACCTTACCGGCCAT
>PANO01000015.1 GCA_002707655.1 Deltaproteobacteria bacterium
GGTGCGTACTAAGCGATACCCTTCATATTGCGGGAAGCGGTAACCTGCCTGTCGGGCGGCTTCAGTCTGGGTGCAGCCCGACGTTACAAAATAATCAACGAANTNCNCCTGCTTTGAAGTCAAGCNTTGAGNNNNCNTAGCTAGNAATTNCGGNCATNNTGGAANNNAATGTGTCAGGTTGANGNGNTGTCTCNCNCCNAACCATAATTCTAACANAAAATCGTNTTCTNGTGTTAGAACTAGTGTTAGAACNGNACTNTTATTGGATTTTCTNAAGGNAGGNCTNNATCCCTTAANCCATTATTATAAAGGGATTATTTTTGGTAGCAGGGGGGAGAATTGAACTCCCGACCTCGGGGTTATGAATCCCGCGCTCTCACCAACTGAGCTACCCTGCCCCCAACCCGAAAGTATGTCAGGATGCGAGGGGCCTGACAAGGCAAATCCAAGGNTCAGGAGAGCTTCTGCCGCTGGGTGGGCGCAGGGGTGCGAACACCCCCCNGGAGAGACGCGAGAATGCGTCCGAGGGTGCGGGAGGAGGCGTACCAGTTGTTGAAAACGTGATCGGCCTGCAAGAGTTCCTGATAGGCCATGAAACGATCCTCGGCTTCGTCCGGAGATTCAAGGCGTTCCACCGCAAGCAGTTGGAGTGGCACGGAGGCTCCNTCCTGCAACTGACCAAGGGTGTCCCGAAGGTTGCGGCTGATGATCACCTTGACCCGCTGGTTCCGGGTGTCTTGGATGAAGCCGATCGCGGTTTGGTTCGTTTCCAACGCGACGCTCGCGGGCATTCCGGCCCCACAACTTTTGCAAACCCAACTCTTGCCGTCTTGGCTACGGGAGTCCATGAAGAATTCTTGGAGGGAACGTACCTGCCGACAAGTTTCGCAACGTTTTTCCCGCATGGGGTCGAGCAATCGCAGGTTGTCGGGGGGNGCCACAGGTTCGGGACTCGACTGGCTGCACTTGCGGCAGAAGGAAGAGTAGCCGTCTCGGCAACTGCCTGCTGGAAAGAAATCTGGGGTGCGTGGAAATTCTTGCCGACACCTTGCACAGGGGCGGGTGGTGTGTTCCAGCCCGAACAGTTCCTCTTGAATCCAGTGGTTCATAGAAAGTGGTGATTGTAAGTTGACACTCAACCAATAAACTATTCAAAAATCGAGCAAACTTTTTTGAACCAGACGGTTTATGATCAGCTCACCTTTCACGATCTATTTCGCGCANGGACAGGAAAGCGGTCCGTGGGGCACCAAAATTCGACGGCTGGCGGACGAGGCCAAAGCCTTGGGGCACGGTGTGGAGAGTCCGGACTACTCCGACTTGAAGGAACCGGAGCCACGAGTCGAACGGCTCTTGGGGCTGCATCCGGAAACACAGGCACCCTTGGTGCTGGTCGGGTCCAGCCTAGGGGGCTGGGTTTCGCTCAAAGCGTCGGAGAAGTTGCGGCCTGCCGGATTGTTCCTGCTCGCTCCCGCTGTGGGGCTGGATGTCTTTTCGGAAGCCTCGCCTCCCCCCCACTCCGGAACGTGTGAAATCGTGCAGGGCTGGCGAGACGACGTCGTGCCTCCAGAAGGAGTCATCCACTTTGCCGAGCAGCATCGTTGCACCCTTCACCTGCTGGACAGCGGACACCGCCTCACCGACCAGCTTGGCCGGATTGNCGAACTGTTCACGCAGTTCCTGTCAAACCTCAGCCCGTTNCCGGACGCCAACGATCCCCGCAGCGCATGGGAGCAGGANCAGGAGGCCAATTTNCAGCGCAAGACCCTCGAAAACCAACGCCCACCCCTTCCCCGCTTCTGAAGGTGCGTTGTCGTCTGTTGCTGTTTGGAATCCTGCTGTTGCTGGCGGTTGGTAGGGGGATGGGCTATGAGCGACCCTTCCCCACCTACCTCGCCCTCGGTGGTATTTTCCCCATCAATTCCAACGAGGGACGGCGAACCCCGATGGTCGTGATCGATCATGAATCCGGGGAGCGCGCCTCCGGATTGTGGCAAGCCTCGCTCCGCACCGCAGTGCTGAAGGCGTCTTACACACACCAGCCCCGTGCCGTTGCCGAACTCAAGTACGGTGGCCGCCTGACTTTGTTTGCCGAAGGGAGCGGAGGCGACCTCTACCGCAAGGGGNGGCATCTCACCGAAAAAACCTACACNGGCAANGGAGNCGCNGNNNACGGNNCGGNNGCCTTTTACCCAAACAAGCCTTGGAGCGTGGGGCTTGAGGTGGGGTTCAGNCGAGCCGTGTTCTCCCGNNNTNAAAAAACAGCANNGGGCTANCAACNCCCTCCAGCCTANTCGCANGGACTCATGCGNATGGAGNTNCGNCGAAAAAANCTCTTCAGCCAATCCGGATTTGTCTCACTGGCGGTGGAGTCCGGATGGCGACTGAACTGGCAGCAGTGGGCGCTGGACAACACAACAGACCGCCNCGCCTTTGCTCGGTACGCAGTGCAGTATGAGGACAAGGTTGTGTGGAGCGAGTTCACCAACACCCACTGGGCGTTGTTCGTGGAGGACGGGCGGAATCTGGACCTGTTCAGCGGAGGACGTGTGGGGGGCTTCACGGGGGTCCGGAGCCTTGCGGGTTACTACAGGAACGAATTTCGCACTCAGTCCCATGTGGTCCTGAACGTGCGCCAAGAGTTCTGGTTTGCGAAAGACCGCATGATGTGGGTCTGGCTGGATGGNGGGCAAGTGCAACTGCTGGAGTTGGACTACCTCCAAGAGGCTGCGGGCACTCGACAAAACCTGCTCGGAATCGCGGTTGGGTTTCGCTACGACCTCCGTAGCCTGCACGGACTTCCGGTTTTCTTCAATTATGGTCATGGCCTGCTCACGCCCAANGATGCGGTGGAGGCGCACCGCAGAGAATTTGCCGTGATNGTTGCCGCTGGTTTTTGAAAAATAGATGCTAATTCGTNTTCATCCAGANAATCCACAACCCCGACAGGTGAAGCAGGTCGCAGCCTTGTTGGAAAACGATGGCGTGATCATTTACCCCACGGACACGGTGTATGGCTTGGGGTGCAGCATCTTCAGCAAGAAGGCGATGAAGCGCATCACCCAGATCAAGCAGGTGAATCCCAAGAAACCGCTCACCATCATTTGCACCAACACCAGCCACATTCAGGAATACGCACAGGGCATTCCGAATGATGTGTTCAAAATGATGCGGCGCCTCCTGCCCGGCCCCTACACCTTCATCTTCAAAGCCTCCNGGATCATCCCCAAAATCATGCTCACCCCACGCAGCACCGTGGGCATCCGCTGGCCTGACCACCCGATTGCCCAAAGCATTGTCGAAACACTGGGACACCCGATTCTGAGCAGCAGCCTGCGCCTTTCTGAGGACGAGTTGTACGATGACCCCAGTGAGTTGCACGACCACTATGAGAACCAGGTGGACGCCGTGGTGGACGGTGGAGTGATCTATGCCGGGAATTCAACGATCATCGATTTTTCCGAAGGCGATCCTGAAATCGTCCGCAGAGGAAAAGGAGCAGTGGATTGGCTGGAAAATGCGTGATTTGCGGAAGCAGGAAAACACAGGANAGNGGCGAAAGGGTTGCATCAGTGGAAAATTTGTGGGACACTGACTGCGTTGGCGGGCACGACTGGCCTCCANCACAATCTGATTTGCACAACCACAGCCATGGCAAACACGACAAACNACGCACAAACTGACGGCCAAACCGAATTTGGAGCAAAAATGGTCGAATGGCGGGAAAGCGCAGGCCTGTCCCGNAAGGACTTTGCCCGCAAGCTCAGCGTCTCCCTGACCGCCGTCAAGAACTGGGAAACGGGACACTCCACTCCCAAACTCACGAAATACAGTGAAATCGCCAAGGTGTTGAGCATTGGTGTCCGGGAGATGGGACTCGACAGCACCCTCGATTTTGAGCGCGTCGGCGACCGCATCAAGTACGCCCGCTTGCTCCGAGGCATGTCAATTGAAGCGTTTTCCTACGAATTCGGCTTCGCCATTCAGACGGTCAAGAGTTGGGAATCTCACCACGCCGAAGTTTCGGACGCCTCGCTGGGTCGCATCGCCCGCGCCCTGAAGATTCCGGAATCCTTCTTTGACATGAACAAAGACCCGCACGAAGAACTCGAGGCGGCTTAATTTCTGCTGTTCAGCTCCCTTTTCAACGCATTCGCTGCAACGCCTCTTGGATGACGGAATTTCCGGAATCCAAGCGTTGGGCAGCCTCGTAGTGAATCCGGGCTTGCCGCAACTGCCCGGTCGCCTCATACGCCAAGCCGAGCAGGTACTCATCCTCGGCTCCTCTGGAATCCACCCCCAGCAACCACGCAATGGCGTCCTCGTAGGCATTGCCCTGCATGAGCGCACCCGCCACCGCATCGCCAGAAAGCAGCTTCAGTGCTGCGGTTTCGGAAGTGTCGCTGATCGTTTGTAGAAAGCGTCGGCTGACCTCCTTCGCCAGACGCGCCTGAATCTCCAAAGGCAACCTCGGCACCCGCGCATCGCGCCGCAGGTGCAGTCCCCGCGCAAGGTACTCGTCCGGATCCTGCGCAGCCAGTTCGGCCACGTCAACCTCGGCGAGCAGAGCATCAAGGGTGGATTCGTCCTGCTGAAACTGCGCTTGGATGCGGGTGCGAATCTTTGGGGCAAGGTGGGTGCCTCCACGGCTACCGCCCCATTTGCGGACATAGTAACTCCGGAAGGTTTGCGGAGGCAGCAGTAACGCTCCGTCGCTTTTTCGCGTGAGCGTGAATGTCGCTTCCAGCGCAGCAAACCGCTCCACATACCCCACAGGCACATCGAACCCGGCGCCTCCGGATTCCGCAATCATTGTTCCCGTTTTGGCGAGCAACTGCTGCTCCCAAGTCGTGCCCTTGTTCTCGACCATGACGAGGTAGGCGATCTGCTCACGCTTCAGGAACTGCGCTGTGTTGTAGCGCACCTCAATCGTCAAGGCCGCCACTTCCACAGCATCCGGCTGGCTCCCGTTCAACAGGGAACTGTCAGGAGTCGTGTTGAGCAAACGCAACGAGGATTGCGTGGAGAGCGCATCCACCATGGCGGCGCGCACCAGATCAGCGGTGGCTTCCGACGGCTCCGGACGCGCCACAAAGGCGTTCACTTCCGGAGAGAGTTGCTGGGCTTTGCCCCCAAACGAGAAACCACCACCCTCATCCTGATCTTGCGGTTGAGCGATTTCCCCTGCACTTCCGGAAACCTGTGCAATGGTCAAAAAGCGGATTGCTGGCGGCAGAGGAGTTTCGGCCACCCGCTGGACTTGAAAGGTCACTTTTGGAGCACAACCCAGCAGCGAGCCAAGCACCAACAGGAATACCCCCTGACGGACAAGCCATAATCGTGAACTCATGTTTTTTCTTTGCGCCTTCTGCGACTCTGCGGTGATTTTAGGACTCCTCGCGGGATCGGGTTTGCCGACGCAACTGCGGAAGCTCGCGCCGGATGCGCTCCACGCGGCCAATGCCTTGCGCAAACAGCACATTTTCCCGGTCTTTTTCCCACGCCTCACGGTAACTCGTCAGTGCCAGTCCATAATCACCAAGCGCTTCAAAGCACACCCCAAGGTTGTAGAGGTCGTTGGGATCAGGAGCGTTGGCAGTGGCTTGCTGCAACTGCTCAATCGCTAATTGGTAGGCACCGACTTCAATGAGGAGTTGAGCCGTTGCGTTGCTTCCGGGGGCCAACGGCACGGGAACTCTGCGCTCGCTGAGGGACACGCGCTTGACGAAGCGGGCGGCAATCGAAACCGAAAGCTCCGCGACCAATTGATCGAGGCTTGGCAGCACCAATCCGGAATCCCCGGCAGCAAGCTGCGGCCCGGCTTGCAGTCCTGCCGTGAGTTGGTCCAGCACGGAAGCGGGCTTGCCCCCAATGCGCTGGGCGTAGCTGCGTGTTGCAAAGGTCGAGGCCACAACTCTGCCGGGAGTGAGTTGCGTTAGCTTGATTTCGAGTCCAAGCGTCCCGCGCACCGATTTGTAAGGCCACCAGACGACCTGCTGGACATTGAGGTTGAGTCCGGGGTCTTCCCGGTAGCCGCCGTAGGAGCGATAGGCTCTGGGCGGGTTGAAGTATTCAAGGTCTTCCTTGCTGAGGTCGAGTCCGTCAATGCGCTCCGCTTCCAGCCAGATTTTTCCGCTGATCACAGCATCTACGTCCGCAGTGGTGTAGCCCTGCACCGAAATCAATTCCTGCAAAGCCGCGTCGTTTTCCAGCCGCTCGAACTCCTCCGTGAACACCACCCGAAAATACGGGGTCGCCGTCAGCAAATTCACGACACGGGCACGCACCGTGCGGGCAATCGCGTCCTGCTGTTCCGGACTAAAGAAAATTTCGTGGGCCTCCCAAATGCCTTCGCGTTCGGCCCTCCGCACAACGTAGACACGACCAACCTCAAAGCGCCCCACCGCCACGGTTTGGATTTGCGAAGTGTCAATTTCGGCAGGAGTCTGCATGGTCAGCAGTGGAGCCGGAGCGCAGGCTACCACTCCCAAAAGCACGGAAATCCACGCAATTTTCTGCACAAAACGCGAGTTCATCAGCGTTCCTCCGTTTGCTGGCGGAGTTTGCGGTAATCCGCTAAGAAACGCTCAATCCGCCCCACGCCTTGAGCGTAAACCCTGCTGCTGGAACTGCGGTTGAGGGCTTCGATGTAAAAACGGCGGGCGTCCTCGTAATCCTCCACACTCACCGCTCCCGCTTCGTAGCTGAGTCCCAAGTGATACCAGTTGCTGGCACTGCGATCCTCTTGCGAAATCGTCTCCAGTCGGCGGCGGGCGTCCAGTGGCTTGCCGGACTCCAGCAGCGCACGGGCTTCCGCATCCCCTCCGGAATCCAGCGCGGCCTCGACTTTCACGCGATAGGGGGAAATCGTCTGCACAAAGCCGAGGATGGTTTGCTCGACCAGCCCGTTGAGAACCGTTGCCCGCTCGCTGCGAGTGAGATCACGCCATCCGGGGTCCGGAAGGGACGCACTGCCGTAGAACACCTCGCGGGGGCGCGAACGCTCGGCGAGCGCCGCAGGCCGAATCAGGTTGGGAAAGGTCGGCAGGGCACTCGCCCGCAAAACGGGACCAAGGAAGGTGACCACGATGTTGTGGACCTCCTGCACGTTCTGGTAGCTGCTTTGGTTCACCATCCGTCTTGAGAACTGGGACGCATCCGTCCGGATGGCCAGCGTGGAGCGCTGCGGCCCGATGACGGTGACGCTGAAGGTCGCCTGCACAAAGAAGCTGAGATTGCGATACCGATAGGTGCGGACCACCTGATTCTTGGGGGGCGCTCCACTCAAACCCGCCAAGGCGAATGCTTGGGTGAAGGCCGCCTGCGTCAGATTGCTTTTGAAGTTCCCNTTGCGGCAGATGTAACCGCCCCAACTGTCCACGGTGATCGCCTCCTTNGNCACCGCNGCNGCCCCGATGGNGGAGAGTCGCCCNCCGANNCCNCCNGTGCAGGTCGCAACNTCCGTGAACTGNCCCCGGTCCAATTCGGCACGGCTGACCACTTCNCCNTGNATGACNGNGACCGTTTCCTGCTCCGGNTTGAGGCTGTTTTCGTCCANGNGGTCCACNACCTGCGCNTCAAAGCGNCCCAANCNGTTCAGCTTTTCNGCAAGCCGNTCCANCACCTGCGCCTTGAGNCCNAGCCGATCCTGCGCGGCTTCCACAAANTCGCTGCGGATGAAAANCTTNCGGACTTCCCTTGGNACCGACAGNTTTGCGGGGCGTTGCACTTCAAAGGTCGCTGCGGGNCCNGAGGCACACCCTGCCCCCCAGAGCAGGGCNCAGANNNTCACTCCCCAGCCAGTGTGCTTGGCAAACAAACGGAAACGAGTCACAGACGGGTTTGGTGAGAAAACAGGCATTCTCAATATCATGCCGAGGCCACAGGATTCAGCAAGCGCGATCTGAGTGTTTCCGGAATCGGAGTGGATTTTTCCTTGGTCATTTCCACATAGACCCAGACGATTTCTGCGCTGCTGGCGGGTTCNGCCTCNTCATTGCGNAAAATNNCCAACGACCANGTGATGCTGCTGNTCCCCAAGCGNCCAATCCGNACGCCAATNNNNAGNTNNTCCGTGTANCGCAAGGGTTGGCNNTAGNTGACNTTNACCTGAACGAATTGAAAATCCTTGCCGGTNGCCTCTGCTTCAGCGGTGTACCCATAGCCGCAATTTTGCAAGTACACCATGATGGCTTCGTCGTAGTACACAAGGTAATGGGAACAGTAAACCACCTGCTGCATGTCAATGTCGGCGTAGCGGATTCCCAGCGGGCACCACACCTTGAAATCCTCTCGATTCACCATTGTTTTGGAANGATTCGTCATGGGTTTTTGATTGTCGGTTGTTGGTTTCCTACCGTCAGCTTTCGGCCTTAATGCCTTTGGAGCTTTGGAACTCTGCTCCTTCTGACTCCTGAACACTTCTCCAGCGAAAGCCACCCTCGCCTTGCTTGCACAACAAGCTGCGAGAAATCAGNCCCGAAAGGGGTTGACCCGGAGTTGGGCATTGCTTATGCTTTCCCCAAGAACATGCGAGGCAACAGCAGGGCTTCGTCCGTTCTCGATGCGGGAATTACCGCACGAGATTCCAAACTGCCTCCCTAACATCCAGCACTTGAACATGCCTGACGTCCAAGACCTCTACCCAGCGTGGCCGGCGGAAACCGTGCATCACCCCATGAGTTCGTCCTCGGACGAGGACAAGTTCCGTTATCTGCAAATCCTCACCCTGCTGATTGATGCGGACGACATCATCATGAACGAGGAGATCGATCATCTCAAGAGAATGGTGTTGCTGCTTGACCTCCCCAACGGAACGCTCGGAAAGCTGATCAAGTTTGTGGAGTTTCCGGAGCTTGATGAGCTGCGCAAGGGCTTGTCGGTGTTTTTCGACCGCCGGGGCCACGCGCTGATGATGGACCTCATCATGCTGGCGTGGTCCGACGAGGAATTCCACCCCAAGGAACGGCAGTTCATCCTCAACTGCGCGGAGCTGCTAGGGGTTTCGCTGGACCAGTTGGAAGCCATGCTCAAAATCGTGGAGGCACTCCGGGGTTCGGAGCAAGAGCGCATCATCAACGGCATCCAGGGGCTTCAAAAAGTGGAACTCGACATCGAGTTTCTGAGCTTCTTCTGGCACACCTCCCTCCACTGACCGGGGTGGATCCGTGGCAAGCACGGCGCAGCCCNGACGCCCCACATCGTCCGGACGACCCCCGTCCCGCCTTTGAGCGGGACCGCTCCCGCATCATCCATTCCGCCGCGTTCCGGCGGCTGCAAGCAAAAACCCAAATCCACGGTGTTGACGAGAACGATTTCTACCGCACCCGCCTCACCCACTCAATGGAGGTCGCCCAAATCGGGCGGGGGTTGGTGCTGTGGCTGCGGCAACAGCANCCGGAGCAGCAGGCGCTGCTTCCTGGTCTTGAGCTGATCGAAACCATCGGATTCGCCCACGATTTGGGGCACCCTCCGTTTGGTCATTCCGGAGAGGTCGCGCTGCACTGTTTGATGGCAAACCGTGGCGGGTTTGAGGGCAACGGCCAGTCGTTGCGGCTGCTTTGTCGGTTGGAATCGCACACCCCCGGACATGGCCTCAACCTCACGCGCCGCACCCTNCTCGGCATCCTCAAGTATCCCGTTCCCCTCGCTCGGCTGCANTGCACCACGGTTCCGGAACTTCCAGAAGTTTCCGCACGGATTCACCGTCAGGATTGGGAACCGCCCAAGGGCTACTTGGACACCGAAACCTCCATTGTTGATTGGTTGCTGGAACCTTTGGAACCGGAGGATCGCCAACGCTTTCAGCAGTTCACCTCTCCACAAGCTCGGCAGCACGGGCACTCCTTGCACAAAGCNCTGGACACCTCGCTGATGGAAATTGCGGATGACATCGCTTATGGGGTGCATGACTTTGAGGATGCGGTTGCGCTGGGCTTGCTGAATCCGGAACACTGGATCCTGCTGCAAGAGCNCTGCGATTTGGCATGGCTCAGGGAATTCGGAAGCTCTTCCGACAAACTGCGGGACTTGCTCTTCGGGCCGGAAGGCTATCAGCGCAAACAAGCCATTGGCCTGATGGTCCACTTGCTGATCCACTCCACCACGCTTCAGCAGGTTCCGGAGTTCCAGCACTGTTTGCTGTCATGGCGGGTGGCCATGCCGCCCACCGCGCAGCAGTTCCTGAGCGCCCTGAAAACGGTGGTCTTTGAACAGGTCATCGCTCAACCGTTTGTTCAGTCGGCAACCTTTCAAGGCCAGCAGATCATCCGCTCGCTTTTCGAGGTATACTGCAACGATCCGGAACAACTCCCCTCCGCGTTCCGGCAGGCATGGCGCGACGCTCCCACCAGCGATGGGCAGTTTCGGGTGATCTGCGACTACCTCTCTGGCATGACTGACCGCTACGCCTCCCGGATGCACAACCAACTCTGCCACTGACTCGGCGGACCAGCCCGGCCATTGCCACTACAACATCGCTAGCAGCACCCCGGCGGCGACCGCTGAGCCGATCACTCCAGAGACATTCGGCCCCATTGCGTGCATGAGCAGGTGATTTTGGGAGTTCGCTTTNAGTCCGACTTGGTTGACCACGCGGGCGGCCATCGGCACCGCAGAAACNCCAGCGGCTCCGATCAGGGGATTGATGGGAGTGTCNGTGAGGCGGTTCATCAGCTTCGCCATCAGAATGCCTGCCGCCGTGCCAATCGCAAAGGCNATCATCCCCAAAAGTAGAATGCCGAGCGTTTCAACATTGAGGAATTCGCCTGCCGCTAGTTTGCTGCCGACNCTGAGTCCGAGGAAGATGGTGACGATGTTGATGAGCGAGCGCTGGATGGTGTCGGAGAGNCGNTTGATNACNCCGCACTCGCGGGCGAGNTTNCCGAACATGAACATNCCNATCAGNGGNGCGGCAGAGGGCAGCAGCAGCGCGCAGAGGCTAAGCGCAATCAACGGAAAGAGGATTTTCTCGCGCTTGGAAACATAGCGGAGTTGCACCATCTGCGTTTCCCGCTCGGCCTGCGAGGTCAGCAGCCGCATGATCGGAGGCTGGATGATGGGCACCAGCGCCATGTAGGAATAAGCTGCAATGGCAATCGAGCCAAGCAGTCGGGGCGAAAGTTTGCTGGAGAGAAAAATCGCGGTGGGGCCGTCCGCACCGCCGATGATGCCAATGGACGCGGCGTCACGCAGGGAGAAATCAATGCCCGGAATCGCGTTGAGCGCGAGTGCACCGAGCAGAGTCGCAAAAATGCCGAACTGCGCAGCGCCACCGAGCAGGGCGGTTTTCGGATTCGCCAGCAGCGGGCCGAAGTCGGTCATCGCACCCACGCCCATGAAGATGATGAGCGGGAAAATTCCGGTGACAATGCCCACCTCGTAAATGTAGTAGAGCAAACCTCCGGGTTCGGAAAGTCCGGCCAGCGGAATGTTCGCCAGCACCGCACCAAAGCCGATGGGCACGAGCAGCAGCGGCTCGAACTTGCGGCGGATGCCAAGGTAGAGCAAAGTCAGCCCGACTCCGATCATCACCAGCCGCCCAAGCCCCTCCGACCAGTCGAGCCCATGCCCCCGCAGCAGCCCGGCGATTCCGGTTGCGTTGAAGAGGTTGAGCGCCATTTCCCGGAATGCGGGCAGGTCGCCCGGCGACGCGCCACCCACTTTCTCCGCGATCACCGGAGCAAAGCGCAGGATGCCAACGATCTCCCCGGCACCGTAGTGCTTGTAAGGCCGCAGTCGCCAGAAGACCAGTTGTCCGGAAATCCCGGCCCGCAGCACGATCTTGTCTCCGCGTGAATCCTTCAGCACCGCAAGAATGTTGCCCGCGTACACCCACTGGTCAATCTTCGCGTCCACCCGTGTCACCAGCGCGTCGGTGGGCATGGCGATCTTCACCTGCTGCCCCTCCTCCTGAGCAAACAACCCCCCTGCGCTCAAGACCAGCGCCAGCACGAGCAGCCATGTTCGGAGTGGCCCTCTGTTAAATGGATTGGTTGTGTTCATCAGGAATCCAAACGGTAGCGCGGGGTGGCGCACCCGCGTTTGCAGGGCGTGGGCGCGGAGCCATCCCGCACTACCAGATCGGTGCTCGTTTTGAAAATCACAACCTTCATTCTGCGGCTCGGTGCGCCTGAAGTTCTTGGTCAATCTCGGTCTCCGTGATTTCGGACGCCAAGCCCTTGCGGATGCGTTGATTCGAGGCATCCAATGCGTATACTGTATTTTTCATTTCCAACCCTAAATCCTCTCTCGAATAAAGAGGACGGGCTATTTTAATCAAAGCATGAGCAAAATCAGCATAAATGCGCCAATCACGCGTTTTGTTAGCATTCGAGAATGTGTTA
>PANO01000016.1 GCA_002707655.1 Deltaproteobacteria bacterium
CACCGTTTTCGCTTTACACTCATTGATATTGGTCTGAAGCCAATAAGTTTCCTGATCTCTCTCCTCTGTTATGGTGGTGCCATTATCGGAACCATAGTCGCAGCATTTATTCTTTGGAGAATATGAAAGCAGGAACGACAATGGACATCACCCAATACCTCTCAAACAAGCTGCTTGCCCGAAAAACCGTCTGCGTGACGGGCGGGGGCAGCGGCATCAACCTTGGCATCGCCAAGAACTTCGCTGCCGTATCGCTTCCCTCGCCATGCACCCATTGGACACGGTCAATCGTCTCAAGGAACTCAAGGATGTTTTTGGGATCGGTTACTGCAACATCACCAAGTGCTGCACCGAGGTCTGTCCGGAACACATCCGCATCACCGACAATGCGATTATCCCCCTCAAGGAGCGCATCGCCGATGCCTTCTATGATCCGCTTGCTTGGATCTGGCGAGCCATCTTCGCCACCAAGGATCGCCCAGAAACACACGCATCCTGAGCAAACCCAGCAGTGAATTCGACCCAATCTTGCTAGGAAGCAGAGGGTGTTCGAAACGCAGAGCAACAAGTAAAGCTTTCTAGCAATTCCGGAAATACTGATTCATGTTCTGGGATCAATTGGAAGCTGATTACTAATGCCAAAAAGATCCTCCATTCTGGAGGTATCCCTAAGAAGTTCCCATTCATTCCTTGGTCGCCCAATGATCTGGAGACCCACAGGTAGCATATTTTTTGTAAATCCACAGGGAATACTGATGACAGGGCAGGAGGTCATGGTTACTGCAAAAGTGATGGCAAACCAGTCGATGTATGTTTCGCAGGGAATGCCGTCAATTTCAGTAACGTAGCGTTGTTCCACTGGAAAAGGAGGAATGGATGTGGTGGGACAAATCAAGTAATCATAAGTTTCGAAGAACTCCATCATGGAGTGATACAGTTTCCATCTGGTTCTTTCTGCCTCAAAGATAGCCTCGGGAGTGACGGCAAACCCCTTTTCGACATTGCCAACAATTTCTGGCGCAATCTCTTCGCGGTGTTTTTCAAGAAGAGGCCCCATCATGGTGCCCAGAAGAATAGCACGTAAAGTTTGAAAGGAGTCCAGTACTCCGCTAAAATCCGGTAATTCATCCGTCACTTCAATGCCAATTTCCTGAAGCCTCAAAGCTGATTTTTCAGTAATACTGGAAATCTCTTTTGAAACATGAACGACCCCCAAATCATTACTGAAAGCCACCTTCTTCACCCTTCCAGAATCATTCAAGGCATCCAAGTAGGGAATTTTCGAAGTCGGAAAAGAAAAGGGATCTTCCCTTTCATGTCCCGCCTGAGCGTCGAGCATCAGAGCCACATCAGCAACGCATCGGCCCATCGGTCCTTCAACCCAGAGACTGTCGAAGGGCTGAAGCCGTTTTCCGCGAGCAACAAGCCCTGGACCAGGACGAAGCCCAACGACACCATTGAATGCTGCTGGAGTTCTCAGGCTTCCACCCAGATCGTTTCCTGTCGCAAGCCACACCATTCCGGAAGCTAGAGCTGCCGCAGAACCGCCGGAAGAACCACCAACACTTAATTTTAGATTCCAAGGATTGAGCGTGGTTCCGAATATTGGATTGAAAGTATGACCTCCGGCCCATTCCGGAACATTCGATTTTGCTATCGGAATCGCCCCGTTTTTTTCCAAATGAGCTATTGTAGTGTCTGACTTATCCGGAACATTTTCAGCATAAATCGGAGAGCCGTAGGTGGTCAGCACACCGCCGACATCGTTGTAGTCTTTCACTGCGATGGGCAATCCATACAAATGCCCGCGAAAGGAATCATCGATTGGACGAACCATCTGCTTCGCTTGCTCCTGTGCACGATCAAAACATCTTATCGGCAGTGCGTTGATTTGCCCATCGACAGCTTCGATTCGTGAAATAGCAACCTCAAGAAGTTCTGCTGGAGTTATCTCTCCTGCTTTCAGGAGTTCAACAACTTCAGTAGCAGTTTTTTTGAAAAGTTCGGTCATCTGTAGGCGTGGGTTCAATTNGTAAGTGCAACTCANCGTCTGGTGAAAAAAGGTGAGTTGCGTTAGTGTCAGAACCTTTCAAACCAGCAAGCTTGAGGGGTCTAATGAGCGATTACAGCAGTTCAATCAAGAAGAACGATAGCAGATTGAGNTTCTTTGACAAACGAGTNCAGNGGTTTTNGCATACTCAAACAACCTCTGACTTGCGNGGAGGATCGGCACCAGCGCGAGTGCAGGTGAGCGCGGCNACCTTGTTCGCGAAGCGCAGACAGATGCCCAAATCCTCCTCGCCAATCCGATCCAACCCTCCNGGGTCGAGATAGTTCAGTTCNGNAAGCTTGTGAAGGATCGCGGCGTGGAAAGAATCTCCGGCACCCACGGTATCGAGAACATTGACGGAAACNGCCTCCGCGAAAACCCGCTGATTACGGGTGTAGACCCAAGCGCCTTTCTCTCCNTCGGTCANAAAGACCGCCTGTACACGCCGTGACATAATCCGGCTGATGACCTCTGAAAAGTTCTCACCGGGATAGATCCATGCAAGGTCGGTCACACTTGCCTTGAGCAGATGAACCTGTGCAAGCCAGCCCTCGAAACGCATCCGATAGGCAGTCCGATCCGGAATTAGGTTGGGACGGATGTTCGGATCCAGAGAGATAAGTCGGTGCGGAGACTCCCGGAGCATCAGAGCCTCGAGGGTCGAGGCGGTCGGCTCCATGACGAGAGAAACTGAACCGAATTGCAGGGCACGGACAGACTCGGGTAAACAGGATGGAAGGTCCGTCAGTTTGAGGGATCGGTCTGCGGTTTCTTTGGCGTAGAAGGCGTATTCTACCTCGCCAGCCGCGGATTTCGCACTTACGAAAGCCAGCGTGGTGTCGTGATCCACGCGGNAGAGCAGGGAGCAGTTGACCCCNCTTTCCTCAAGGTGCGAAACTAGGAGATTGCCGAAGAGATCCTGCGAAATNCCACTCAAGAACCCAACNGATGTACCAAGCCGTCCTAGCGCCACGGCGGTGTTGAGTGGAGAGCCTCCGGGACAGGATCGATAAGCGGTTTGAGCTTCAGAGTCCCGGAACGGCATGAAATCGATCAGGGCTTCTCCGCAACACAAAATCATCGGCTCTACACTGCTGGGGTGAAGTCGTGCCGGATTTACTCGAACGCGACCAATTCTTCGAGCAGGCGGTTCACTGCGACGGACTGTTCGACATGGGCCATGTGTCCGGTTTCCGGAAACAGGTGGACCGCGATCTCCCCCGGAAGCCCCCAAGCGTGTGCGGAGGGGATCACTTGGTCCTCGCGTCCCCAGANCACCTTCACTGGCATCGGCAATCCAGAGAGCTGTTCACGGATCTGCCAGTGCTGCACTCCATTATCATGAAGGGCCTGCGCGGTCTTCCTCAGGGCACCGAGCCTTCCCGGATCACGGCGTTGCTCCTCCAGCGAGTCCAGTAACGAAGCATTCACCCATGTCCCGCTGTAGAAAAGCCGATGCAATGAATCGGTTAGCGCTGNACGNGTTGTTGCCAAAATGAAGCCCTCGATGAAGTCCCGGTTGATCTCGCGACCAAGTCCAATTGGTGCCAGCAAGGCAAGGCTCGCGAGCACCTGAGGTTGCCGCACAGCAAGCTGTAAAGCAACACCTCCGCCCAGCGAATGGCCAATGAGATGGACCCGCGCAAGGTTCTGCGCTGCAAGAAATTGCNCGACGATCTCTGCATATTCCGGAATCCCCAATGGTTGAGAGGCCCCTAACGCTCCGATCCCTGAAGAATCACCGTGTCCCGGAAGGTCCAATGCCCACACCTCACGGTGCTTCGAGAGGACACCAAGGTTGTAGCGCCAAGTGTGGCGGTCGGACCCGAATCCGTGAATGAACAAAAGCGGAGTCTGCTCCGGAACCCCCTTGCGGATGTAGCGTATCCGGAGGCTTCCCAGTTCGCACCAATGTTCGGACACCGAAGATTCTGGAGCAACTGACTCCAACGCCGGGAGATTTCTGGCAGAGTTTGCGGAGTCAATCAGCTGTTCGATATCCGCGCGCGTAATACGCCCCAACGGTCCTGTGCCAGCAGCCGCAGCGAGGGAAATATCGTGCCTTTGCGCCAGACGGCGTGCGGCGGGTGATGCACGAAAACGACCCTGTGTAGGCTCGACCACTTCCGCTGCTGCATCCGGAGTCANCNCCGTTTTCGAAATAGGCACAGCCGTCTGTAGAGNAACCGAGGCCATGCCTCTCGAATCCACACTCGGATTCGCGTCTGGAGCCAGAGAAGTTGTTTCCGGGCTGAGTGCTGCTCCCGGCGGTTCGGTACCNGAGTCCTCCACACCAAGAACCCGGGCAAGCGCGGTACCGATTTCTACTTTCGACTCCTCTGGGGCAAGGATTTCNAGTAACGATCCATCCTCAAGAGCCGGAACCTCAACCACCATCTTGTCGGTTTCCANCTCCAGCAAAACCTCGCCTCGACNGAAGGAATCNCCGGCTGACTTGAGCCAAGTGAGTACCGTGCCCTCCTCCATTGTCTCCCCCATCCGGGGAAGGGAGAGGATTTTCTCTTTCATTGTCGCAACAGCAGTTTCGCGGTTTCGACGATGCGCTCGACGTTNGGCACAGCTNCGGCCTCCAAACCAGCAGCCACCGGAATAGGAATGTCTTCACCTGCAAGCCGCAGCACCGGTTCTTCCAGATAATCGAAAGCCCCTTCCATGATGCAGGCAGCGAGTTCTGCACTGACTCCTGCAGTGAGGCAGTCTTCCGTGACAACTAAGGCGCGGCCTGTTTTCGCAACAGAAGTAATGACNGTTTCCATGTCGAGAGGGTGCAGGGTCCGGAGGTCAATGACCTCGGCGTGGATACCGTTAACGGCAAGGCTGTCTGCNGCCTCAAGGGCGCGGTGGACCATCCGGGAGTAGGTGATGAGCGTGAAGTCCGTTCCTTTCCGTCGAATCTCCGCTTGGCCCCATGGCAGTGCAATTTCCGGAGTTAACTCCCCTTTCATGGTGTAGAGTCCCTTGTGTTCAAGGAAGACAACAGGATCCGGAAGGGTCAACGAATGTCGAAGCAGGACATAAGCATCGGTCACCGTCGCAGGCATAGCAACATGCAATCCGGGCGTGTGCATCATCCAAGCTTCCAGACTCTGCGAGTGTTGAGCTGCACCGGAACGCCCTGTGCCTCCCTGTGCCCGCAACACCATGGGNACTCCAATCTGACCGCCGAACATGTAGCGGATTTTTGCGGCTTGATTGGCAAGCTGATCCATCGCCAACATCACAAAATCCACATACATCAATTCCACAACCGGGCGCAGTCCNGTCATTGCAGTTCCGACTGCGGCTCCAACAATGCCCTCTTCCGAAATCGGAGTGTCGCGGATGCGTGACTCGCCGAACTCCTCCAGCATCCCCTTCGTGACTCCGTAGGCGCCTCCNTAGCGTCCCACATCCTCCCCGATGACGAGAATGGATGCATCCTCTCGCATGGCCTCTTGCAGGGCGAGCCTCAGGGCTTCGCGGTAGGTTGTTTCAGTCATTGTGAACCTGCTAGCACGGGGGAAAGCATCGTCTTGCGGATGCGATCATCGACCGGAATCGGCTGTGGAGTCTCGCGNGAGAACACATCCTCAAACCTTTGGGGCAGTTCCGGATCAGCCGTCTTCAAGGCATAATCCATGGCTTCGTCCATTTCTACACCAACCTCGTTGTCTGTCTCTTCAAACCCGGTTGCAGTCGCCCATTCCTCGCGCGTCATGAGTTGCCGGAGGTGTTCAAGAGCATCCTTCTTTCGTCCGGATTCCTCCTCCTCCTCCTTCCGATAAGGGCTCTTGTCCATGCGGGCGTGACCAAAAAAGCGGTAGCAGTTGATCTTCAAAAACGCTGGACGCCCCTGTCTTGCCCCTTCAAGCAGCACTCGCGCAATGCGATAGATCTGGATCACTTCCAATCCGTCCACTTCTCGTCCCTCCAGTCCAAAAGTCTCGGCTCTCCGGGCAAACTCCAAGGACGCACTGGCTTGATCCAGACGGGTTCCCATCCCGTATTCGTTGTTGATGCAGACGAAGATGACCGGAAGTTTCCAGAGTGCCGCAAGGTTCATGCTCTCGTACAACCCTCCTTGTTGCATCGCGCCGTCTCCAAAAAAAGCCACGGCAACCTGCCCGGTCTGCTGGAGTTGATAGGACAGGCCAGCACCGACTACATGGGTGATGCCTCCGCCAACAATCGCGTTTGCTCCGAGATGCCCCAATTTTCTGTCGGCAATGTGCATGGACCCGCCTTTGCCTCGGCAGTATCCCTCCGCTTTGCCGCCGATTTCTGCCATCATGCGTTTGGGGTCTGCGCCTCGTGCGAGGAAGATGCCGTGTCCACGGTGGTGTGTCGTGAAGCCATCACCCTGACGCATTGCCTCTCCCACTCCAACAGCAGCAGATTCCTCTCCGATTGAGAGGTGCAGCATCGAACCTGCCGTGCCTCCACGCATAAACAGTTCTCCCACCCGTTCTTCAAAAACCCGAATACGCCGCATCTGGCGATAAAAATGCCATGCCTGTTGCGGATCGAATGTGGTTAGCATCTTAATTTTTCTCAATAATGTGAGTTTTGGATCAAGGCCCCCATTTCGCAAAGTGAGGCAGTGGGTTTTCAAAACGTTTCTGCTTCAAAATCTCCCTTGATCCTCCTTTTCAAAGGGTGGGAATCGACTGGTCGCACCCCTGTTTGCTGATCCCAAACTCATGTTCAAAACAAATTCACGAATTTTGGCATTGCTTTCCGGATTCAATTCGAGTCGTCAGAGCAATCGAAAAGAGCTGTGTAGGTGCGATAGCAAATCTCGTAGAGATCGCATTAACTGCCTACTAATCAAATACTTGGGAGTCAGGAAGGACTGACATAGTTGGGGTTGTCTGCAAGCGCCCAACCGCCGTTGCCGTCTGTGACTATGAGTTTTCGCATTCCTCCACGCTTCCGGATGATCTCATAGTCTTGTCCTGCATCGGCGTTGTAGCAGAACAAGGTGGTCAGCACGGAATCTCCGGTGTTGATGCTGCGGTGAATCCAGTGCGGCGGGACATAGACCAGTTGCCCCGGAACCTGCTCCAGCACCTTGGCTTCCCCCGCGGGGCTTTCCATCAGCACTAATCCGCTACCAGACAGACAGTAGTAGGTTTCGGCACGGTCAGCAAGGAGATGCTGGTGCCCTCTCGTCAGGAAAAATTCGTTCCCGACCTGTCCGGGTTGCATGACGCTGGTTCCAAAAACCAAATCACCAGAATCCTTGGAAGCCCGATGCTCCCAAACTTCATAAACGACTCGACCCTTCCGCTCCTGCAGTAGTGCCGCAAACGCATCCTGATCGTAGTAGAGCCCTGCCAAATCCTCGAGCGTTTTTTGGTAGTGGCCAGTGGCTTGGGGAAAGTGGCCCGTCGTGGCGTCAAAGTTGGCACGGATCGGAGGGATCATCTCAAATGGGGCGAAGGGGTTGCGCAGTTTCTTTAAGGGTTTGGAAGCACTCCGGAGTCAAATCAAAATGGAAAACCTCTGCGCTGACATGTGCCCAACCCAGCAGAAAATAATCCCAGCCGTCCACAATTTGGAGTTGCTGAGCTTGCATCTGCTCCTGAGCTTGCGTGAGAAACTGCCGCTCTCCCCGATAGTTGAACTCCCAGACAATCCCGTGCTTTGGAAACTGGGCTGCATCAGTGAGCGGAGAACCGGGGCGGTCCTTGCCAAGTCCCGTGGCATTGACCACCACACTATGCGGAGGAAGGTGTCCCAGATGACGGTCTGCTACAGCAGGGGTGCCCGTGAGGCTGACATGGACTTGTGAGCGACCAAATTTCTGAAGGTGCGACTTGGCCGTGAGCAGGCGTTCCGGATTCAGTTCAGTGAGTGTCACCATTCGGGGAGCAGATTCACGCTGTAGCACATTCCACGCAAGAGCCACCCCTGCGCCTCCGGATCCGAGAATCAGCAATTCTGCTTCCGGATGCCGAGACCAGTGGTAGGAGGACACAACCTGATCCCATGCCAGTCCGGCAGTGATCGGATCCTTGGCATGGCCCACCAAGTCACCTTGAGGATTCCGGGAGAGGCAACTAACTTCGCAAAGCCGCTGGGCGTGTTCGTCGAACTTCTTGAAAAGATCGCGGGTGTGTTCCCAAACGGCAACCTTGTGCGTGGTCACCAAAGCTCCGGACACGGAAGTATCCTCCCGGATGCGCAACACCGCACTGCGAATCGCGTCTCCGGTGAGATTGACGGGCAGGTCAATCCCCACCACCTCGCCGATTCCGAGGCCAAGGGTTTTAGACCACCTCGGAAACAGTTCATTGACGAGAGATTGTGTTGTGGAAACGCCGATGAAACCGAGCCGTGCAGAACTCATTGCTAGCGGATGTGGAGATTGGGCATGCTGAGCAAGCGAGCCGTTTGTGCAGGTTACGATCCGCCCATTTCAAGGCGTTTGCCCGACTTTGCGTCGAAGAACAAGGTTTTTTCCATAGAGAAACGGACTGCCGCTTCACTGTCATACGCGGCGTCATAGTCTGAAGGCATCTTCACAGTCACGCTGTTGTCTCCAAACACAACCGTAACCAGAGTGTAATCCCCTGCCAGTTCAACGGTGAAGACGCGAGCATTGAAATGCCCTTGGCCGGAGTCCACGATGTCAGCGTCCTCCGGACGAAACCCTAACACCACAGCGCCATCCTGTAGCTTCCCATTCATTGGAATGTTCATGCCCTCAGTCTGAAAACTCCCTTGGGAAATATTACCGTTAATCAGGTTCATCGGCGGCGATCCCATGAAACCAGCAACGAATGTGTTGCTCGGATTGTTGTACACCTCCAGCGGCGTTCCAATCTGCTGTAACTCACCGTGATTCATGATGACAACCCGGTGTGCGAGCGTCATCGCTTCTACTTGGTCATGGGTAACATAGATTGTCGTCGTGCCGAGTTCATGTTGCATGTGTTTCAATTCCGCACGCATATAGATACGCAACTTCGCATCGAGATTGGACAACGGTTCGTCCATCAGGAATACGTCCGGACGGCGCACGATCGCACGGGCGAGAGCTACTCGTTGACGTTCGCCGCCAGACAACTGCCGAGGATATCGGTCCAGCATCGATTCCATATGCACTTGCGCCGCAGCATCCCGGACTGCGGCATCGCGAACCTCCCCTTTTATGCCACGGACTTTGAAGGGAAAGCCGATATTTTCCGCCACGGTTTTGTGCGGATACAGCGCATACGACTGAAAGACCATCGCAATATTCCGATACTTCGGCAGCAGATTCGTGATCTCTGTATCCCCGATCACGATCACACCGCTGGCTACCGCTTCGAGGCCCGCGATCATGCGCAGCGCCGTTGTCTTTCCGCAACCCGACGGACCAAGCAACACCAGAAACTCACCGGGTTCCACATCAATGTTCAAGTCCTTGACCACATGAACCTGATCGAACCATTTGTTCAAGCCCGTGATCGTCAATCGCTTGGCATTGCCTGCGGACTGCTTCGGATCTTCTTGCATTAGTTTAGTCATCCCTTTTGCATTAGTTTAGTCATCCCTTTACAGCTCCGAGCAGCACTCCCTTCGCGATGAACCGCTGCAGCACGAACGCCATGGCAACCACGGGAATGATCATGATAATGATCACGACCGCCATGTTCCACCAGTAGATTCCCCGCTCCTGAGTGATCTGGGCGGCGACCATTAACGGCATGGTTTGCGCCTTGGTAGTAGAAAGAAATGTTGCCAGCAGGTACTCATTCCAAGACAAAATCAATGTCAGCAGTGTGGTCGCCGCAAGCCCCGGTCTGGATAACGGTAAAACGATTTCCCAGAAAATCTGCAAACGCGATGCGCCGTCCAACTGCGCACTTTCCTCAAGATCTAGGGGAATGGTGGAGATAAAATCGTGCATCAACCACACGACGATCGGTAGATTGACAACGGCATAGGTAAGGATCAACGCGAGGTGGGTATCGAGCAGACCGATACGCTGAAACATGATGTAGATGGGTAACACGACCACAACCGGGGGCAGGATGCGCTGGGAGATGATCCAGAACAGAATATCCGCGTTGCCGATTGAGCTTTTCAGCCAGTGCGCCGTACTCCACCCAATCACCAGCAACACAAGAATAATCGATCCCGGGCGTCCGTATTCGGCGAACTCGGCGGACAAACTTGCGGCGAAAAACGAGCTTGCTGCGACCACGAGCAACACGCCAAGTGCCAGCGACATCTGCCGGTCGCTCAAATGTCTCCGCACGGTTGCCCGCCACAACAGAAAAAAGACCGCCAATGCTGCTGTCACACCGAATCGCCAGTCTATTCCCCACTGTCCGACCGCGATAAACGCGCCTACCAGACTGAGAACAAACAGCAAAATGGAGCCGAACTTTGGTTTGTATTGAATCCGAACCAGTGCATAAGCCGCCAATGAGCCGATGATCACACACAGTATCGTAGAGAAAAACGAGATGATGATCGAATTACTGTAGGAACGGAATGTATCTGCAAAATCCTCGACAAATATGTTCCTCCAAGCATGCAGAGACGGTTGAAAATCGATCCAAGGAAGATAGGCTGGGCCATTGTTGACATCGGGTGGCAGTTTGAACGCCGTTATCAAAAGCCAATAGATCGGAAACAAGACCACGAATGCCCACAGCAGCAAAAAGAAATAGGTGATCAGTTTTCCACCGGGAGATAATTTGCCAATGCCCGCCGGTTCGAACCAACGGCTGCGGCGTCCTACAAAACTGGGCTCAGCGCTGCTATTCATAATCTGTGAGCATGCTTGCGAATGACAAAGTTAAAAAACGAAACACAGATGATCACGGCGACAACCAACAATGTGTACGCCACTGCCGATGAGCCGGCGAAATCCAGTGATCGCCAGCGCGTCCACGAATGCATCGTTAAGGTTTCGGTCGCAATGCCGGGACCTCCGTTGGTCATGACATTGGGAATGTCAACCAGCTTGAAGCCCTCGATCCAGCGAATCAGCACAACCGTGCCTGCCACCGGGGCAATCTGCGGCCAAGTGATGTCTCGAAAAATGAACCACTTTCCTGCTCCGTCCACTTCCGCAGCCTCAACTTGGTCACGCGACACGGTTTCCAATGCGGCAAGCATCACCACAAACATGAAAGGTATCCACATCCAACCATCAGCGACCATGACCATGAGCCGCGCCGCCAGCGCATTCGATCCCCAAGCAAATTCACCCAGCCCTGCCCAGTGCCACAGCGGTGTGACTGGCCCTAGCCGCATGTCCGCCAGCATCCGCCACTGGTATGCGATGCCAACCGGTGTGATCATCAATGGAACGAAAAAGACGACCCGGAAGAATGCGCGCCCAGCGATGGGCAGCGAACACAAATAGGCCAATCCCAATCCGATTAAGAACTGCACCGAGCAACCGAGCAGGACATAAATGAGTGTCATCGGTATCGTGCCAAAATTATTGCCACTGAACAGAGTCGCACCAAATAACACCGCTATTCCAAAAGTAGCACTCGCCGTGATTAGTCTTCCGGCAAACCCTACGAGCCGAAAGTCCTGCTGCGAATATCTGTAGAGCCAGTAAATCATTGCCACAGCAGTAACAACGATCACCACCCATCCGAAAATACCGATGCCCTCGAACGTTCCAAGCAGGTGATACTGCTCCGACCCTGTAAATAATTTTTTGAAGTTTTTGAACCCGACCCAGCGAATCTGATATCCCCCCGCTCTGGGTCGAATGCGAGTGAATGTGATCAGGAGCGAGGCAACCAGTGGAAAGATGGAAAAAACTAGGATTAGAAAGACGGCGGGAAAAATGAACAACTGTCGTGAGNGACGATCCACCCACTCGCTCAGGTTTGAACCCGTGGCCGAGGAAACAAGCGAACCAGCCGGAGTTGTTGACTCCGGCTGGCCCCTGCCCTGCATTTGATGCGGTGCAGTCACGCTACAAACAAAAACTCACTGTTATCGGCAAGTGCTAATAATNCGCCTTGAGGCCCAGCGTAGCCCGATACAGTTTCATCTGCTTCTCACGCCCAAAGTCTTCGGTAACCTCTTCCCAGGCTTCCGCGATGTTGGACATGGTCTGTTCTTCGTTGATCTCACCGGCTAGATAGCGCGCTAGTTCAGTATCGAGAATCACGCTGGTATATTGCGCGGCTCCCGGAATACGGAGATCGGAAACGAAGTTCGGGTTGCTCAAACTTTGCTTCATACCGTTCAGGTACGCAGCTGCCGANGCTCTGGTGAAACCTGCTTCCAACCAGTTGTCGATATCTTCAAACTGCGATGTGCGATAAGGATTGAATCCTGTCCAACCTTGCGTGACATCGATGTTCGATTGCTCCGGTGCATTCATGTAGGAGAAAAACTCATACGCGGCCTGAATGACTTTCGGATCGGCGTTTTTGTTGATATACGCAGACCAGCCACCAAACGCTCCGAATGGTGCGTGATTGACACCGTTAATCGCGTGTGGGCAAAGCGTGGGATTACACTGCTCAAGCCTGTTGGTGTCACGATTCCACACTCTGGNGCTGCCCAGCATCTGGGATGCTCCCCAGAGATTTCTTACCGTATCGCTTTCCAGTGCCAGCGGAGAAGTGTCGCCCCACTCGATCACCATCGCACAACGCCCGGCCAGATACAGCGCACGGATATCGGCAATGTCCATGTTCAACTCGTCAGCCGGACCGTATTTNCCCATCTCTTTGTAAACGCGCAAACCTTCTGCAAACCCTGGATTGGGCAGCGACGGTTTGCCGNTTTTGGTATCAAAGAACACCCCTTGCGAAGTTCCTTTNGTCTGAATAAAGGCCGACGCTACGGACCAGACCGTGAAGTAACTCTGCGTAGCTCGTTTCTTGAACGCGCAGGACGCATAGTCGGGTTCGCCATCGCCGTTGTAGTCCTTACCATGGATTGCCTTCGCCACTTCGAACCATTCGTCCCAAGTCGTCGGTGGCTCCTGGCTGAAGCGATTCAACACATCCGTGCGATAATAGAACATGTGGAAATCACCATCCAGAGTCAGGGTGTAAGTCTTGCCATTGACTTTCTGATTGAACTCACGGAAATACTCGGTGATGTCATCTAATTTTAGGCCTGGGTCATTCGCAACGAAATCGCTGAGGTCTGCGACCAGCCCCATATCAACAAGTTCCGGAACCCACGCAGAAGAAGTCACCGCTGCGTCAATCGAGTTCGTGCCCTGAGACCAGTCTGTGAGCACCTTGTTAAACAGTTCGGAGAACGGCAACTCCAGAACAATGACTTTGGCGCCGGTAAGTTCGGTGAACTTCTTGCCGCGCATGTCAACAGCACCTGAGATGACTGGACCAGGTCTTGAGAGCACCCGAATCGTGATGCCGTCAAATTTTCCGGCATGAACCGGTCCGCTGGCAAGTAACATGAAAGGGACAAAGATCCCCAATAATTTCTTAAATAACAGTTTCATAAGTCACTCCTTAGAGTTGCATGATAGAGGGTCAGCCAGTGAAACACGGATTCCGAATCCAGGCATCAATTCAATTCCTCGCTGACTAATAAAATGAAGACAAGTGTTCAAAGCATAGGCTCTCCTTAATGTTGTTTTCAGAATGCGGTTTATTCCACATTCGCATGGTTCAAAAACATGCTCTTCGAGTTCATGCCTTTTTGATGCATCATCACGCCTACAAGAGAATCCAAGGTGAGCAACAGACTCTGCTCAAAGAGTGAACCCATGGGCTGAATCGAATGGCAAGCAGCTGCGTGATTCAGTTTTGGCGAGGGTGCCGGAATCCTCAGACAATCTGATGCCAATTTTCCGATGCTGGAATCTGGATTGATGCCGAACAGGACAATCCGGACTCCCAGTTCCTGCGCTTTTTCAGCAATGCTCACCAAACTAGGGGTTTCTCCGGAGCCGGAACCGATCAGCAAGCAATCCTCCTTTTTCATGGCCCCAGTCAGGGTGTCACCAAGAATTTGAACATACAACCCCAAATGCATCAAGCGCATTGCAAAACAACGCATGACTAGACCGGTTCTGCCGGCGCCGGCCACAAAGACCTTGGGCGACTGCCACAGTTGAACAGAAAATTCTGAAAGCTTGGAGCCATCAACCTGCTTGAGAGTCTGTTCAATTTCTTTCAACACAGTTGAGGAATAATCTGCAAAGTTCATCCTCAATCCATCGCTTTTCTAATTTTTTGGACTGCTTCGCGGGCATCCTCCGCACCAGTAATATANCTTCCGACCACGACGATCTCCGGCGGAAAGGATTTCATCTCACGAATTAGGGACGGTTTAACACCTCCGGCAACTGCGACCCTGCTCACACCATGGACTTTGTGAAAATTTTCTAGTGTTTCCAACGGCGTGTTGTGCTGTTGTGCATCATCATGTGCCGTGTGGATACAACAGAAATCCATACCNATTTTGCGGAGTTCCTCCCATTCCTGCACAGGATGTGGGTGGTTGATCAGGTCAACNACGATCTTTCCTCCATGTTGCTCAGCTGTGCTTTTCGCCGCATTCTGTGTCGTCTGTGAAGCCAGCCCCAGCACAGTGATCATGTCTGCTCCCGCATCAAACCCGATTTCCGCTTCAAGGGCACCCGCATCCATGATCTTCAGATCAGCAAGCACCACCTGATCCGGATAGCATTCCTTGATCTTTGTGACCGCCTGTATGCCTTCCTTGAGTATCAGCGGGGTGCCAATTTCCACGATGTCCACAAGGTCATGCACTTCCTCCAACAATGCCNGCACCTCCTCCAAACTGAGCAGGTCAAAGGCGACTTGCAGCCTCATTGTTTCGTTCCTAGGTCAAACTCAGGGTTCACTTGGTACCGAAAATCCGGTCTCCAGCATCTCCGAGTCCGGGGAGAATGTAGGCGTGATCGTTGAGTCGTTNNTCCAAAGCCGCAGCATAAACAGGGACATCGGGNTGCTCCTNGTTGAAGTANCGGATNCCTTCCGGAGCAGCGAGCAGGCAGACGAAACGGATGGAGGTCGCGCCGCTTTCCTTGATCCGGGAAACGGCTGCGGCTGCGGAATGTCCNGTGGCAAGCATCGGATCAATGACGATCACAAGCCGCTCATCCACGGAATCCGGAAGTTTGAGGTAGTACTCGACGGCTACGAGGGTTTCTGGATCGCGGTAGAGTCCGATATGCCCTACACGAGCGGCAGGAATCATCGCCAAAAAACCGTCAAGCAATCCCATTCCGGCTCGCAGAATTGGCACAAGGCAGAGCTTCTTGCCGCCAAGAAAGGGGGCGTTCATCTTCTGCAACGGAGTCTCGATCTCCTCATACTTGAGCGGCAAATCCTTCGTCACCTCATAAGCCAGCAGCATTCCAACCTCGCGGATGAGGTCGCGGAATCCTTTGGTGGAGGTGTCCTTTTTGCGCATCAGCGAGAGCTTGTGCTGAACGAGCGGGTGCTTGATGTGGATAAAGTTTTCAGACATGGAATTCTCCTGAATGAGTAAACGAAAATCAGAACACAGTGCCGTCGCTTTCAATTTGGATTGGCGGCACCCCTCCCGGACGTTTGGCTTGGGCAAGAGCGCGTCCGGCACTCCAAGTGCCACCTTGCAGAATGCGGCTCAGGGGTAGCGTTTCCGGAGTGCATCCCAACTCAGCACGGACGCCTTTGGCGATTTCATCAAGCAAACAGACGGTGAGCGCCCGCCACTCGACGATCGCCTCCGAATCCACCGAATGCACGGTTTCCAGCACCTCCGGGTGCTTGGGTTCCAGCACTCCAAGGTCCACGAACAGCCCGCCGTTGCGGTATTCCGGAAGTCCGGTGAGCGCATCCAGTTCCACAATGCGGAGGCCGGATTCNTCNAACGGTTCCACCAGTGAATACGCCAGCCATTGCGAGAGTTTGTGAAAGGGAATCAGTCCGTTGGTGAGGTCGTTTGTCTGCACCACCGGATACCGCCAAACATCACCGAGCGGCTGCCCATCAATTTCCAAACGCGAGGGCCAAATGCTGCTGAAACTGTCGAGCAAGACCCGCAGGATGACTGCTGCTGGAAGCGAACGCGTGCCCTGATNGTTGGGTGNTGCCTCACCCCAGAACCAATCAGCGAGATCGCCGATGCGTGCAGGTGCGCCGCCAAATTGACTTGGGCGGGTGGTCAGCGCCTCTCCCAACTTGCGGAGNAGTTCCGCCCGTTTCTCCAGACCCACCAGCGGGTTGTCGGNAGAAACCTGAAACCCCTCTGCCAGTTTNTCCGCGCTAAAGTTCCGGAGTCCTTCGGCATCGGCCCGAAACGGATGGTCGGGATTGCTCGAAAATGCACCATCCGCAAACAGGTAAAAGCTGGCGAGGGCGAGTCCTTCGGAGCGTCCGTGCGAACGCCGATCTAAGGGATTCTGAAAACACCAGCCNGCTCCGGCTCCGGCGTCCAGCAACACACTGGTGACGGCAAGTTCAAACTGCACCCGCAGGCGCTCACGAGCATCGGTTTCCACCCGTGGCCGCAGCACGGGAGTGGCATGATCCACGCGATCAATCACAAAATGCCGCCAGCGGCTGTGGTACGGAATGTCGAGCGCGGGGTAGTTTTTGCGGATTTCCGCAACCACGGTTTCCACAGCGTCGGGCAGTCGTTCCGGAACCAACCGAAAGTGTTCGAGCCGATCCGACCGTGCGGCCTCGTACACCCTTCGGCAGCGTTCCCGAATCGTTGCAGGAGAGCGCAAGTGCTCGACGGCTTCCTGGGCGTCCATGCTCAAAACTCTCCCAAGTCGCGTCCGGTGGTTTCCCCAAGCGAACTCGAATCCACCGCTTCCGGAGTGAAGTAGCCCGCCGCTTTTTTCGCGTCAATCTCAACCTTGGCGTCGTCTGGAATCTGATCGTCCGGAATCGCCACGCGCTCCCCGACCGTGATGCCCTGCCCCGCGATGGCGTCGTATTTCATGTTGCTCATCGAAACAAGGCGGTCGATGTGGGTGATGCCCAACCAGTGCAGCACGTCCGGCATGAGTTGCTGAAAGCGCATGTCCTGCACCCCTGCGATGCATTCGGTGCGCTCAAAGTAGGTTTCGGCACGGTCCCCGCCTTCCTGCCGCTTGCGAGCATTGTAAACGAGAAATTTCGTGACTTCGCCCAAAGCACGGCCTTCTTTGCGGAAATACGCGATTACGCCTGCACCGCCCTGTTGCGCGGTTTCCACGCAGACCTCGATGCCGTGAATGAGGTAGGGGCGGCAGGTGCAGATGTCGGAGCCGAACACATCCGAGCCGTTGCACTCGTCGTGGACGCGGCAGGCCAGTTTGCGTTTCGGGTCCGTGACCGCCGCGAGGTCGCCGACGACATAGATCGTGATGCTGCCGATGGGCGGAAGGAAAACATGGTGGTCGGGGCGAGTCACCAGTTCCGGAAACATGCCTCCGGTTTGCTCAAAGAGGCTGCGGCGCAACTGCGACTCGCCAATGTCAAAACGCTTCGCCACGCCCGGAAGGTGCCAGACCGGTTCGACCGCGACTTTCGTCACGCTGACCTCGCCGGACTCCAGCANGATTTTTCCATCCGGAATCATGCGGCCTTCCTTCACCGCCATCTGNAATTCCGGGAGGTGCAGCCGCGCCCGCGTCACTGCAATCGTCGGGCGGATGTCGAGACCGGATTTCAATTCATCCGCAAACACCTCTCCAACGAGATGCCCGAAAGGATCGAGCGCAACAATCTTGTCCGGATCATGCCACTGCGGATGCTGCCCCAAGGGAACAATCGGGGTGGTGTCCGTGAGGTCCGGAACATGANCCGCATCCAGTTGTCCGGACGCCACCGCAAGGGCACGGTAGATGGAGTACGAGCCGGAGTGTGTGCCGATGACGTTGCGCTTGGCCGGGTTTTGCACCGAGCCGATCACTGGCCCTCGCACTTTGGGGTCGGCCTCCCCCCATTGGATTTTCGGGCCGCGTTGTTCCTCGCGTCCCGGATGAGAGGTCAGGACGATATGTTTGGGTTTATCCATGCTCTGTTTGTGAGTGCGTGTTCCACCACGGGAGGCAGCAACAAATTACTAACATAACCAACAACCGACGAGAAAGGCAACTCGGAAAAGCGGCTTCCAGACTCACGGTGACTTGGATTCCTGCCGGACTTCGGCATCAAGGCGACCCAAGGCGTAGCTGTCAAGGTCAACAAACTTTATCCACTCGGCCAACCGAGGTTGTACGCGTTTTACCTCCCGGAAGAGTTCCTGCGCGATGTGGCGGTAGCCGGGATGACCTTGCGGTGTGCTGCGCAATTCAACAAGCCACAGCAACGCTCGNAGATTGATATGCATCGCCCAGCGGATGCGGTAGGCCATCGGCACGACATATTGGGCTTCGTGCGGATAGTCCACCGCAATTGCTTCAAATGTTGCTGCCGCCTGTGCCATTGCAGCGTGGTAGGGCTGGGCGAGTCCGGCGTCTTCCAGTTCCACAGGGATGTTGTAGCCGAACCGCGTGGTCAGCGGTTGCCGCCATTGCGTGAGCATCCGGTGACGATGCAAGTCGCGGTACATGCCATAATCGCCCAACAAATCGAAGGTGTAGAACACACGCTCCAGTGCCCGTGGCGGCTTGTGTCGTCGGTGTTCGCGCAGGGCGATGCTTTCCCGGACAATGCGTTCGCGCTCGGCATCGGGCAGTTGCCGAACCTGCTCCTGCACCTGCTGGAGCGGCAATGCCGTGTGTTCGTACAGCAAGGCCGCCAGCAGTTTGATCTCGGCGTCAGCGTCCCATTCCACCAAACGCACCTCCCCGGAGGTTCCGGCAGGGAGAGAAAGCGGCTCTGCACTTCCCTGTTCAAGCTGCTCGGCAACCGACTGAATTTTTTGCCGTTGAGCTTCCATGAATGCGGCGTAGCCTTGAAAGTGCCGATGATCCGGATGGGCGCGACGGATGAAGGACGGGGCCACCTTTGCCAACTCTTCCCAAGAAGCTTGGGCGATGTCCTGAAATTCCTGGAGAGGTTCAATGCGGAGCCGGGAGATGAGGCTTTCAAAGAAGCGTCCATTGCCGAACACCCCCATGTTCGTGAGGGTCGCAGCGGGCAACAGCCCCCGGATGAAGTCAAAGCCCAAGGCGCGGACGGAGCGTTCGTAAGCGGCCTCCGGGGTGTTTGGATCACGGGGCAAGCGGCTGCGGACGTACTCGCGGATCGGTTCGTTGAGTTGATCGTAGGTGTCAAACAGTGTCCGGCAGGCGTTCAGGTAGCGTTCGCGGTGTCGGGAGTCGAGCAGTCGCNGCTCTTTGTAGAAACGGTAATCGCCCGCAACTTTCTGCCCGAAGGAAACGTAGCGCGTCGATTTCTCCAGCGGTGAACCGCCGATGCGAGCGTCTTCCAGTGTTTTGGTGGCCAGAATCGAGACTTCCTCCACCGCAAGATGCGCCCCNCCGAGTTCGCCAATGGAGTCGTCCCCGTAGCCGTCGAGGATGCGGTCGTAGAACGACTGCGCNCGTCCAACCGCCAGCGCAGTGTCTTGTGCGATGTTTCCTGTGCCACCTTGGATTGCGGAGAATTCGGCCGCATCGTCGTCAATGAATTCCCGGAGCAGGAGACGCCGCAGCCCCAGCGTGGAACGGGAGTAGCGTGAAAAGAGGGCGCCCTTGATCACCTCTGGGAGGTTCGTGAGCGCAAAGATGGAGCGGTCCGTGTTGGTGACGTAAGGCGCAAGCCGCGCTTGTTCGTCCGGAGTGAAGGACTCGCCAGTCAATGGGAAAACTTGGGAGAGCGGGAGCGGATGCTTAGCCCCGCTGTCGAATTATGCCGCAGGAAGACCAACCGAATTAGGAAGCGCCTCTGCTTGGGATTTGGGCTGCGGGAGGTCCGCGTCCGAGAATTTGGTCACCTCATTGGGTTGGTACTCATCCTTGAGCAAATCACGGGTGAAATCGAAGGTGTTACGCGATGTAAAGGCCATCGAGATCACACCGGTGTCCATCCGAATCGCCTCCTTCGGACACGCNTCCACGCAGAGTCCGCAGAAGACGCAACGCAGTTCATCAATGTCGAAGTGTACGGGGTATTTCTCCACCGAGAGGTCCGGATGATCTCCCGCGTCAATGTGGATGCACTTTGCCGGACACACCGTTTCGCACATGTAGCAGGCTACACATTTGAGGAAGCCGTCTTCCCGGCGTGTGAGCCGATGCCGTCCACGCCAGCGCACCGAAACCGGGCGATGCTCTTCCGGATACTGCACCGTGACCACATCCTTTGACCCAAAAAGGTTGCGGAAGAAGTGNCGGACGGTCAGGCGGAATCCCATGAAGAGCGCGGGCAGGTAGAGGGATTCCTTGAATCCGTCCACCCGTTGCATCTGTTTGACTTTCAGTTCCATAAATTTTCTCAGACAAAAATCAGGATGATGGCCGCTGTGGCCACGGTGTTCGCCAACGAAAGCGGTAGCAGTTTTTTCCAGCCGAGGGCCATCGTTTGGTCGAAGCGGAATTTCGGCACCGTCCAGCGCAGTTGAATCTGGAACCAGCAACAGAAGAGCACAAACGCGGTGAACTTGGTGAACTGAAGCACTCGCACCAACCAGACCGGAGCACTCTCCCAAAGGTGGAGCCACGGGACATGGTAGCCGCCGAAGAAGAGCGTGGTGATAAGTGCAGCAACTCCGACGATGGCAAGGTACTCGGCAAGCATGAACGCCGACCAGCGCATTCCAGAATACTCTAAAAAGTAGCCCGCAACAATTTCGGATTCGCCTTCCGGAGCGTCAAACGGCGCCCGCTTGGTTTCTGCGACCAAAGCCGTGGTGAAGAGTAGGAAGCCGAGCGGTTGGGTTAGGATTCCCCATTTGGGAATCAAGCTTCCAAACCAGTAGGCGTTCTGGCCGTCCACGATTTCGCTGACGCGGGTGGAGCCATAGACCATGAAGATGCCCATGAGCGCGAGACCCATGAAGACTTCATAGGAGATCATCTGCGCTGAGGCTCGGGTGCCGCCGAGTAAGGCGAACTTGCTGTTGGAACTGGCTCCGGCGAGGACCGCGCCATAGACGCTCAGGGAGGTGATGGCGAAGATGAAGAGCAATCCGGGTTCAATATCCGTGATCTGAAAGGTGAAGTTTCCAATCGGTGCGGCGATGGGCACAATCGCAAAAACCGAAACCCCGGCGATCAATCCGAAGAAGGGTGCGATCAAGTAGAGGAAGCGATCCGAGCCTTCCGGTATCGTGTCCTCCTTGAAGATGGACTTGAGTGCGTCCGCCGCAATATGAGCGAGTCCGCGCCCCCGGAAGTTCCCAACGTTCGCCCGGTTCGGTCCTACCCGATCTTGCACCATGGCGCTCCACTTGCGCTCCATCAGCGTCATCAGAGTGCCGAGCGGCATGGCGAAGATCATGATCATGAACATGATCTTCAGGATCGTCTGGACTAGCGGAATCGAGAGGATTTCAAGCAGTGGATTCATTTACGTTCTCTGCTTTGCGGCAAAGGGTTCACAGGTTGTCGAGGATTTGAAAGTGTGCCTCAGTGGGCGCTCGCATCACGCCGTTGATCGGCAGAATGTCTTGGGGGCACGCCGAAAACGCGACCACCAAGTCCATCTCCGCCCGTAGCACCACATAGCTTCCCGGAGTCGAAACCGGAGCTTCCCATGCCAAGCCGCCCTCCACCGTCCATGGAATGTGCATAAAAAGGTTGAGCGGACTCGGAGTTTCCGGCTCTTTGAGTCCAAGCTCCTGCATCCCGGCAGCGAGGTTATCGGTGCAGTTGTCATGGTACTCCGTGCAGCCGAGCAAGCCAAAGCGTGGGTTGTCACACGCCGCCATCAGGGTGTCATGAATGCCTCCGGAGGTGTCCTCGATCAAAGTCAGGATTGGACGACGCTGGTTGGTCACGAGCGTGTCGCCCGCTTCTGGGCGCAGTTTCATGAAGTAGGGTCGGCTGTGTTCCATCGACATGAACTCGGTCAGGTCATCGGCTCGGAACGCCCAAGTGTCCACCACCTGCGCCCCATGCGTGTTGATCACTTTCACGCCTTGTCCGGCTTTGACCTGTGCGGCCTTGCCGCGACGGGCGGGGATAGTGATCGTGTCTGTTCGCATCTCGGATATTAACAACTTCTAGATTTTTGACAATTCTGGAACATGCTCATCCTCATACTTCTCGATCAGAACTCCAACGACTTCCATCAAGGAAACCAAGGGAGGATTCTCATCTTCACCCACTTCATCAATCAAATTATCCAATACAGCGACAAGTCGTTGATACTCACTTTCTGCATGGGGAACAAAGACCACGGAATCCGTTTAGGCAGAGCATTCTTTAGCGATCTAACTCCCCGCCGATCATGTTGATGGAGCCGAAGATGGGCACGATGTCGGCAATGTAGTGGCCGATGGTCATGTGCCTCATGGCCTGAACATAGTTGAAGCACGGAGGGCGCAACCGCACTCGCACGGGGTCTCCGGAGCCGTCTGAGACGACATAAAAACCGACCTCGCCGTTGCCGCCCTCGACGGCTACATAGGCCTCGCCTTCCGGAGGCTGGTGCCCTTCCATGACCATCTTGAAGTGTTCGATCAAGCCCTCGATGTTGCCGTACACCTCCTTCTTGTCCGGATAGTCAACCCAGCGCTGGTCGGTCATGATCGGGCCGTAGGGCATCTTGTCCGCCGCCTGCTCGATGATGGAGATGCTCTGGCGCATCTCTTCCATGCGAACGAGGTAGCGGTCGAAGCAGTCGCCCACGGTGCCGACCGGAATCTCGAAATCGAGTTCGTCATAGACCGAGTGGGGATCGGAGCGCCGCACGTCAAACGGCACCCCGCAAGCACGCAGCATTGGCCCGGAGAACCCGAAGGAAAGCGCGTCTTCCTTCGAGATCGTCCCCACGTCCTTGACGCGGTCAATGAAAATCTTGTTTTTCGAGAGCAGCTTGTCGCACTCGTCGAGGATGTCCTTGACCTTGTCGAGCCGTTCCTGCAAGTCGTCGAGGAAGCCGTCCGGAAGGTCGGTGGCGTTGCCGCCGAAGCGCGTCCAGTTCGTCGTCATCCGCGCCCCGCTGACCTGCTCGATGAGTTCCCAGAGGTATTCGCGGGCCTTGATGAACCAGAGGAAGAAGGTGAACGCGCCCACTTCCATCGCCGCCGCGCCAACGCAGGTGAGGTGATCGGTGATCCGGGAGATTTCTCCCATGATGACACGGGTGTACTCCGCCCGCCGTGGCACCTCGGCCCCGAAGAGCTTTTCCACGGCCATCGAGTAGCCGATGTTGTTGAGCAGAGGCGAGACGTAGTTAAGGCGGTCGGTGTAGGGGATGACCTGAATCCACTTCGAGTTTTCGGATTCCTTCTCAAAGCCCCGGTGCAAGTAGCCGATTTCCGGAACCATGTCCACGATTGTCTCGCCATCCACATAGGTGGTGAAGCGCACGATTCCATGCATCGCGGGATGCGCCGGCCCCACCTCAATCGCCATGATCGAAGTATCCTCTTCGGCTTCGAGGGGGAGTCTGGAAAGTTGAGGTTCTGCGAGTGCGCTCTCCATGCTCATGCCCTTCCGTACTGATTTCGTTCGTCAATCTCGCGCAGTTCCATAATAGGTTGCTGGCGATCCATGGGGTAGTCTTTACGCAGGGGATGCCCTTCGAACTGCTCGTACATGAGCAGGCGCGTGAGGTTCGGATGCCCCGTGAACTCGATGCCGAACATGTCCCAGCACTCGCGCTCATACCAGTTGACCGCTTCCCAAAGTTCGTGGATCGAATCCACCCGGCAATCGTCCTCCGGAACCGGAGTCTTGACACGCAAGCGGTGTCCGTGGGTGAGCGATTTGAAGTGATACACCATCTCAAAGCGCGGTTCGCGGTGTTGTTCAAAATAATCCACTGCGGTCAGGTCAACCATCAATTCGAACTTGCAACGGGGATCATCGCGCAAGAACTGGCAGACGGACACAATCGCCTCGCGCTTGACCCGGACCGTTTCATCGCCNCGGTGATTGTGGAAATCAATGAGCGTGTCCGGAAACTGCTGCTGGAGCAGGGCCGTGAGCGCCCTCGGAGTTTCGGACTCCGGAACCGTGGTGGTTTCAGTCATGTGCGTGGGTCAGGACGAGTTTTTCCACAGGATCAGGACTCTTCGCGGAGTGCCTCTTTCTTGCGCTGGTCGGCAGGCGAGTCGTAACCCATGTGCGGGCGCACGACCACGTTTTCATCGGAATACACATAGCCGGGTTTGGTGCTGCGGTTGCTTTTGGGATTCTGAGTGTTTTCCAACAGTTGCTTGTCCGGGATCTCGAAGTAGCGACTGAGGTGGTCGAGTTTCTGCTCGCGGTGCCGCGCCATGGACGGGTTGAGCATCCCGCTCTCGACGGTCGGCCCATCGTTCTGGATGCGATGCTGCAACTCCATCAGACCGTCAAGCACGGCTTCCGGACGCGGGGGGCAGCCGGCGATGTACACATCGACCGGAATCAGGCGATCAATGCCCTGAAGCACCGAGTAGTTCTGGTAAAAACCCCCGGATGACGCACAGGCGCCAAAGGCTATCACCCACTTCGGCTCGGCCATCTGGTCGTAGATCGTCTTCAGCACCGGAGCCATCTTGTGCGTGATCGTGCCGACCACCCAGAGGACATCCGACTGCCTTGGCGAAAAGCGTGGGATTTCTGCACCGAAGCGTGCAATATCATAATGCGAACACGCTGCCGCCATGTACTCCATCCCGCAACACGCCGTCACAAAGGGGTACTGGAACAGCGAGAATTTTCGCGACCAGTTCACCACGTTGTCGAAGGTGGTGGTCAGAAAATCTCCGTAGTTTGCCGCAGCCATATCGTCTCCTAATATCGTTGTTTCGTCACTCCCATTCGAGTGCACCTTTCTTCCAATCGTAAACCAACCCAAGCGTCAGCACCGAAATGAACACCATGCTCGCGATGAACCCGAACCAGCCCAACTCACGGAGTTGCACCGTCCACGGGTAGAGAAAGACAATCTCCACGTCAAAAACCAAAAAGACCAACGCAGTCATGAAGAACTTGACGTCGTAGCGATGGCCCTCCATGCCTTTGCCGATGAAGCCGGACTCGAATGGGGCCGCCTTCTCACGGGTACGCAGCTTGGGGCCGACCACCAAACCAATGATGGTGAACATCCCCGCAAGGCCTGCCCCCACAAGAATCAGGATCAGGATGGGGAGATAATCGTTAGCGACGGTCATGCAACGTTTTTTGAGATGGACAGACGGATCCAGTTAAGGTCTTCGCAGTATTTCACCAGACCCTGCGATTGTCAATTGAATTTCTAGCGCACCACCGTGCCCGGAGCCGCTGCTTGGGGCGCCTCCACCACAGTGATTGTCGTGCCATCGTCCGATGCGAGCACCATGCCTTCTGAAAGCTCGCCGCGCAGTTTCACGGGCTTGAGGTTCGCCACGACCACAACGCGCTTGCCGACCATCTGTTCCGGTGTGTAGAACTCCGCCACTCCGGAGACGATGCTGCGCAACCGACCCTCTCCGAGATCAATCTGCGAGACCAGCAGCTTGTCCGATTTCTCCATGCGTCGGCACTCCCGGACGATTCCGACCTTCAGTTCAATCTGCTGGAAGGTGTCGATGCCGATTTCGTTTCCGGAATTTGATTCATCCGCCTTTGGTTTCGGAGCCGGTTCGGGCAGCTGTTTTTTGGTCGGCTTGGGCGTGGATTCCGCCGGAGCCGGCTGCAATTTCGGAAAGAGCGGCGACGGCTCCGGAAGTTGCGTACCGGATTGCAGCCCTCCGGGAGTCAGTTGCCCAAGCTCAAGCGGTTGCTCGGAAAGACCAAGCAGCCGCTGCGCCTCTGCCATCTTCTCCGGCATCACTGGCTGGAGCAGCCCCACGAGGATGCGGGCGGAATCCAGCGCGGAGTACAGCACGGTTCCGAGGAGTTCACACTGTTCTGGTTCCTTCGCCAACTTCCACGGCTTGTGTTCGTCAATGTACTTGTTGACCGCACTGCTGAGTTGTGTCACCAACTCAAGCGCCCGATGCGGTTGGAAGGCACACACCAATTCCCGGACACGCCCCACGCCTGCTGTGAACTCATGCCGCAAGTTGGTTTCCAACTCGGCTAATTCTCCACACGGGGGCACCTGTCCGTCAAAATTCTTGCGAGCGAGCGTGATTGAGCGGCTGATGAGGTTGCCGAGGTTGTTGGCGAGGTCTCCGTTGTAGCGAGCGAGCGCGAGGGCTTCCGTGAAGTTCGCGTCCTCCCCAAAGCTCATTTCGCGGAGCAGGAAGTAGCGCANNGCATCCACACCGAGGCGATNCTTCATGTCCAGTGGATTGACAACATTGCCGAGCGACTTGCTCATCTTGCTGCCGCCGATCACCCAGTGTCCATGAACCACCAGTTTTTGAAACACGGGAATCCCCGCCGCTTTGAGCATGCACGGCCAATAGATGCCGTGCGTCTTGAGAATGTCCTTGCCGATGATGTGGTGGCAGTGCGGCCAGAATTTTTGGTAGCGCGGGGCATCCGGCCAGCCAAGGGCGTTGGGGTAGTTGAGCAACGCATCGAACCAGACGTAGGTGACAAACTCCTTGTCGAAGGGCAGTTCAATTCCCCAACTCAAGCGGCTTTTCGGACGTGAAATGCAGAGGTCTTGCAGGGGAGCTTCCAAGAAGCGCAGCAGTTCGTTGCGGTAGCGTCCGGGGTACACCAGTTCGGGATTGTTTTCCAGCAACTGCACCAGCCAAGCCTGATAGGCGCTCATCCGGAAGAAGTAGTTCTGCTCCTTGTGCGGCTGAGGTGGCTTCTGGTGATCCGGACAATCNCCTTCCGGCGTCAGTTCCGATTCATCAAGAAAACGTTCGCAACCGACGCAGTACAGCCCTTCGTACTCCTTGAGGTAGATTTCGCCCTGGTCATGGATTCTCTGAAGCACCGCCTGCACTGCGGATTTGTGTTCCGGATCGGTCGTGCGGATGAACTGATCGTGTGCAATGTGCAGGGAGGGCCACATGTCCCGGAACTCGCCCGCCATGCGGTCCACGAACTCCTGCGGATCAATCTCGGCCTGCGCCGCCGATTCCGCAATCTTCTGCCCGTGTTCGTCCGTCCCCGTCAGGAAATACGCCTCTTCGCCAAAAAGCCGCCGGTAGCGCGTGAACACATCGGCGGCAATCGTCGTGTAGGCGTGCCCAATGTGCGGGTGGCTGTTGACGTAGTAAATCGGGGTGGTGACGTAGAAGGTCTCGCTCATGCCATTTCTTGAAGCTCCGGGAAGTTGACTTGTCGTAAATCTCGCCCAGCGTCAGTTCGTTCTGGCCTACTTCCTCCTTTTCCGTCTTGGCACATGGTGGTCACTCCCCTGGCAGTGTGATCATCGGTTCTTCCAGATGGGGGCGATAGAGGACGATTGTCTTGCCGATCACTTGCACCACCGCAACCTCCTCGCGTCCATCAAGCTTGGCGGCACACTCCTTCTGGGAGAACGGGCTGTGTTCCATCACTTTGACCTTGATCAATTCGTTGGTGAGCAAGCGGGCCTCGATCTGCTTGAACGCCTCGTCTGTGAGTCCGGATTTGCCAATGTTGACCACGGGTTTGAGGGCGTGGGCGAGTCCGCGCAGGTAGCGTTTCTGTTGTCCGGTCATGGAAGGGTCAGGGGTGTGATTTTTCGTCAGATTTTGGAGTGCGCGTACCGAGCATCCCCGCATCGGTATGCAAGCAAGCAGGCTACCAAGCGGCTCTCCGCCTCACAAGACGATTCCCCCGGATTCAACGCAGGGGCGGGTAGATGAAGCGGAAGTGAACCACCAGTTCGTCCTCCCCGAAATCATCCGGCAGCGCAGACAGTTGCCCGGATGCCAACAGGGCCGAGATCACGGAGGCCTCCATTTCCGGAGAAGCGAGGATCACGTTGGTGATTTCGTAGGATTCCAAGGTGCCGGAGCGGTCAACGCGCACCAGCACAAACACATCGCCCCCCTGCGGACGCAGCCCGTGGGCGTAGTCGAGCGGTGGATTGTTGTTCCAAGTGTATTGGAGGGTCTGCGCCCAGCGCCCCATGTACGACTCGTAGGGCCAGTCGTAGGAACTGAGCGTGAAGAAACCCCCGCCGGATCGTCCGGAGTCTCCCGCTCCCGGCGGGGGCGGGAGCGCGGATTTGCGATTTGGAGAAACGGGGAGGAGCGAGGGTTTGGGCAATTCCCCTCCGACTTGGAGCGGCCCGGAGGGTTCCGGGAGTTTGAGCGACACCGACATGCCTTCGCGCAAAAACCACTGCTCCGGAAGCAGCGGCGTTTTGGAAGCCAGTGGAATCGCTACGGCTTGCTGTGGCTTGGGTGGAAGCGAGGGCTGCCCCGGACTCAAGGCCGGATTCGGCATCTGTGGTTCCAGTCGTGCCAGCAAGTTTTCCTCAGCTTCGGCAGAATCGGTGCCCGGTTCAGTTGATTCCGGTGGGGAGGTTTCAGCTTCGGCGGGAGGCTGAACCGTCGATTTTTCCGCAGGCTGGGGTTCCGGCGNGGNAAGCTGGGGTTCGGAGCGGCGGACNGCGCTCTTGAGCTGCTTCATACTGAGCAGTTCCGCCGGAGTTTCCTGAATCAGGTCTTCCAATTGATCCGTTTCCAGTTCCTCGACGGGAGNTTCCGGGATGGGCGTTTGCTCCGCAGGCGATGAAGCTGTGAGCTGCTGCGACGGTGGTTCCGGTTGGAAATCAGGCAGAACAGGCGTGGGTGGCGTCCAGCGTTCCAGTTCGATGAGCAGGGNNTTTTCCGGGGGTGGCGGTGGGCGAAACCACTGCGGCAAGAGCGGAATTAGCGCGGCGTGGAGTCCGAGAACCAGCCCAAGGATGCCCAGCCGGAGCGGCANCGGCGTCCCGGTCGGCATCGGTCACGCATCAATGACCCGGGGCACCTTGAAGAAGCGGTTTTCCAGGTAGGGGCTGAACTGTTCCGGCGTGACCGGGGAATCAACGGCGCGGTCTTCACGGACACGCGGGGCGAGGATGGGATTGAGGGCTTCCGAATTTTCCGGAAGCTCAACGGCGTTGAGCCTTTCAAAGTATTCGAGGATGGTGCCGAACTGCTGGGCGAATTCCTGCTCCTCCTCTGAAGTCAGTTCCAGCGATGCGAGCTTGGCGATCTTGCGGACTTCCTTAACGCTGAATGCACTCATGGTGACCCCATCAAACGGACTTCAGCCTGGGCGACCACCTTGCCCTCCACCAGCGCTTTGGCGTTGAACACCCAAAAATTCTTCTTGCGGTTGGCGAGGGTGGATTCGATCACCAACTGGTCTCCGGGCACCACCTGCTTGCGGAATTTCGCATTGTTGACTCCGGCGTAGAACGCCATCAGTCCGTGGTCTTCCTGCATCACGGAATCAATGATGAACGCGCTCGTCTGCGCCATCGCCTCCAGTTGCAGCACCCCAGGAAACACCGCCATTTCCGGGAAGTGCCCCTGAAAGATTGGCTCGTTGATGGTGACATTCTTGACTGCCTTGCAAAATTCCCCCTCGCGCACCTCCAGTACGCGATCAATCATCAAAAAGGGGTAGCGGTGCGGCAGAATCTTGCGGATCGCTTCAATGTCCTTGGTCACGGGTCACTCCGATGCTTTGAGGGCGTTGTAGTGGTCAATCACCTTCTGGGTGAGGTCGGTGGTGTCCTCCTGCATGTAAAGGATCACCTGAGTGGCGTTGCGCTCCAGCACAAGGTCGAACTTCTCGCGCATCGAAACCGTGCGGATTGACCCCTTCAACTCGTTGAAAATGGCCTCGGTCAACTGACGCTCCTGCCCACGCAACTCCTGCTCGAACTGCCGCGCCTGCTCCTGCAACTGCTGCTGGCGTTGCTGCAACTCCTGCTCCTTACGCTGTCGTGCTGTTTTGGTGAGCAAAGGGTTGTTGCGCAATTCCTCCCCCAACTGCCGCAACTCCTCCTCCTCCACCTCAAACTCCTTCTGCTTCTGACGCCCCCGTGCTTCCAGCACGTTCCGGGAGCGGATACCGGATTCCGATTCGTTGAGCGCACGGTTGAGGTCCACCACCCCGATCTTGAAAGCCCACGCCGGAGACGCGCCCCCCAACAGAGCCACCAGCAGCCAGAGCACCAGATGTTGTTTTTGCATAAACGTCCTGAGTTCCATACCAGATTGAGTCTAGCGGAATGTCGCGGGAACTCAAGCCCGGAAGCACAAGCTGCTCTTCTAGCTATGACTTTATGACCCGTCTGCGCCACCACGGATTTCCATCACCTTTGCTCGACTGGCCACAGTCGCCTTACATTGCTGCGTTCTTTGCTTTCAATAACTGATGTTACGCAATGCATTTAACACATTGAAATTACTTATTAAAGTCATAATTAGGGTCTGCTGAAAAACATCTTTTATCTTCACAAGCAGCTGATATAATTTAGTTTAACATAAAACAGCTCTTGGAGCAGTAAAGTTGTAATTCAGATGGCACAAATTTGTGACGAATGAACCTCTGGAACATCACAATTTTCTTGTATCCACAATATCATAGACAATGCTAAAGATTCCAATAAGTTTCCATAGATGGAGTTTATTGACAATCATTTGGATTTGCTCTAATGGATAATATTTTTTCATT